>NZ_JBFUGK010000001.1:0-299401 GCF_056402935.1 Polaromonas sp. P3_B1
GCAAAGGCCTTTGGGGATCGGGTGAGTTGGGCCAGTCTCTGTAGGGTCGGGCCTGGCGCTCCACCATCTCACCGAAGCGCCGCGCATCCGCCAGCAACTGCTCCGCCGGTTGGTCCGCCACGTAGTTGTGGATGAATAGCAGGTTGTTGTGCGCTATCGCACAGCCTGCATCAAGTTCCAGTGCCCGGCGCAAGATGTCCAGTGATTCATCGAGGCGGCCGATGTCCTTGAAGACGCCCCCAAGGTTTGCATACGCATCAACGTAGTCGGGTTGCAGGCTGATCGCGCGTTCAAGACTCTCGACGGCGTCGTCAAGCCTTCGCGTGCGGCTGAATATGAGACCGAGATTGTTGTGCGCGATAGCCAGGTCCGGGTCGATTTCCAGCGCACGAAGATAACTCGCCTGCGCCAGGTCAAATTGGCCGAGATGCTGGAGCACCGTGCCGTAGTTGGAATGGGCCAATGGAGAATCGGGATTGATTTCCAGTGCGCGTTGATAACTCTGCGCTGAAGCATCTATTTGTCCGAGCGATTGCAGCACGTTGCCGAGGTTCAGGTGAGCATCGGCGAAATCAGGCTGAAGGGCCAGGGCCTGGCGAAAGCAGGCCAGGGCGGCGTCGAGCTGGCGGCGCTTTTTCATGATGACGCCCAGATTGCTGTGCGCCGCGACACTTCCCGGGTCTACCTCAAGGAGGTGCCGGTAACATGCCTCGGCCGCGTCGAGCTCCCCGAGCCCCTGCAAGGCAACGCCCAGGTTCAGGTTGAGTTCGATGTTGTCCGGATCGGTTTTCAAGGCCTCCTGGTAGCTTGCAACCGCGGCTGCAGGCTTGCCCGTGTCTGCCTGAATGTTGCCCAGGCGAATCAAGGCCGCCGCATAGCCTGGCTTGATCTCCAGCGCCTGGAGGTAACTGTCGATTGCCGCCTCATTTTTGCCCAGGGCCTTCAATGCATCTCCCAGATTCATCCGAAGGTCGGCATTGGCTGGGGCCGCCTCAGAGGCGCGCCGAAACCAGGTGGCGGCTTCTTCGAGTTCTTGCATCCGAAACAGGATGCCGCCGAGGTTGTTGCACGCATCCACATGATTGGGCTGGCTCTCAAGCGCCTTGCGATAACAATCTGCAGCCTGGTCAAGGTGATCAAGGTCCTGCAATGCAAGGCCTTGCTGGAACCAGTCTTCGGCACTGCCGGGCTCTACGGAAAGCACCGCCTGCAGCGCAGCTTGCGCATCAGCAAACCCGGGCTTGAGCACAAGAGCCTGGCGGTAAGCCGAAGCAGCCGCAGCAGCATTTCCCAGCTGCAGCTGGGCATTGCCTATGTTGTAGCTGGCTCCTGCGGAGTCCGGCTTGAGGAAGAGGGCGGTGGTGAAGTCCTTCAGTGCCGCTTGGGCGTCACCGCGATCCAGCAAGATGGTCCCGCGGTTGAAATGTGCTCGCGCCAGGTCAGGCATCAAGTCGATAGCCGCTCCGTAGCATTGCAGGGCATCGTCCATGCGGCCCTGGTTCTCCAGGAGCATGCCTTCCTCGAGCAGTTGGTTGGCCTTCTGCGCGGCAGGAGGCTCGGGCTTTTCATTTGCGCCGGCAGACACTTCGCGAGGCTTTAGAAATCGTTCAAGGAATCCCATGGCGAGGTTCTTTTATTGGTACGTTCCGGTGATGTAATAATCAAAGAACGTCTGCATTGGATGGGCTGTAAAGCGGGAGAAGCGACATGATACTGAGCTGGTTTGATGCTAAAGAAGCAAAGAAATTTGGTGAATCGCTCGCACGGTTTTTCATCGCGAGTATGCCTGCCGGCGTTCACGTCGGTGAAAAGGCGTTTGAGCAAAAAGCCGTCAAGGTATTGGGGCAGATGGCCGGCCAGGTAGCCCATTTCAAGCAAGCCCACAAACTCAACACCTACAAAAAAGCCCAGCTTGGAAACGCATTTACCTGGACTCTCAAGGATGCAAATATCCCCAAAGAGTATTCCGACAAGCTGACTGAATGGCTGATGCTTCAGGTGGGGCAGTAGGCGTTCTGCAGCTCTGCCGCTGGCCGTACAAAAATGTCACGTTTTATCGCCAGGTGACAAAAATCGCCCCAGGGATGCAGCCAATGCCATGGGTTGTAGAGCAAAAGACCCATCATTTTCTGGCTAAAGCCGTTGGCATGGAATCTGCTGAAGTGAGTCGTCCCTTTTTTTCAACCAAGGAGTTTTTATGAAGCGTTCTCTCCAGCAGGGTTTTACCCTGATTGAATTGATGATCGTTGTGGCGATCATCGGTATTTTGGCTGCGGTGGCATTGCCTGCCTACCAGGACTACATGGTCCGCGCCAAGATGTCTGAAGTCATCCTGGCTGGTTCTTCGGGTCGCACCGCCGTTGCGGAAACCTACTCGCAGAAAAATACCATGTCGCTGACCGCCGCATCCATGGGCGTGCAAGATCAACAGTCGAAGTATGTGGCTTCGGTTTCCTATACCGGCACCAGTGCCACGATTGGTGACATTATCGTGACCACCAAGGACACGGCCTCCGGCTTGCCCGCTGCTGTTGCTACCAAGACGGTGATCCTGCGCGGCACCGCCAACACGGCAACTGGCCAAGTGGGTTGGACCTGCGGCGGCGGCACCACCCCCGTCCCACCAAAATACCTGCCCAGCTCGTGCAAAGACTTCTAATCGATTGACGATATCTCGCGAAGCCCCTTGGGTGACCCCAAGGGGCTTTTTTATTGGGTCTTTGCATGCAGCAAATCAGATTTCCTGTTCCCGTCATCGTCGCCGTGCTTGGGCTGCTGGCGCTGGGCGTTTATTGGCCGGGGCTCCAGGGCGCTTTCTTTTTTGATGACGGCCCCAGTATTCTTTTCGCGCCGGGTGTCCGGTTGCAAAGCCTTTCTGCGGATTCCATTCGGCAAGCGTGGTTCAGCGGCGGCGCCGGCCCATCCGGACGACCGATTGCACAGCTTAGTTTTGCGCTGAACTACTACTTCAGCGGCTATAGCCCTTTTGCGTTCAAACTCACCAACCTCGCGATCCACGGGCTTTGTGGTGTGTTGGTATTCGTGGTGTCGCAACGCCTGCTGCTCACCCAGTATGCGGCTGCAGCCCGATTGCACGTTCGTTTGGTTTCAAGCGTCATCACTGCCGCGTGGCTCTTGCATCCCATTCAACTGTTGCCGGTGCTGCACGTGGTGCAGCGTATGGCAAGCCTGTCGGCGCTATTCCTGCTGGCGGCATTCTGCCTGCATATAGAAGGGCGACGGCATGCCGGCCGCGGGGGGCTGGCGCTGCTTTTAGCCGCCTGGATCTTTGTATGGCCGCTGTCCTTGCTGAGCAAAGAAACCGGAGTGTTGTTTCCGGTATTTGTTCTTGCCTGGGAAGTGTTGCTGAGAAGAGCTTCGGTGGGGCATATGGATCGGTTCGCCAAAGGGCTTGTGGCGTTGTCTGTTGTAGTAGCCTTGGCTGCATCGGTTTACCTGATTTCCGGGAAAGCCCAATGGTTATGGGCGGGGTATGAATTCCGGCCGTTCTCAATGACGCAACGTCTGCTGACGGAGGGGCGCGTGATCTGGCTGTACTTGGGCCTGATGCTGTTGCCACGTTTGCCTGCATTTGCCTTGAACCATGATGACATTGAAATTTCCACTGGCTGGCTAGCGCCGTGGACGACACTGACCGCTATTCTTGGCTTGCTCGCGCTTGCTCTGTTTATCTGGAGAATACGTGCGCGTGCGCCCATAGTTGCGTTCGGTATTGCTTGGTTCCTGTTGGGCCATCTCATCGAGTCCACCTTTTTGCCGCTGGAAATTGCGCATGAGCATCGCAACTACCTTCCGTTCTTTGGGGTTGCGCTTGCGGCTGGCGGCGGTTTGTTATACGCAATCGAGCGGGGTACTGCGCTCAGAGCCGGATGCCTCGGGCTAGCCGCGGTGGTCCTCTTATATCTCTCATTCATCACCGCATTGCGGGCGCATCAATATGGAGATGAGCTGCGACGAACGCAACTTGAGGCCCAATACCATCCAGCGTCAGCGCGGGCTCAACATGAGGCTGGCGCGGCTTTGGCCGGTTTGCCCGAGGCTAATTTTCCTGATTCGGCGATCAACACTTCAGCTCGGAACTATTTTGGGCTTGCCAGCCGGATCGATCCGAGCCTCAAAATCAGCCTGCTGGGCTTGATCTCCCTGGATTGCAAATCCGGCGTGCCGGTAGCGCGCGGTCCTATTGACGAACTCTCCCGGCGCTTGCGGGACACGCCATTCGCCCCAGGGGATAGAGGTGTTTTATACACCCTGAAAGAAATGTCCATCGCGGGTCCGCCATGCCTGGCGCGGCCGGAAGTAGAGCGCCTGTTTGAAGCTGCGATTGACAACGCGAGCGTATCGGACGGTGTCAGGGCGATACTTTACTCCTGGCGCGCCGACTACCGGTGGCTGCGAGAACGGGATCTGCCCGGGGCCAGCCAAGCCTTGGCGGCTTCCTTAAAGCTCAATCCCCACAATGGCAGTAATCGTTTGAAGTGGGCGCAGCTCATATTGATTTCCGGCGACAAGGAACAGGCCCGGCGGTTGTTGCTTGAACTGCAAGGGCTGGACCTTTCCGCAGAAGAGCGGGGCACCCTCGGTGAGCTGCTGGCAACGGTTAACATGACTCACAATTGACTCTGCGGGCCCACTCCTCAATGATTCCAGCAGCAAAGATATCCATTGTCATTCCCGCCAGAAATGAGGCGGAAGGATTGCGCGCGCTGTTGCCCAGGCTTCTGAAAATAATGCCGGGAACGGAAATATTGGTGGTAGATGATGGCTCTATCGACGACACAGCTACTGTATGCGCCGAGTTGCAGGTGCAGGCGCTTAAGCATCATTACCCCAAGGGCAACGGTGCGGCTATCAAGACAGGTGCCAGGGCGGCGTGCGGTGAGGTGATAGTTTTCATGGATGCCGACGGCCAGCACAAGCCCGAGGACATACCGAATCTGCTCGAGGAATTCAACAAGGGCTACGACATGGTGGTGGGCGCGCGGCAGGCGGGCTCGCAAGCCGGTCTTCACCGCGCCGCCGCCAACGACATATTCAGCCGCTTCGCCAGCTGGATGGTGATGCAGCCGATTGCCGATCTGACCTCTGGATTCAGAGTGGTTCGTGCCGCCCGTTTCCGTCAATTTCTGTATCTCCTTCCAAATGGATTTTCGTACCCGACTACCATCACCATGAGTTTTTTCCGCGCCGGATACGGCGTGGCATATGTGCCTATCCATTCGCCGCGCAGGAGCAGCGGCGCAAGCCATATTCACCCGTTGCGCGACGGGTTGCGTTTTCTGTTGATCATCATCAAGATCGGCACGCTTTTCTCCCCGCAAAAGCTTTTCCTGCCGATCAGCGGGGGATTTTTCCTGACGGGGTTGGCCTATTACCTGTATACCTACCTGACGGCGGGCCGCTTCACGAATATGAGCGCCTTGCTGTTTATCTCGGCAGTCTTCACCTTCCTGATCGGTATTGTTTCCGAGCAGATTTCCGCGCTGCATTACAAGGATATCGATACCAGCGACAAACAGGACCTCTAATGGGCACGAAGGTAATAGAGGCTGTCGCCCCGCTTGTTTCCGCAGAACATGCCTTCACCGCGACCTCGAATTCTGGTCGACCAGCCATCTCCCGAAACGCGACGATCGTCCTGATGGTGATTGCCGCGTTGGCTATTGCCTTGGGATTAATGCACTATGCAACAGGGGGCCGGGTCGCGTATACCATGGACTCTCTGACCTACCGGGATGCCGCGCTGCAGTTCGCAGCCGGCCATCCGCTGCAGTCGAGCAACGTTTCCGCCCCGCAACCGGAACTGCAGCCTTTGCTGAACTGGCCCCCCGGCTATCCCGCACTCTGGGCATCGGGAATGGGCTTGGCGCACGGCGCTGTCGATGATGTTCCTTCTCTGTTGAATCCGGCTCTACTCGCGCTTACCACCTTGGTTCTTTTCTGGATTTGCTGGAGAACCACTGGCAATGCCGTGGTCGCCTGCATCATCGCAGCCGTGAATGCGTTCACCCCTACGAACATGATTGTTTATGGCCATGCATGGAGCGAGACTTTGTTCATGCCCCTGGTTCTTCTGGCCTATGCGGGATTCTGGAAATACCGTACGTCGGGAGGAAAATTTATCTGGCTTGCGGTCGCAGCCGTCCTGGCGGGGAGTACAAACTGGGTCAGGTATGCCGGAGTAGTCTTCCTTCCTGTTCTCGGGTTTTCGGTTCTCGCCGCATCGAATTCCGCCTTCGGAAAACGCGCCGTGCATGCGGTGGCCGGCGTGCTGTTGGGTGCGGCGGTGGCATTGCCTTTGTGGTTTCGCAACTGGCAACTGGCCGGAAACATCTCAGGATCCGCACGCGGGGGAATGCCGAAATTCAGCAGGTGGCTTGAAGATCTGGGCGTCATTGCCGACCTGTTTGAACATTCGTTCTTCGCATTCAGCATGGTGTTGCGGGCGAATCTGGAAGTTCCGATGCTCATCGCGGCCGCCTTCGTGGCCTACAAGGCGTTTCGCCGCAGCGGCGTGCAATGGTTGCGACCTCCCGAAGTCTGGCTCCCGATGGTCTGGCTTGCGGGCTACCTGCTCTTTCTGCTTTACGCCAGGCGAATCCAGACCACCATTGATCTGGATCTGCGCATGGTGGCAGTCGTGTTTCCTTTTCTTCTTGTTGCGATGGCGCCCGCAGTCAACGCTGCCTTCCTGAGCCGTTCGCCCGACATCCGGAAAGTCTTGATGGCCCTGTTGCTGGGTTTGCTGGTTTATGCTGGCTTCGACCAGGCGGACCGGATTCACCATAATTACGCTTCAAAAGGCATACCTCGCTGGCGCTCCGACTTCGGCCTTGGTTTTCGGGAGCTGCGTGACACTTCACCGACAAGTCGCGCCATCAAGGAAACCATAGGCCCCATCGACGCGTCGACGGTCATACTGACGGACTATCGAGCTCTCTATATTCGGTATCTGACGGGGGCCAAGGCCTACTCGCCGGCTGGCGGCGACTGTGCACAATGGGTGAACGCTCCATCCGGAGGTATTGTGTTTGTTGGCGCTGTGGAACTGCCGGCATGGGCCGCTGACTGCATCGCAGGCAACTCACGGTGGCGGTTGTTACGGCCTGATGGGAAGGCCGCGCCGTCCATGTATGTTGACTGATACCCCCAACCTGGAAAGCCCTCGTTTGAACGTCTTGATGAGCAGTACTTCTTATCCGGAAAGCCTTCAGGATTGGCGTGGCCGCTTTATTGCGAACCAGGCCGGTGCGCTGGCGCGGCGTCACGATGTCAATCTGTCGCTATGGGCGCCCCCGGGAGAGTTACCCCCGGGCGTGGCCACCGCGACGACACCGGCCGATGCACTCTGGCTGGGGCGCTTGTCGCAACAAGGCGGTATCGCGCATCTGCTGCGCACCCGGAAGGCGCTGGCTGTCGGGACCATCCTGGCCTTGCTCACGCGCCTGGGTTGCGCTTATCGTCGTCAGCCGGTCGATGTTGTTCACGTTAACTGGCTCCAGAACGCCTTGCCCTTGTGGGGCACCACAACGCCGGCCCTGATCACCGTGCTGGGCAGCGATTTTGGCCTGTTGCGCCTGCCCGGCATGAAGGCCCTGCTACGCACGGTGCTACGGCAACGCCGTGCGATCCTGGCCCCCAACGCCGAATGGATGCGGCCAGAACTGGAACGGGCATTTGGCGGCCTTGCCGAGATTCGACCGATTGCGTTTGGAGTCGATGACCCATGGTTTGAAGTTGTGCGCGATCCCCCCGCAAGCGATACGAAAATCTGGCTGGCTGTGACGCGACTGACCCGCAACAAAATAGGTGACTTGTTTACCTGGGGCGAGGGGCTTTTCGGCGAGGCGCGGCAGTTGCACCTGTTCGGCCCGATGCAGGAAACAGTTGAACTTCCCTCTTGGGTGCATTACCACGGCCCGACGCATCCGGCGGACTTGCTGCAGCGCTGGTTCCCTCGGGCATGCGGGCTGATCACCCTGAGCCGCCATGACGAAGGCAGGCCGCAAGTCATGCTGGAGGCCATGGCTGCGGGCTTGCCCATTCTGGCATCCGCCCTGCCCGCTCACTCCGATATGCTGCAGCACCGCACAAGCGGCTGGCTGGCAGTCAGTCGTGACGAACTCCGCCAGGGCCTGGATTGGCTGGAAGACCCTTTGAACAATCAACGAGTGGGGCTGACGGCCAGGGCCTGGATCAGGGGGTCAATCGGCACCTGGGACGACTGTGCTGCTCGCTACGCCGCAGCCTATCGAGATCTATTGGAGCGGCGCACATGAGGCGCGATGGCGTCCTGCTGCTTGGCGGTGCCGGTTTCATCGGCCGTACGTTGGCTCAGCGTCTGGCGCGTGAAAGAGTCCCCGTGCATATCCTCGGCCGTCGCCAGGAGGATCAGCTCGAGCCTGTTCTAGCCCAGTGCGGCACCGTGGTTCACCTTGCCTGTTCCACCACGCCGAGCGCGTCCGCGGCGAGTTCCAGCCTTGAATTCGCTAACCTTGCATTGACTTTGCGTTTAGTGGACCTGCTGAGAAAACAACCGGGCACGCACCTGATCTTTTTCTCCTCCGGCGGTACCGTATACGGCAATCCCCAAACTCTTTCTGTGACGGAAGACAGTCCGCTCGCCCCGCTTTCGAATTACGGTGCAAGCAAAGCCTCACAAGAGGTTTTTTGTAGTGCGCTCAGGGCTGAGGGCCACCCGATCACAATCCTTCGCCCCTCTAATGCCTATGGGCCCGGCCAGATGATGACAAGAGGCTTTGGCCTTGTTCGGACCATGCTCGAACACGTTCGTGCAGGTACACCGCTGGAGGTCTGGGGCGATGGTGAAAACATTCGTGACTTCATCTACATCGACGACATTGTTGAGGCTACCTGGGGCCTGATCAACCTCACCCAGGACTCAAGCACTTACAACCTCGGTAGCGGAATGGGTTTCAGCATCAACCAGGTTCGCGCCATCGTGGAAGCGCAATGCGGCAGGGCGTTGCAGACGATTTACCGGCCTGCGAGAGGTGTTGATGTTCGCGGCGTCGTGCTCGACAGCGCACGCCTCAAGACAAGGCTTGATTGGCAACCCACAGTTGAATTGGCAGACGGAATAGTGCGGACCTGGACTTGGTTGAACGTCCATGATTGACCATTCTCCGCTTATTTCAGTGTGCATCGCCAACTACAACGGCATGGGGGTAATCGACGAATGCCTGCAGTCGGTGATCAAACAGGAAGGCCCCATTTCCGTTGAGATTCTTGTTCATGACGACGCATCCAGCGACGGCTCGGTAGACCACATTCGCAGCCAATACCCGCAGGCGAGGCTAATCATTAGCGACGGCAACGTGGGATTTTGCGTTGCGAACAACCGTATGGCGGCCGCTGCAAAGGGCAAATACCTGTTGCTGCTCAACAATGACGCGGCCCTTTACCCGGATGCCTTGCAAACCTTGCTTGCGGAGGCGAGTCAGCTCGGTAAGCCTGCTGTCTTGGGCCTGCCTCAATACGATGCGAATAGCGGTAATCTGATTGATGTGGGTAGTTGGTTCGATCTCTTCCTCAATCCGATTCCCAATCAAAATCGCCACCCGACTGACGTCGGAATGGTCATTGGAGCCTGTTTATGGGTTCCAGTGGTGCTTTGGAACGAGCTGGATGGTTTTCCAGCTTGGTTCCATACCTTGGCGGAGGATATGTATTTGTGCTGCCGGGCGCGTTTGCTTGGGTATCCTGTTCGAGTGTTGCCTTCCTCCGGATTTCGCCATCATGTGGGATACAGCCTCGGCGGAGGCAAAGTAACGTCTGAGGGGCGCTTGGTCACCTCACGGAAACGTCGCTCTTTGTCGGAGCGCAACAAAGCTTATGTGATGGTGTTGACCTATCCCTGGCCAATGTTCTATCTCCTGTTCCCTCTTCACCTTGCTGCCTTGTTAGCGGAGGGAGTGCTGCTGGCACTCCTAAACCGCGAGGCTGGGTTGCTCCGTGAAATCTATCTGGCGGCTTTTAAGGGGCTCTGGGCTGAGCGGGCGCGCTTGTTTCGACTGCGTCGAGAGTTACAAAGGAGTCGATGCGTAGGAGTACGGACATTTTTCGCGGTATTTCGCTGGTTTCCCCAGAAGCTGCGTTTATTGCAGGCGCACGGTATCCCGGACGTGCGTTGATTCCAAGCATGGGGACGGTCTGAATAAGGCGCCATGACCATACACGCATCACTTCGAAGTGACGCTTGCGACTGGCGTTTTTCAGGCTGATTCAGACTCGGTGACTCGCCTCACCGCCGTCTTTGCAGGCAGTGGGTGCAGCGCGGTGATCATCTTGAGAATGGTTCAGCGAAGTCGCGTCTTACCAGTGATTGGCTCGTTCAGACTCAGATGCGCGAAGCTACCTCAGCGCAACCAGCTCTGCATCAGGTGCGCCCGCCGCATCGACTCCAGTGCGTACGGCCTGCCACCGCAGCCGTCCACCGGGTGGTGTGCCTCGATGATATTAATCAGCACCTTAGGGCAACACCAGTTCCATCTCCGCGAGAGGGAGCCGGCGCACCGTCCTCTTGCGCTTGCAAGCTCTTTTGCACCAACCAGCGCGTCACGGCGTTAACGGTGGATCTGTCAGGCCTTCCTTGATACCTGCTTTTCTGAAGGCGCTAACCTTTTCCTGAAGTACTTCCTTGCTGCGCACAATCAATTCGGTATAGCTCTCGTTTCCAAAACCCCATAAAGTCGAGCTATCCTCTTCGGAATGCCCCGCGATAAAGGGAATTGCGGTAATCACCCGTAGATTTTTGGTATTTTCCAGATATCGATCAATTGTGTTGGTTTTGGGATCCTCATTGGATTCGTCCCAAGAAGCCAACAGGTCATAAATGGTGTGGTTGTAAATATTGAAAACCATGCTGGTCATCTTGTTCAGATGTACAAAGGTTAGCTCATCAAATTCAACGACGCGGCTTATCTCGGCATCGGGGTGAACATGCGCAATCAATCCGACAAAAATATCCCATTCCCCTTTCAAGGACTCCAGATACTTCTCAATGATCGGGACTGCGGATTTGCCCTCGCGGTTAAGCACCACATCGTCTTCGCAGATCAATATCTGCCGTAGGCCCGCTGCTTGGGCCCGCTTTATAAGGTACTTGTAGCTTAATGCGCATCCGACCCAACCTTGGGTGTGCCTCAGCCCATCAAAGATCTCGAAAGCTGGCAGATCCTGGGATAAAAAGGAATCCCTGCGAGCAGGGGTTTCTGGCAGGCTCAAACAGATTTTCTCTGTGATCAAGCGTGGTGGAAAAGCAGGTACCCTGGAAGAAAGTGCGTCCAGGTCAATAAGTCCGTATGCGAGCAAAAATCGATTCAGATAGAAAGACGACATCTTTTCATGCGCTTCACCACATTGATCGGGCGACGCTTCCACCTTCGGCATAGCGGCTTGGGCATCAAGCGCGTTCTCAATCGCTTCTATCATTCCCGGAACGTCACCTATCTCCACAAACCGAACTTGAGATTCCAGTTCAGGATAGTCACCTCTATCCGATGCACTTTCTGACACGACTGGAATCCCCAAAGAAAGGCATTCGCAGATCCGTGTCGTTTCCAGCAGGGCGCTTTCGTAGTAGTGGAGGTTGACCACGACTCGCGCTTTTAGCAGATGTGCATAGAGATCCCGGCCGAATAGATTGCCAATAATTTTTACCTCGAACCGTTTGCCCAATTCGTACAAAATCGTCCGCCGCCGTTCGTTGTTGATATCTCCGTAGAACAGCACCGGGTAGGTTTTTTCATTGGTTGGCTCAAAGCGCAAGCCTTTGACGGCCAGAAAATCCAGGTAATTCGGGATTTTCGTGATGGGCATGTAGAAAATATTTCCGTATGGGATACCCTGTTGTCCCATGAACCTAATATTTTCCTTTGAGTAATCCAGAATGACCAACGAATTGCGGAGTACCTTCAAGTAGCTTGGCGTAAACCAGCGCGAGCTGGTTGATTGTTCCATTTGAAATGAAATCAGATTTTGCGGAAGCTGTGAAAACATCTGAGGACACACGACGATATGTACGTTGGTACCGTAGCCCATTGGCGGTCGCGACGTGATTATGGAAACTTGAAAGCCAGCTTCTGAGAACGATTGGTTCAACATGTGCGCAACGTATGTCGTGTGCGGTGTTGCCAGGATGGTTATCTCTTTGCTGGTGGCTAATTTAGCAAGCGAATTTTTGCGCGCTATCTGCGCCACCTGAATGCGCCTTGTTTTCAGTGTGTTCCGTACCTCCACAACCAGCCCCGAAACACCGAACTTGCCGAGAAGCATCCAGGAGAGTCGTACCACCTTACGGGTTGCAATAAAGAAACCGCCGTTCTCTTTTATGTAGTGGCCTATCGCATTAATGGTGCGCATACTTTCCCCAAACGAGTAGTGAGGGCAACCGATTTTTCAATATATAAGGTGGCACGTGCTTTGCTTCGGGTAATTCGGCACGCCGCCTAAATACTCCGACTTTCCTGAGAAAATTTTGCAGGCGGACTGGCGGTGGGAATTAGAGGCTCGAGAGCCGACGCAGTGTGTTCCAGGCAAACCGAAGTGGCTTGGTGATTCTCCAGGATACGGTCGCCTTTACGCGTGCCACCTCTCTTGCCAATGTATCGTTCGCGATTCGCCATTTCGCCATCTCGCGTTGAATAAAATCCGTGCCATCGAAAAAACTTGGCGGCTGTAAGCGGAGCTGAGAGTCCGATGCAAGAGCGACGAAAAAAAGCGGCTCCGGATCGGCGCTATGGCCAATGATCGACTCGGCATCTCCAGCATGAAAAGTAAACTGGTGGCTCGCCGAGGCCAACGGTCTTGACGGTGACGGCCTTGGCGTCATGAGTGATCCATATCGAACCTTTTGCCCGAACAATACGTGGTTCTTGAAATGCCGCGCAAGTAGTTCTGTGAACTCCGAAAGGCTTAACTCCTTCACGTGAAATTCATTGGGACGCAGCGGGAGCCCGTCAAGGAGCCCTCGTTCGGGGGTTGAGATCATCAACAACCCCCCGGGCTTGAGTACCCGTTTAATTTCTGACAGCATGGCTTCGTGTTGATCATGGTGCTCAATGGTTTCAAAGCTCACAACCATGTCAACGCTGCTGTTTTCTAAAGGAATGCATGTGCAATCACCCTGGCGAAATTCCAGGCCCGGCGCCACGTATTTCGCTCGAGCATGAAGTACGACATCCTCGGACAGATCAACACCTATTACGCTTTTTGCTCTTCCAGCCAGGAGATGTGATCCGTATCCCTCGCCGCAGGCAATATCCAGGATATCCTTTTGCTCAGCCAGCTCGCCTGCGAAGGCATAGCGATGCAGGTGTTCCAATTCAATATCGCCTTTAACAAACGGGACATAACGCTCGCCTGTCCAAGAGATATCTGTTGCTGGGTTATCAGTTTGAATCAAGTGCCCTCCTCTTCCTCTCTCGACAAGTGCGGTGGGTGCCGTTCCAACGATATTTTCTGCATGGGCAGACCTATGGATACGCCGGTTACGCTGCTTCGACGGGATTGGAACTGCAATGCGTCATGAATCCAATGCTGCGTCTCATGCGCTTCCTGGCTTCCTTCGGCAACTGCGACACACACAGAATATTCGCCGATAGGCAGTCTGGGCATTTGAAACTGGAACCGGGCTTCAATCATTGAGCCAGCATCGGCTGCAACAGGATCCTCCGCATAACTTATGTATGTATTGTCACCAAAGAGTGGCTGACCCATGCTGTCTTTGACATGAAACCCGATGATGGGCGATGCAAGATATTTGTAAATTTGTACTCGGATGACCAGAACAACCGCCTCACCGCCAATTACCCAGCTATAAGGCTGCTGTCCGGCTTCGTCCATCAGTTGAACGTCTACCACTTGGGCGTCTCCATTGCCAAACGAGGGAGCGACCGGGTTAAAACTAAACAGCTCCAGATCATTTCGAAGGTTGCTCGCATTGAGGAAAGGCAGCCTGGGATCAGTTTGATCACCGATTTTTCGCCCAGGAAAACCGTCAAGGTTGCGCGGCACCCCGCCGAAAATAACCGACAAATACTTCTCGCAGATCGTCTTGGCTGCACCAAAATCCTGTACGGTTCCGTGATCCAGCCACAAAACTTTCTTACATAAACGCGTGATGGCGTTAAGGTCGTGGCTAACAACGATAAGGGTACTTTTCTCCCGGAACTCATTTAGAAAACGAAAGCATTTCTGCGTAAAGACAGCATCGCCCACGCCTAGTGCTTCGTCCACGACCAGAATATCCGGTTCGACGTGAATGGCGACTGAAAACGCCAATCGTACGTACATGCCGCTGGAATAAGTACGGACTGGTTGATCGATAAATTCGCCTATGTCTGCGAAGTCCGTGATCTTGTTAAAGCGGGCATCCATTTCTGCTTTGGTTAGGCCCATCACCGCGCCCTGGAAATAGACATTTTCCCGACCTGTGAACTCCGGATTGAATCCGGCCCCTAGTTCTAGCAAAGCGGAAACCCGGCCGTTCACCAATACAGTTCCCGAACTTGGCTTCAGAATGCCGCAGATTAATTGCAGTAATGTGCTCTTGCCGGACCCGTTGCGCCCAATGATGCCAATCGTCTCCCCTTTTTTAATTTGGAAAGAGACATTCTCCACCGCGGTAAATTCGCGATGAAAGCGCATGTGCCCTAACGTGAGAGCCTGTTTAATGCGATCCCCTGCATGTCCAAAGATGCGATAGGTTTTGGTCAGGTTTTGCGCTGAAATTGCGGTGTCAGAGAGCATCCGCGAACTCCTCACGGTAGTGCTGGAAGAAGGCGTAACCCAGCAGCGTCGCACTCAAGCAGACGGCGAGGGAAATGCTCCAGGCGCACCATTGAATGGGTTGCCCGGTGACCACGGCTCGAGAAGCCTCAATAGCTATCCCCAGGGGGTTGGCCTGATAGACCGGACGTAGTATTTCCGGGACAGCACTTACCGGATAGAAAACCGGCGACAAAAACATCAGCATCTGTACAAATACGGGAATGATCTGTGTCATATCCTTGATAAACACTCCCCATGCCGCCACAAACCAGGACAATCCCAAGGCAAGCAACACAACGGGTAGTAAGAGAAACGGGAAAAGTATGATCTGGCCGTGCAGGCCTCCCACTGCGGCCAGTGCGGCCACAAGCAGGAGGAAGTTGAACGCGCCGTGTACCAGAGCCGCTCCCAGGGGAACAACAGGCAGGATATGCACAGGGAAAATAATTTTCTTCACAAAACTGGGGAAGCCGCGCACCGACGTCGGCGCACGAGAAACTGTTTCTGCAAAGAGGTTGAAAGTGATCAAACCGCTGTAAAGCAGCAGCCAGAACGGCAACCCGTTACCTTGCTGGGGCCAGCGCGCTTGAAAGACCTGACCGAAAATAAAGGCGAAAATCGCCAACATCAGCAACGGACTGAGAAAAATCCACAGCACACCAAACATCGCGCCTCGGTATCGCAGCAATACGTCTCTTTTAATGAGCTGGCCGAGCAGGTAGCGATGGCGCCAGATATCGGAAAAGATCCGAACAGGGTTCAAAACGACCGTGCTCATGGTCTGGCAAGCGCTCCATGGGCTGAGGCACTAAAAGCGGCTCGAGTGGCGATGGGTCGCGCTTGATCACAGAGGGTGTGCATATTTCTTTGGTGATGGCTGGATGTGCCGGCCCGGGAGGCTTGTTCGTACGCGGTTTTCAAGGCGAAACGACACGATGCTAACGCATGGAAGCGAGAAAAAGCGTTGCCGTTGCGCATAGGGTGACTTGCCGGTGCAAGCTGGCAGACCGGCGGCAGGGGTTGCCTGACAGCCGCGCTTGCCATTCGCCTGCGCGAGGGTAATCCCCAGCGCCCGGATCAGTTAATCTCGCAACTTTCGGTCTTGTTCTTACCGTTTTGGTGAGTGCTCGCGTCGAGCATTCCGGCGTCCCACACCTATGCAATTGATCGCCATTCTCTTTCTGGCACTCCCCTGGCTCAACCCGCTTGCGCCCGGCCCCTCGCCGGGCGTTGTGCCCTGGTTGGTGTCGCTCGCTGCGGCGGCTGCCCTGGTGTGCCTGGCGTCGATGCGTGCAATCTCCGCCCAGCCCGCAGGTGCAGCCTCTTTTGCCCAACGTTGGGTGGCGCCGGCTGCCTGGGCCTGGCTGCTTGCCGGCCTGGTCAGCAGCCTGATCGGGCTGCTTCAATACTTCGGTGCCACGGCGGCGTTGGGAGCGTGGGTGAGCCAGACGCCGGCGCCTGGGGAGGCGTTTGCCAACCTTCGCCAGCGTAACCAGTTTGCCAGCCTTACCAATATCGCCTTGGCGGCTCTGGTGTGGGCCGCCGGCCAGCGTGCTACCGCCGGGCCTCGCCAGTGGTTGCTGTACCTGGGCGCAGGCCTGCTTGCGGCCGGTAATGCCGCATCTTCCTCTCGCGCGGGTCTCCTGGAGTTGCTGGTTCTGTGCGCCATGGCGGGAATATGGGGCGCGTGGCGCCAGCCTCGCGTTTTGCGTCTTCTGGTCACCGCGGTGCTGGTCTATTCCTTGGCAACGTTGGCGCTGCCTTGGCTACTGGGCTTGGATCCGGCGGCGCACGGCATGCTGGCCCGGCTTCGCGGCGGCGAACTGGCATGCGCGAGCCGCAAAGTGCTGTGGTCCAACGTGCTGGACCTTACTATGCAAAAACCCTGGCTGGGTTGGGGCTGGGGGGAGCTGGACTATGCGCACTACGCCAACTTGTATGCCGGGCCGCGGTTTTGCGAGATTCTGGACAATGCCCATAACCTGCCATTGCACCTGGCGGTGGAACTGGGCATTCCGGCAGCGTTGCTGATTTGCGGCCTGGCCGCGTGGTGGGTGTTCCGGCGGCGGCCCTGGCGCGAGACGGATATCGCGCGCCAGCTGGCCTGGAGCGTGCTGGCCGTGATCATGCTGCACAGCCTCCTGGAATACCCCCTCTGGTATGGGCCGTTCCAGATCGCTTTTGGCTTATGTGTGGGCTTGCTATGGCGCATTGGCGGTGAAGCTCCGGCTTCTGAGGTGCCCAGAGTACTCCGTTGGAGGAGCTTGTTGGCCGCTGGGGCGCTGGTATGTTGCGCCTACGCCGCATGGGATTACCACCGGGTCAGCCAGATTTACTTGGCACCGCAAGACCGTGATCCGGCCTACCGCGACGGTACCCTGGCAAAGATCCGGGATTCATGGCTGTTTCGCAACCAGGTCGGTTTCGCCGAACTGAACCTGACGCCGCTGACGCGCGACAACGCGGAGTGGACCTTCAACACGGCGACGGCGATGCTGCATTATTCGCCCGAGCCGTCCATGATTGAAAAAGTGATTGAAAGCGCCGTCATGCTGGGGCGGGATGACGAGGCGCTGATGCATTTGGCGCGCTACCGGGCGGCTTTCCCGAAGGAGCATGCGCGATGGGCCACGGCCAAAGCCGGCCTGCCCGAGGGCGGTGAGCGTCTGCCGTAGCAGGCGGGTTCAGGGGTTGGTGAAGCTGCCGGATTTCCCGCCGTGCTTCTCAAGCAGCTTGACGTCGGTGATGGTCATCGCGCGGTCGGCCGCCTTGCACATGTCGTAAATTGTGAGCAACGCCACCTGTACTGCGGTAAGGGCCTCCATTTCCACACCCGTCGGGCCGACGGTTTCGACGGTGGCGCGGCAGGCAATACTCGAATCGCTTTCCTGCGGCTGGAACTCGATGGCCACGCGGGTCAGGGCGAGCGGGTGGCAAAGGGGAATCAGTTCGCTGGTTTTCTTGGCGGCCATGATGCCGGCGACACGCGCGATGCCCAGCACGTCCCCTTTTTTGGCGCTGCCCTGCAGAACTATGGACAAGGTCGACGGATTCATTACGATACGGCCCTGCGCGATGGCGACACGGTGTGTGGCCGCCTTGCCCGCTACGTCAACCATATGGGCCTGGCCTTGGCCGTCAAAGTGGGTGAGTGCGGGAGGGAGAGCCATGCTTTTACGAAACCTTTACAACGGGCCCTCATCATAAGACCATGTTTGTGACTCAGAGTCCTCTCAAGAGCCGTTTGCTGGCGGCAGGTGTGCATTTGGGTATCAGCGTTGCGATTGCCGCTCTCGCGGCGGCGCTGGTTTTTTGGGTCTGGTACCCCTACCCATACCGGGAGATTTCAGGCGGCCGCGAGCTGTTCATGATCTTGGTGGCCGTCGATGTGGTCATGGGGCCTCTTCTGACGCTGGCAGTGTTCAATGTCAAAAAGGGCGCCAGGCTGCTGCGCCTGGACTTGACGGTGATCGGCTTGTTCCAGCTGGCCGCTCTGGCTTACGGCTTATGGACGGTCGGCGTGGTGCGTCCCGTCCACCTGGTGTTCGAGATAGATCGTTTCAGGGTGGTCCATGCCCTCGAGGTGCCCAAAGGAGAATTGAATCAGGCACCCGCCGGGCTGGGTACGTTGCCCTTGACGGGGCCGACACTACTCTCCGTTCGCGATTTCAAGAATGCCAAAGAGCGCTCTGATGCGACCTTTGACGCTTTGGGAGGCAACCCACTTGGCGCTCGCCCAGGTTTCTGGCAGCGCTACGATCAGACCAAGCCCCAGGTCCTGGCGCGCGCAAAGCCCTTGGAAGACCTCAAAAAACGTTTTCCGGCCCAGGCGGGTGACATCGACGCCGCATTGAAGGCTGCCTCGGGCGGAAGTGACAAGGCCAGGCAGGTCGGCTATATCCCGATGGTGGGTCGGAAAACATTCTGGACGGTTCTGGTGGATTCCAACACTGCAGAGGTGATCGCTTTTGTACCCATTGATTCGTTCTAAGCGGATGCGGCTGCCCGCACCTCGTCCTGTGCTGGCCAGGCTGGCCTTGGCCGTGCTGGCATGGGCGGCCTCTGCCAACCTTTCCCTTGCGCAAGCCCCCGCAGCCGCGCCCGGCACCACCACAGGCTCCCTGCCTTCGCTGGGTGAAACTTCCGAGTTGGCGGCGGCGGCCGAGCGGCGCGTTGGTGATCGCATTGCCGCGAGCATTTACCGGGACCCGGATTACATCGATGACCCGGTGCTGACCGACTACCTGCAAAGCATCTGGCTGCCGCTGGTAGCGGCGGCGCGCACCCGTGGGGAATTGCATGCCGAGCTTGAGGAGCGTTTTGCCTGGCAGGTATTCCTGATCCGGGACCGGAGCATCAATGCCTTTGCCCTGCCCGGGGGCTACTTCGGCGTGCACCTGGGCCTGATCGCAGCAGTTGGCAATGCGGATGAGATGGCCGCCGTGCTCGGCCACGAACTCAGCCACGTGACACAGCGGCACATTTCGCGCATGCTGACGCAGCAGTCGCGGCAGACGCCGTGGATGATTGCTGCGATGGTCCTGGGCGCCCTGGCGGCCGGGAAAAACGGCGACGCCGCCAGCGCCGCCATGGTCGGCGGCCAGGCGGTTGCGGTGCAAAACCAGCTCAATTTCTCCAGGGACATGGAAAGAGAGGCCGATCGGATCGGCTTTGGCGTCATGACGGACGCCGGCTTTGAGAGCCGCGGTGTGACCACCATGTTCGAAAAGCTGCAGCAGGCTTCGCGCCTGAACGACAACGGCTCCTTCCCCTACCTGCGCTCCCATCCGCTGACCACCGAGCGGATTGCCGCCGCGCAGGCGCGCGTGCAGCTGGCCTCCGCCGAGGCTCAAAAGCCCTCGCAGGAAAAACTGCTCGAGGCCGGCAAGGCCCGCGTGCTGCACGCCATGATGGCTTCGCGTGCGCGCATTCTGGCGGCACCGGGAGTCGATGCGCTGCGGTCCATGGTGACGGAAGCCCAGCGCCGCACTGCACCCCTGGTCCTGCAGTCGCCGGCTTCGGCGGACAACGTGCGCGACGCCGGGGTTGTGTACGCAGGCGCCTATGCGGCAGCGCAGCTGCGGGACTTCGCGGGCGCCCGAAGTTTGCTGGCAAGGCTCAGGCCGCTGGTGGCCGGGGTGCCGCAGGCGGCCGGCGCTGCGGATCTACTGGCCGTTGACATCGATCTGATGGCCGGCGTGATCCCGGCTACGGCTGCGACTTTCGATATTTCAAAGGCAGCGTCCCGTGCGGAGGTGTTGACTCAAGCGCGTTCGTTGTTGGCGGCGCAACGGGCCCAGGACGTCTCCAGCCGGTTGCAAACCTGGGTGGCAGCGCATCCCAAGGATGCGACGGCCTGGCAGCTGCTCGCGGTCGCCTACGGCAACCAGAACCAGAATGTGCGGGCGATCCGGGCCGACGCGGAAAGCCGGGCGGCGCAGCTGGACTATCCGGCGGCGCTGGACCGTTTCAAGGCGGCACAGGGCCTGATGCGCAGCAATCCAGGCAGCGCGGACTATGTGGAAGGCTCCATCCTCGACACGCGAACGCGCCAGACGGAGTCACTTATCAAGGAACAGGCGCTCCAGGACAAAGTCGATCACTAGCTGCAGCGCTGAATAAATCAGCGAGCCTATCAGCGCTGCAACGAAGCCCGTCACGTTCAGGCTGCTGGTCAGGCTGGCCGCGGCCCAGAACATGAGCGCATTGACGACGAAGAGGAACAGCCCCAGCGTCACCAGCGTCACGGGCAGCGTCAGCAGCACGAGGATGGGCCGCACGACCATGTTGAGTGCGCCCAGCACGGCGGCTGCGATCAGCGCGCCGGTAAAGCTGCTCACCACTACACCCGAATACAGGTAGGCGACCGCCAGCAGGGCGGCCGCGCTGAAAATCCATTTGAGTATGAGTTTCATGGCCAAAGAATACCATCGGGCCGCCTAAAGAAAAATGCGCCCCTGGGGGCGCATTGGCAGGGGATGGCAGGGCCCGTCAGTCAGTCGCCACCAGCAAGCCGGCGCCCGCCAGCGCGGTGGCGTAACCCAGCACGCCCTTGCTTTCCTGGGCCTGCGTGGCCGTGACAGGCTGCATGTCCTGGCCGAACTTCGGCCGGCGGGCATCCAGCACGCGTGCGGCGCCGTGCTGTTTGATCAGGGACTCGGTCTGGCTCATCAAGGTGGTTTGCGCCAGCTGGGTCAGCACCGTGTCCCCCTCTTGTTCCAGCACCGGCGCCAACTGGGCGAAGACTTTTTCCGCCCATTTCCCGCGCCAGCTTTCGCGCGCGCTGTGCGTCACCCATTTGCTGACGCGGTGCGTCACGCGGGGTGCGCAGCCAACCACGATCCAGCGGGTGGGGTTGCGGGTGCCGCCTGTGGGCAGCATGGGTTGCAGCATCTGCAGGGCATATGCAGCGTCGTCAACGTACACGATGATGTTGTCCATGAAGTTCTCCTTGAGTTGTCGTCGTTTTAGAAAGCTTGCTGTTGGCCGGGTTCAGTGAGGGATCAGGTCTGCGTCGCGGTTGGAGCGGCTGCGCCGGGTGGCCCACCAGCCCGCACCAAGTACGCCGGCCACAGCTACTGCGTAGGTGATCCATGTGGCGGCCGTGTGCAGGGTCGCGGCTGAGGGCAGGGCACCGGGTCCACCGTAAATCGGGTCGAGGAGTTGCTCGCTCACGATCATCTTGGCGGCGGTAAAGGCCAGCACGGCGGCGCCGATGTTGATGATGGCGGGGAAGCGTTCAACGAGCTTGAGCACCATGGTGCTGCCGAATACCACGATGGGAATGCTCACCAGCAGGCCGATGACGACCAGGTCGAAAGAGCCGTGCGCGGCACCGGCTACGCCCAGCACGTTGTCGATGCCCATCAGCGCGTCGGCCACCACAATGGTTTTCATCGCGCCCCAGAAGGTGCTGGCGACGGGGCCGTCGTGTTCCTTGTCGCCCTGATCGGCCAGCAGTTTGTAGGCGATCCACAGCAGGCCCAGGCCGCCTACCAGCATCAGGCCGGGGATTTTCAGCAGCCACACCACGCCGACGGTCATGGCGGAGCGGACCACAATGGCCCCCACGGTGCCCCAGACGATGGCTTTCTTTTGCAGGTTGGGCGGCAGGTTGCGCGCGGCCAGGGCGATCACGATGGCGTTGTCGCCGGCGAGCACCAGGTCAATGAGGATGATCGCCAGCAGGGCGGACCACCAGGGGGCGGTAAATAGTTCCAAAGCTCACACTCCATATCAAGTTTCGACTTGGAAATTCGCGCGAACGAATTTCCGGATTCGTGAAACCGGAATAGGCTTGTGAATGGTTCGGGTCAGGGAACTGGTGCCGCGAACGCCTCGATCAAACCTGTTCAGGTTTCAATCGAAGGTCTGGCTCGACATGCAGTGTCGCTGCATGCCCAACAAGCCGGAAGTGTGAACTTCGTAATGACGACTTGCTGTTAGCGATTTTGCTGTGGTGTCTGTTATCGAATATTGCAGCAAAACGAGGGAGTTACTCCCCTTCGTCTGCGTATTTGACAATAAAAAAGATTTTTTTGCAAATCCTCGGTTTTTCGCCCGGACCTGCGCGCGATTGCCCTATGGTGAAGGCTCGACAGGGGTTTGCGGCTGTAGCTGCAAGGGCAATGAGGGATGGCCCTCAAATCCCGCGAAACCAAACCCGCGTCCGGAGAGCGATTTTGCCGTCTGGCAGATAATGAACGGCCCGGCCCTGCGGCTTCGCGCATTCCTCTTTCCAGGCGCGGCCAGCCACCCCTCATTGGTACTTATTTTCCATGCCCGGCATCCACATCACCGATATCGAAGCCGCCATTAACTACTGGCGGGAAAAAAAGCCTTCGCCCGACGGCGTGACGCTGGCGTCGGAGCTGCGGGCCTTGGCCGAGGTTTATGCGCTCATGGTTTTCTACCATGAGGACGAGGCCGACGAAAAAACCTTCCCGCCCAAAGCGCTCGCGGCCTGGCGCGCCTGGTATGACACCACCGCCGACACGCCCTGCATCGCCATCTGCTCGACCAGCCAGGGCGATGCCCAGTGCAAAGGCTGCGGCCGCACCTTCGACGAGGTGCAGCGCTGGCCCGAAATGACGCCCGGCGAAAAGCGCGGCACTTGGCGGCGCATCACGCAGGAGGCAACTGCCTGGCGTTTTGGCCGTTATGCCGACAGGGCGCTGGAAGGAAAAACACCCGCCCCAGCTGACGAAAAACCCTGATCCAGTCAGCTATCAATTTTGTAGCGACTGGCGGCGAAGCTGGCTACACTGGATGCATGCTCAGACTGGCCCGCGCTCCCAATATCGCCATCGCCGCATTGTGGGTGGACGCCTTGCAACAGGCCGGCTTTGCGGCCAGCGTGCAGCGCTACTTCCTGGGAAGCGTGGCCGGCGAGCTACCACCCGACCAGTGCCTGCCCGAAGTCTGGCTCACGCACGACCACGAAGAGGCGCGCGCGAAGGAGTTGCTTCACAGCTTGCAGAACATGCCGCAGCGGCGCTGGCTGTGCGCTTGCGGCGAGACGGTAGAGGGTGGATTCGAGCAGTGCTGGAACTGCGGCGACGACATGCCAGCTTGAAGAGGGTGCCCAACCAGGAGGGGCCGCGGGACTGGCTTTGCCAGACCGCAGGCACCGCCCCCTGGAAGGGTGGACAGGCTACGCGCAGTGAGCCTGGACGGGCGTTAGACTCTTTTTGCCAACTCGGCCGCCAGGCCGACGTAGCTGCCGGGCGTCATTTCCAGCAATCGGGTTTTCTCGGCCTCCGGAATTTCCAGCGAGCGGATCAGCGCATGCAGGTCTTCGGCTTTCACGGTTTTGCCGCGCGTGACTTCCTTGAGTTTTTCGTAGGCGCCCTGCACACCGTAGCGGCGCATGACGGTCTGGATCGGCTCGGCCAGCACTTCCCATGAGTTGTTGAGGTCCTCGCTGAGCGCTTCGCGGTTCAGCTCCAGCTTGTTCAGGCCCACGCTCAGGGAGTTATAGGCCAGCACGGCATAGCCCAACGCCACGCCCATGTTGCGCAGCACGGTGGAGTCGGTCAGGTCGCGTTGCCAGCGGGAAATCGGCAGCTTCTCGCTCAGGTGGCGCAGCAGCGCGTTGGCCAAACCGAGATTGCCCTCGGCGTTCTCAAAGTCGATCGGGTTGACCTTGTGCGGCATGGTGGACGAACCGATTTCTCCCTCCTTGAGGCGCTGCTTGAAGTAACCCACGCTGACGTAGCCCCAGATGTCGCGGGCCAGGTCGATCAGGATGGTGTTGGCGCGCGCCACGGCGTCGAACAGCTCGGCCATGTAGTCGTGCGGCTCGATCTGGATGCTGTAAGGCTGGAAAGTCAGGCCGAGACCCAACGGCTCTGGCGTTTCGATCACGTTGCGGCTGAAGGCTTCCCAGTCGAATTCGGGCCAGGCGGACAGGTGGGCGTTGTAGTTGCCCACGGCGCCGTTCATTTTTCCCATTAGCTTGACAGCGGCGATCTTCTCGCGCGCATTGGCCAGGCGCACGACGACATTGGCGATTTCCTTGCCGACGGTGGTCGGGCTGGCGGTCTGGCCATGGGTGCGGCTGAGCATGGGCTCGCCGGCAAACAGGTGGGCCATTTCGCGCAATTGGGTAATCACTTTGTCGAGCGCGGGCAGCACGACCAGGTCGCGGCCGCTTTTGAGCTGCAGCGCGTGGCTGGTGTTGTTGATGTCCTCGCTGGTGCAGGCAAAGTGCACAAACTCGCTGGCGCCCTTCAGTTCCGGCCTGGCTTCGAATTTGGACTTGATCCAGTATTCGACGGCCTTCACGTCGTGGTTGGTGGTTTTTTCGATCTCCTTGATGGCCGCGGCATCGGTTTCAGAGAAATTTTTGACCAGGCCCAGCAAATAGGTGCGGGCGCCCGGGCTGAGAGGTTTGAATTCGGCGAATTTGGCGTCGGACAATGCGATGAACCAGGCTACCTCCACCTGCACACGGCGGTGCATATAGCCCTGCTCGGACATCAGGGGACGTAATTGGGCGAGTTTGCCGGCGTAGCGGCCGTCCAGCGGGGAGATGGCGTTGATGGTGGAAAACGGGGTGGAAGAGCTCATCCTCCAATTGTAGGGGCGGGGCCCGCGAGACTGTCCAGATTTGCGACGTTTGGAGGGCCCTGTCAGCCCGGGGCTGGGCTTACTCGATAGAATGCACTTCCCTCGGACCACGATCTCACACCACCATGAAACTCATCGGATCCGCCACCAGCCCCTATGTGCGCAAAGTGCGCATCGTAATGGCCGAGAAAAAGCTCGACTTCCAGTTCATCCTGGAAGATGTCTGGGCGGCGAACACCACCATCGGCGCGTCCAATCCCCTGGGCAAGGTGCCCTGCCTGGTCATGGAAGGCGGCGAAGCCGTGTTCGACTCCCGCGTGATCGTCGAATACCTGGACACCCTGTCGCCCGTCGGCAAGCTGATTCCGACCCAGGGCCGTGAGCGCGCTGAAGTCAAAACCTGGGAAGCCCTGGCCGACGGCCTCATCGACGCTGCCATCCTGGCGCGCCTGGAGGCCACCTGGAGCGGACGCGGCGCCAAGCAGCGCAGCGACGCCTGGATCGACCGCCAGATGGGCAAGATAGAGGCGACCCTCAAGGCCATGAGCACCGGCCTTGGAGACAAGGCCTTTTGCAGCGGCATCCATTTCAGCCTCTCGGATGTGGCGGTCGGCTGCGCGTTGGGTTATCTTGACCTGCGCTTCACGCAGATCAACTGGCGTGAGCTTTATCCCAATCTGAATCGGCTGCAAGACAAGCTGATGCAGCGCCCCAGCTTCGCGGAGACGATTCCGCCGGGCTGATATTGAGATTGAGGGCGCGCCTTCAAGCCCTCGCCGCAGCAGGCCGATACAGGATCGGCTGACCGCAACGCGCAAGACGCACCGCCTGTAGCGGTGCCTTGCCGGCTGGAATATAAAAATGCTGCGAAGCGCCCCGGCGCGAACGAGGGAGGGAGGGAGGAGGAGGAGCGCCCCGGGATTGCAGCTGAACCTGGACGGCTCAGAAGGCTTCGCAACAATGAAACTGTTCGGTGCCAGCGCTGCTTGTGACGGCAAATGCGCTTGCCCAAGTATGAGCGCACAAAAGGCCCGGAGTTCCCTGCGGCCACAGTCCATCAGGTAAATTTTTGTTAACGCACTGCAGGCCAGCGCACGGGTCGAGAAACGGCGGTGCCAGCCTGTCAAGGAAGCGCAAGCTGCTTCTCGATCTCCTGGATAAAGGAGCGGCTGGCCGGGTCGGCCATGGAGTTGAAGCTGGTGACGCTGCTGCCGTCTCGCGCGATCACGTATTTGTAGAAATTCCAGCGAGGGGCGGTCCCTGTCTTCGCCGCCAGTTGCTTGAAAAGCGGATTGGCATCTTTGCCGGTCACGCTGGTCTTGGTGAACATAGGAAATTTCACCCCGAAGGTGTTCTCGCAGAAGTCCGCGATTTCCTTGTTGCTGCCGCTTTCCTGCGAAAAGTCGTTGGAAGGAAAACCCAGCACCACCAGCCCCCGGTCCTTGTATTTGGCATGGAGTGCCTCCAGCCCCTGGTATTGGGGCGTGAAGCCGCAAAAGCTGGCGGTATTGACCACGACCACCACTTTCCCACTGTATTGGCATAGCGACTGCGGCTTTTCGTCCTGCAGGCGCAAAAAGTTTTGTTGCAAAAGACCTGGGCAGGCAGCGGGCGTCGGGCCAGCCGGGGCGGCCGACGCAAGAGTGCCGGCCAGCAGGGCGCCGCAACAAATCACGGCCCGCAGGAGGTTTCGGGGTTTGGAAGCGGGCATGGTTAAACTCTCGGGCATTTGGGTGGATGGCAGCTTGATTCTGGCGCTGTTCGGTTCACGGCACAAATCGGCTGAAGGGAGACCCTACAGCCTCAAGTAGGTAAACACGCCGGAATAAGCCCGAATTTGCCTGATTTGCCGGTAAATTGCCGACAAATCGCAAGTTGTCACATTAGCCGCCTAAAATCACCCCTAATACCCAGGATGCGCCCAATAGCGTCCAAGGCAGATTTACCGCGAATTTGATCGCGAAGGAGTTCACATGCTTTACCCCGAACTGTTCAAACAACTTGAATCCGTCCGTTGGGACATGGACAAAGACATTCCATGGGCCAGTTTTGATCCGGCCAAGCTGACCGACGAGCAGGCCCAGACCATCAAGATGAACGCCATCACCGAATGGTCCGCCCTGCCCGCCACGGAAATGTTCCTGCGCGACAACAAGGACGACAGCGATTTCTCGGCCTTTATGTCGATCTGGTTCTTCGAGGAGCAAAAGCACTCGCTGGTGCTGATGGAATACCTCAAGCGCTTCCGGCCCGAACTGGCTCCGACGGAACAAGAGCTGCACGAAGTCCGCTTCGAGTTCGAACCCGCGCCCGCACTGGAAACCCTGATGCTGCATTTTTGCGGCGAGATCCGCCTGAATCACTGGTACCGCCGCGCCAGCGAATGGCATACCGAGCCGGTCATCAAGCAGATCTACACCCAGTTGAGCCAGGACGAAGCGCGCCACGGTGGCGCCTACCTGCGCTACATGAAGCGCGCCATCAACAACTTCGGCAATGAGGCGAAAACTGCTTTCACCAAGGTTGGCGTGCTGATGGCCAGCGCCCGCCGCACGGCGCAAGCCCTGCACCCGACCAACCTGCACGTGAACAAAAGCCTGTTCCCGCGCGACACCATCCAGAGCCGCCTGCCCAACCCGGAATGGCTGGAGCACTGGCTGGACACGCAGATCAAGTTTGACGCCGTGTGGGAAGGCAAGGTGGTGGAGCGCATTCTGCACAACCTGAGTCTGCTGCTGAACCAGAGCTTCAAGACCGTGCAGGAGTTGAACCGCTACCGCAAGGAGATCGGCAAGGAGCTTGCCGATTCCATCACCGCCAAGCCCTCGCCCGCCGGCGCCTGATGCAGGACTTGCGCTGGCCGAGTGCCGCCGGTGGCAGGAGCCGGGTGGTTGCCCGGGGCGCACAGGTGTTCGCGGTGGCGAACGCCAGCGACGCTTCGCTGGATTTCGATGCACAGCTTGCGCAGACCCTTGAGATGCTTGACGCCCACCTGGCGCATGTGGGCGCTTCTCGCGCATTGCTGCTCAGCGTGCAGATATTCCTGGCCGACATGCAACACAAAAACCAACTGGATATCGCCTGGCAGAAATGGATAGGCGACGACAGCGCAGCTTGGCCCCAGCGCGCCGTGGTAGGTGCCGACCTGGACGGCGGCCTGCTGGTGGAGATCGTGGCCCAGGCCTTCCGTTAAAGTCGCGGGATGCCCAGCGATCTCCAGCCCCCCCAATTCCTTCAAAAAATCGTTTCCCGCGCGGATGCACCGGGGCGCCTGGCCGCGCTGCCCCGGCCCGTCGTCTTCACCAACGGGGTGTTCGATGTGCTGCATCGCGGGCACGCAAGCTACCTGGCCCAGGCGCGCTCGCTGGGCGCCAGCCTAGTGGTGGCCCTGAACACCGATGCCTCAGCCCGGCGGCTCGGCAAGGGGCCCGACCGGCCGCTTAACAATGAGCAGGATCGGGCCATCATGATGGCGGCGCTGGAGTCGGTGAGCCTGGTGACCTGGTTTGATGAAGACACGCCACTGGAGCTGATTTCCGAATTGCAACCCGACCTGCTGGTCAAAGGCGGTGACTACGACATGGACAAGCTCGCGGAAACGGCGGTGGTCAGGGCCTATGGCGGCGACGCCCGGGCGATCCCGTTTGTGGATGGTTACTCGACTACCGCGCTGGTGAAGAAAATCAGGGCTACGCAGGGCGGCGCCTGAAGCCGGCGCCGCGACCTCAGGCGGCTTTGGCGATCAGCACGGCATTGGAGCCGCCGAAGGCGAAGGAATTGGACATCACCGCGCGCAGGCCCTTGGCGCTTCGCGGCGTCAGCGGGACGTAGTCCAGGTCGCAGCGAGGGTCGGGATGGTGCAGGAAGGCCGTGGGCGGCACTTGCCCGGCACGCAGGGCCATCACGCTCGCGATGAATTCCATGGCGCCGGCCGCACCCATGGCATGGCCGTGCACGCCTTTGCTGGAGCTGATGGGCAGGCTCATGGCCAGCTCCTGGAAGGCCAGCTTGATGGCGCTGGTTTCCACCACGTCGCCTACGTCGGTCGCGGTGCCGTGGGCATTGAGGTAGCCGATGTCGGAGGCTCGCATTCCCGCATCCGCCAGCGCCAGTGTCATGGCGCGCGCCTGGCCCTGGGCATCGGGTTGCGTCAGGTGGTGCGCGTCGGTGGTGGAGGCGTAGCCGCTGAGCTCGGCCAGGATGGTGGCGCCGCGGCGCTTGGCGCTTTCCCACTCTTCCAGCACCAGCATGGCGGCACCTTCGGCCAGCACCAGACCGCTACGGTCGGAGGAGAAGGGGCGGCAGGATGTTTCGGGGCCGTCGGCGTGGGGCTTGGCCAGGGTATGCATGGCTTGCCAGGCCTTGATGGTGCCGCGGTTGAGCAGCGCTTCCGAACCGCCGGCCAGCATGGCGTCGGCATAGCCGTGGCGGATTTGCCGGAAGGCTTCGCCGATGGAGGCGGCCGAGGAGGCGCAGGCGTTGGAGATGGTGCTGCTCGGCCCCTTCAGGCCGAACTCCATGGAGACATGGGCGGCAATCGCGTTGTTCATTGCCAGCACCACGGTCATGGGGCGCAGGCGGGCGACCTTTTGCTCGAGCAGGGCCGTGTACGCCACATCGGTGGAACTGGCGCCACCGCTGCCCGTGCCCAGGGATACGCCAAAGCGTTCGGCGGCAAAGCTGTTGTGCACGGCGGTGAGATCACTCAGGCCGGCCTGCGACATGGCTTCACGACCCGCGACCAGCGCAAACTGGCTGACGCGGTCCATGGTCAGCAAGCGGGCGCGCGGGAAATGAGGGTCGGGATCAAAATCGATCGCGCCGGCCAGCACGCTTTCGGTGCCGGTGGGAAAGGGGATGTCGACGGCGCGGATGCCGGAGCGGGCGGTCAGCAGGGCGTCAAAAAAAGCCGGAGTGCCGGTCCCTACGGCGGAGATGACGCCCAGACCCGTAATGGCAACGCGACGCATGGATGTCCTGGGGCGCCCGCCAGGGGCTTAAGCGGCGGGCTTGCCCGATGGCAGCAAAGGCTCGATCAGCTGGACCATTTCGGCCAGGGTCCGGGGCGGATTGGCCTGATCGGGAATCTGGATGCCGAACTGGTCTTCGATCTGGAAGAGGAATTCGATGACCGCCAGGGAATCCAATCCGAGGCTTTCCAGCGTGGCATCAGGCAGCAGTTTTTCCTCGCTGATGCCAAATGTCTCGGCAAAAAGTTTGATCAAATCAGAATTCATCACCCAACCAGTACGTGTATATGCAAAGCGTCATTGTCCCACCATCGCCGTGACAGCTGACCTCTCTGTTCAAACCTCTAGGTCATTCTACAAAAGCGGTGGCGTTGTTTTTGTGCTTCAGGGGGTGTACATCTGCCGGACGGCATCCGACAGGCTGAACGTTCCCAGGAGCTCTCCTAAATAGCTGACAGGCGCCGGCGCAACGGCCGCCGCGCCGATTTCGGCGCGCAAACGGGCGTTGCTGAACACCGCATCGGCTGTCAAAAAAGGCAGGTAGGGTTGCAGTGCCTCGAACATCCAGCGCTGGCGGGCGAATTTGGGTGTCGGCACAAAATCGCGCCCCCGCATCACCAGCTTGCCTATGCCCGGCATGGTGGCCGTCAACTCGTCGGCCAGCGTCTTGAACGTCATGGAGTCTTCGCCGGTTGACACGTGATAGCAGTCATGGGCCAGTTCACCCTTGAGCAGCATTTCGGCGAAAGCGCCGGCGATGAAGTCCACCGGCGCGAAATCGAGCCTGGCCAGGGGATCCAGGGGAACGTCCCCCAATTCGGCCATCACGGGAATCGACCACAGCATGTTGCGGGAAAGCTTGGCGTCGTCGATGCCGCGCGACAGCACGATTCCGGGGCGCAGGCTGACAAAGGGGCTGCCGGCGGCCCGCAACAGGGTTTCGGCGTCGCGCTTGGACCGGATGTAGTCGTTGGCATACCCGGCGAAGGGCATGTCTTCGGTGATCACGCCGCGCGGCTCGGTGGTGACGGCAGCGGTGCCGACAAAAAAGCCGCGCTGCGAGGGGGCCAGGTTTTTGAGGATGCCGGCAAACTGCTCGGCCGCCTTGATATTGATAGGGTAAACCCCTGCGCCAGGCTTGAAGGAAGTGCTGGCCGCCGAGTGCAGGATCACGTCGGCGGACTGCAGCACGGCCGCGCTCAGGCCGAAATTGGGTTCGACGACGTCGCCAGCCTCGGCGGACACCATGTCGGCGAACTCGGGCTTCCACAGAACGCTCTTTTTCAGGCGCTCCATGAGGCGGTCACGGGCTTGGTTCGAATCGGCGGCGCGCACTACAGCGGTGCTGTAGACGCCGCGCGCGGCCAGAAGAAGCATTAACTCGCCGCCAATCAGGCCGGTTGCGCCCGAAAGCAGTACGCGTTTAGACATGTGAAGAAATGTAAAGCTGAACCCAGAAGTATAAGCCAGCCCACGTGGCGGGGGCGCAAAACCCCAGTCGGCGAAACCGTCTAAATCGGCACATTTCGCACGTTGGCGTGGCTTTTTTGCGAGGCAGCAGCCTTTCGCTTTACCTACCTCTTCCCAGGCTATTCGCTGGCCCGTGCCGGGGCCGGGGTCTCCTTGGGCGCCTCGTGCCTGCCACGAAGCCGGCGGGCGGTGCGCTGGATGAAATGCTCCAGGTCGTCGATATAGGTGAACACCGCCGGCACCACCAGCAGACTGAGCACCGTGGAGGTGATCAGGCCGCCGATCACGGCAATCGACATCGGTGAGCGAAAACTCGGGTCGGCCGCCCCGAAGCCGAGGGCGATAGGCATCATGCCCGCGCCCATGGCCAGTGTGGTCATGATGATGGGCCGCGCGCGCTTGTGGCAGGCGTCCAGCAACGCATCCCAGCGCGACATATTGTGGTCGCGCCGCGCCACGATGGCGTATTCCACCAGCAGGATGGAGTTTTTGGTAGCGATGCCCATGAGCATGATCAGGCCGATCAGCGAGGGCATGGAAAAGCTCTTCTGCGCGATCAGCAGGCCGACAAAGGCGCCGCCCAGGGACAGCGGCAGCGCCGCCAGGATGGTTACCGGGTGCAGGAAGTCCTTGAACAGCAGCACCAGCACGATGTAAATGCACAGCACGCCGGTCAGCATGGCCAGGCCAAAGCTGGCGAACAGCTCGCCCATGACTTCCGCGTCGCCGATTTCCACCACTTTCACACCGGCGGGCAGGTTCTTGATGGCCGGCAGCAGCTTGACAGCCTCGGTGATGTCACCCAGGGCCCGGCCCGACAGCTCGATCTCGAACTTGACGTTGCGTGAGCGGTCGTAGCGGTCTATGACTGCCGGCCCACCGGTGATTTCCAGCGTGGCCACCTGGCCCAGCATGACAGGGCCGACGCCGGGCTTGACGCTGGGCACGGCCAGGCGCTCCAGCACGCTCAAATCCTTGCGCGCCGCATCGTCGAGTTTCACCACGATGGGCACCTGGCGCTGCGAGAGGTTGAGCTTGGGCAGCGATTCCTCGTAGTCGCCCACCGTGGCAATACGCAGCGTCTCGCCCATGGCCGCGCTGGTCACGCCCAGGTCGGCCGCGCGCGCGAAGTCCGGCTTGATGGCGATTTCGGGCCGCACCAGGCTGGCGCTCGATGAAATATTGCCCAGACCCGGAATGGTTCGCAGGTCTTTTTCCACCGCCAGCGCGGCGGCCTGCAAGGCATTGGAGTCCTCGGCCGTCAGCACCAGCATATAGGCCTCGCCGGAGCCGCCCAGCCCGACCTTGCTGCGCACGCCGGGCAGCGATTCCAGCGCCGCACGCATCTTGTTTTCGATGCCCTGCTTGCGCGGGCGCTCGCTGCGCTCATCGAGCAGCACGGTGAGCGTGGCCTTGCGGGTTTCCGCCGCGCCCTGCATGGCGAACGGGTCGCCACCGGCCGTGCCTCCGCCTATGGTGGTGTAGACATTCTTGACGTGCTCGACCTTGCTGACGAGCTGGCGCGCGTGTTCGGCCGATGCCTTGGTCTGGGCCAGCGTGGCACCGGGCGGCAGTTCCAGGTAGACCTGGGTCTGCGAGTTGTCGTCGGCCGGGATAAAGCCCGTGGGCAGCAGCGGGACCAGTGCCACCGACCCGAAGAAAAACAGCGTGGCCATGGCCATGGTCTTCACGCGGTGGTGCATGCACCAGGTCGCGGCGCGCATGTACCACCGCATCCAGCCCGGATCGGTGTGCGTGCCCACCACGGGCTTGAGGATGTAGGCCGCCATCATGGGCGTGAGCACCCGTGCCACCACCAGCGAGGCGAACACGGCCAGCGAAGCCGTCCAGCCGAACTGCTTGAAGAACTTGCCGGCCACGCCGCTCATGAAGGCGGTGGGCAAAAACACCGCGATCAGCGTGAAGGTGGTGGCCACCACGGCCAGCCCGATTTCGTCGGCCGCTTCCATGGCGGCTTCATAAGGTGTTTTACCCATGCGCAAATGGCGCACGATGTTTTCCACCTCGACGATCGCATCGTCCACCAGGATGCCGATCACCAGCGAGAGCGCCAGCAGGGTGATCACATTGATGGAAAAGCCCAGCAAATGCATGCCGATAAAAGCCGGAATCACAGACAGCGGCAGCGCCACCGCGGAAACAAAGGTGGCGCGCCAGTCGCGCAGGAACAGCCAGACCACCAGCACTGCCAGGATGCCGCCCTCGTAGAGCAGGTGCATGGAGCCGTCGTACTCCTCCTGCACCGGCTTGACGAAGTTGAAGGCCTCGACGAGTTCCACATCGGGGTGCTGCTGCTTGAGCTCGGCCAGCGCCGCCTGCACGGCCGCACCCACGGCAACTTCGCTTTCGCCGCGGCTGCGCGCGACCTCAAAGCCCACGACGGGCTTGCCGTCCAGCAGCGCGGCCGCGCGCGGCTCGGCCGTGGTGTCGATCACGGTGGCGACCTGGTCCAGCCGTATGCGCCGGCCGTCGCTCAGGGCCAGCTCGATGCCGGCCAGTTCGGCCGCCGATTTCACCGTTGCCAGGGTGCGCATAGGCTGCTCGCTGCCGCCCAGGTCGGCGCGCCCGCCGGCGCTTTCCGTCTGCACCTGGCGCAGCTGGCGCGAGATGTCCGACGCCGTGGCGCCCAGGGCCTGCAGGCGGGACGGGTCCAGCGCGACGCGCACTTCGCGCGAGACGCCGCCCACGCGGTTGACCGCACCCACGCCCCGCACAGCCAGCAGCTTGCGCGAAACGTCATTGTCGACAAACCAGGACAGCGCTTCTTCGTCCATCCGTGGTGAGCGGATGGTGAAGGCCAGCACGGGCTGGCCGGCCAGGTCCATCTTGGACACGACCGGATCGCGCACGTCGGCAGGCAGGTCGCCGCGCACCTTGGACACCGCGGCGCGCACGTCGTCTACGGCTTCCTGCACGGGTTTTTCGAGCCGGAACTCGGCCGTGATGGTGGCGCCGCCGTCCTGCACCTTGGTGTAAATGTGCTTGAGGCCCTGCACCGTGGCGATGGAGTTTTCAAGCTTGCGCGCCACTTCGGTTTCAAGCTGCGCGGGTGCCGCGCCCGGCAACGAAGCCGAAACGGTCACCGTCGGCAGGTCGATGTCGGGAAAGTTCTGCACCTTCATCGCCCTGAAGGACAGCATGCCGGCAAAGGTCAGCAGCACAAACAGCATGACCGCCGGAATCGGGTTCTTGATCGACCAGGAGGAGACATTCATGAGCCTGCTCCTTATTTGTTGGCTGCTGCCACCGGCTTTGCGGAGACTGTGGCAGCTGTGGCGGGAGCCGTATCACTCACCCTGACCAGGTCGCCGTCGTTCAGGAAGCCCGCGCCGCTGACGATGATGCGCGCGTCCGCGGCCAGGCCGGAGGTGATCTCGACCCGGTCGCCGGCCAGCCGGCCTGTCTGCACCTTGAGCTGGCTGATCCGGTTGTCCGCATTGAGGCGGAACAGGTAGTTGAAGCCATCGCGCACCACCAGCGCCGGCTGCGGCACGGTGAGCGCGGGCGTCTCGCCCAGCTCAAACTCCCCGCGCGCGAACATGCCGGCCTTGGCGGGCGACGCCATGCCGGCGGAAACCGGCAGGTCCACGTAGACCAGCGCCGCGCGGGTCTGCGGGTCCACGCTGGGGGCGATCATGCGCACCCGGCCCTTGAGTTCGGCGCCGCTGGCGGCCACCACCCTGGCGGTCGTGCCGGCTTTGATGCGGCCCAGCTCGGCCGAGGTGACCTCGGCGCGCCACTCGAGGCGGCCGCCGCGAATCAGGCGAAACAGTTCGGTGCCCTGCGGCACCACCGAGCCGACGGTTGCGGTGCGCGCCGAGATCACCCCGCTGTCGGGCGCCAGCACCTGCGTGTTCCTGCCGCGCAGTTGCTGGGCGTCGAGCACCGCCTTGGCCGCCTCGACGCGCGCCTTCGCGGTCTGTTCGGCGGTGTTGTACTGGTTGATCTGCTGGTCGCTCAGCGCGCCAGAACTCGCCAGGGTGCGCGCGCGCGCTGCGTTGTCGGCCGCGTCGGCCGCGTTGGCCTGTGCCTCGATCAGGCTGGCGCGGGCCTGCGCGGTGTCGGCTTGCACGCTGTCGCCCGAGAACACCGCGAGGACCTGCCCGGCCTTGACCTGGTCGCCGACGTTGGCTTGCACCTGCACCAGCCGCAAGCCGTTGGACTCGGACCCTATCACGGCCTCCTGCCAGGCCGTGATGTTGCCGTTGGCGCTCAGCCTGACGGGCAGACTCATCCGCTGCGGCAGCGCCGTCGCGACGGTCAGCGCCGGCTTGGCGGTGGGCGGGGCATCGCCTTTGGCTTCCGAACGGGAAAGGAAGAAGGCGGCGCCTCCCGCCACCAGCACGGCAGTTGCGATCAAGGCAATGGCAAAAGGGGTGGGCTTGAGTTTTGGCATGGTGTGCAGGGCTCAGTCAAAGATGGCGGAGTGATGGGGTGGCGCCTCAGGGCGCGGTGATGGCGGCGGGGGTGAAGGGGGCTTCCACATCCGATACCAGGGGCGGGACCGGCGGCGCGGCCGTGGTCCAGCCGCCTCCCAGCGCCCGGTATAGCGCGACCCAGGCGCTGCGGCGTTCCCGCTGCAGCGCGACCACGTTGCTTTGCGCCGCCAGCAAGGTGCGGCGGGCGTCTTCAAGTTCGACCAGGCTGGCCAGCCCGCTCTTGTAGCGGGCCTCGGTGCCGGTGAACGAGGCGCGGTAGCCTTGCGCGGCAACCGCGGCGTCCTCGTTGCGCTCGGCGGTACTTTGCAGCTTGACCAGGGCTTCCTCCACCTCTTGCACGGCTTTGCGCACGCTGGCGCGGTACTGGGCCGCGGCATCTTCGTAGCGCGCCTTGGCGGCCTCCACATTGGCTTCGCTGGCGCCGCCGTCAAACAGCGGAACCGTCAGTTGCAGGGGCCCGACTGTCCAGGTGTCAAAACGCTGCGTGGAGGCGCTGGTGCGCGACTTGGTGGTGAAGACCGAGCCGCCCAGGCTCAGCCGGGGAAAGCGTTGCGCACGGGCGCTGCCCACTTCCAGGTGCGCGGCATCGACCTCGCGCGCCGCGTTGTAGATGTCGGGCCGTTGCGCCAGCACTTCGGCCGGCACGCCGAGGACGGGGGCCATGGATTCCTGCGTCAGGTCGACGGGGTTGGCCGCCAGCTTCTGGCGCAGCGTGGGCTCGTCAATCGCCGTCAGCGACACGAGCGCCTTGATGTCCAGGTCGCAGAGCGTGCGTTGCTGGATGGCGTTGCCGTGTCCTTCCGCGGCGCTGGCGCGGGCCAATGCCGCCGTGGCGGGCGCCTGGAAACCGGCCTTGGTGCTGAGGTCCGAGAGCCGCGCGGTTTCTGCCCGCGAGGCGGCGTCGGCGCGCGCGACCTCCAGCAATTTTTCGCAGGCGCGCAGGCTGTAGTACTGTGTCGCGACTTCAGCGGCCATCGACACACGCGCTGCATGCCACGTCGCCTGCGAGCCTTCAAAGCGCTGCTGGTCTGCGTCGCGGCTGGCCGCGTACTGGCCGAACAGGTCGATTTCCCAGGACGCCTGCAGGCCCGCCTCCAGCGTGGTGGCAATCGGCGGGGAAGCCGCGCGGTTGACGGGGGCAGAGCGCCCGCGGCTGGCGCTGCCGATGGCGTCCAGCGTGGGCAGCATCGCCGCCGCGGAGGCCGCGCGCGAAGCACGCGCTTGCTCGATGTTGGAGCGTGCCGTCGAGACACTGGGGCTGACGGCTTCAGCCGCCATGATCAGCTCGACCAGCAACGGGTCGTTTTGCTGCTCCCACCAGTGTGACAACCCCGCCAAACTGCCGTTGTGGGGCAGGGCTGCGGTGGTTCCCGGCACTGCGGCCGGCAAAGGCGCCTGCCACTGCGCAGGCACAGGGGCGGCCGGCGCGTTGTAGGTAAGGTCCGTGGCGCAGCCAGCCGACAGCAGCATGAAGGCGCCGGCCAGAAGTCCTGTGAGCCCGGGCGGCAGGCGGGACGGCTTGCGCCGGGGGTCAGTTTTGTTCATGGCTGATGGTTTTCTGGCGCGGCGTGCCGGCCGCGGAGGGTGCGGGAAGGTGCGTTCGGCGCGCCGTTTCCACGGCGACCATGGCTTCGGAATACCCCACCAGGCTGGCGGCCCACTGCTCCACGGCATCGGGCGCGCCGAACAGTTGGGGCCGGATCGCGTCCACCACCTCGCGGCTGATGAACATGTGGATCGCCAGGCCGGTGATGGAAAACGCCAGCCGATGCACCTCGTCGTCGGCTTTGGCGAGTCCCAGGTGGCGGCACAGCACCGTCACCAGGGCCGCATGCGCGGGTTTGATGCCCCTGTCGATCTCTTCCTCCCACAGGCCTGTGGGCTCCAGCATCTCGCGGAAATGCAGCCGGGTCGAAAGCTGCACCAGTTCACCCTGGCGCAAGGGCTCCAGGAAACCCGCGAAAAAACCTTCCAGCGACTGGCGCAGCGTGAAGTGCGGCTGGTCGTACAGCGCGATGTCGTCGCGCGCGCTGCCCAGCGGCTCGGTAAAGACGGCGCGGTACAGCCCCGCCTTGTCGCCGAAGTAGTAGCTGATGGCCGCCACGTTGGCGCCCGCCGCCTGGGCGATGTCGCGTATTGAGGTCTTGGCAAAACCCTTTTCGGAGAAAAGGCGCAGCGCTGCGTGCAAAAGGTGCGCCCGGGCGTGGGCGCCGTCGGATCGTTGCTTGCGCGATTCACCCTCAGCGCCGGCGGAGCGCGGGGTTGCTTTGGGGCTCGGATTGGCATTCATGTGCCCGCATTAGAGCACATGAGTCAAACAAATGATTGAATTAAATCAACTGTTTGATTTGAAGGTGGAAATCCACAGCTGCCGGATGGCGTCGCATTCCGCCTGGAGCGCCGGCGGGCTGACCTGGGTCGGCTCTTCATTGAGGCGCGCATGGTGCTGCACGCGCCGCAACTCGCGATAGGCCGCGGCGGCACGCTGGCCCACCGTGTGCGGCAGCAGGCCGGCCGCCTCGGCGCGCTGCAGCAGGGAAATGTTGCCCACATTGGCGATAAGTTCCGGATGCCGCGCGGATTCGGACAGCACCAGGAATTGCACCGCGAACTCGGCGTCCACCATGCCGCCGGGGCTGTGTTTCACGTCGAATTTGTCGCCCCGGACCGGGCGCGCGCTGCGCACCTTTTCGCGCATGGCGACGATCTCATTGCGCAGGGCCTGCGTGTCGCGCGGGGCGGTGATGACGGTCTCGCGCACCTGGTCAAAGCGCTGTCGCAGCGAGTCGCCGCCGAGCACGCAGCGCGCGCGCGTCATGGCCTGGTGTTCCCAGGTCCAGGCGGTATTGCTGCCGCGTTGCTGCTGGTAACGGGTATAGGCCTCGAAGCTCGTGACCAGCAGGCCGGAATTGCCATTGGGACGCAGGGCCGTGTCGATTTCAAACAGGTCGCCTTCCCCGGTCTTGATGGTCAGCCAGTTGATCAGCTTGCGCGCAAAGGCCGCATAGACCTCGGGTGCGCGTTCATCCTCGTCTTCATAAACAAACACGATGTCCAGATCGCTGCCGTAGCCGAGCTCCTTGCCGCCCAGCTTTCCGTAGGCAATGATGGCGAACTGCGGCGTTTCGCGGTGGCGGTTTTTCAGGCGCTGCCAGCACCAGCGGCTGGTGATGTCCAGCACGGCTTCGGCCAGTGCGCTCAGGTCGTCGGCCACCTGCTCGACCGTCAGCACGCCCTCCAGGTCGCGCGCCAGGGTGCGGAAGACCTCCGCATGATGGGCGCGGCGCAGCAGGTTCAGGCAGGTTTCCTCGTCGTCCTCCCCGGTGCTGCGCAGGGCCGCCAGCCGTTGTTCCGCATCGCGGGCGAACGCCGCGCCGTCAAAGCGCTCCTTGAGCAGTTCGTCGCTTGCCAGCTCGTCGATCACGCCGGGATGCTGCAGCAGGTAGCGCGCCGGCCACTTGGCCGCGCCCAGCAGGCGCAGCAGGCGTTCATGCACGGCCGGCCGTTCCAGCAGTAGCGCCAGGTAGCTTTCCCGCCTGAGCAGCGGCTCTATCCAGTCGATGATGCGCACCGCCGCCTCTTCGGTCACCGTGCCCTCGGCCAGCCAGGCGGCGGTGCGTTGCACAAGCCGCGTCAGGCGCGCGCGCGAATCCTCGCGCAGGGCCAGCACCCGGGGATGCTGGCGCCACTGCGCCAGGCGGTCGCGAAACTGTTCCGGCCATTGTTCCGAGAGCTGCTCCAGCAGGTCGTCGAGTTGCGGCTGCGCGGCCTTGGCCTTGCCGCCGCAGCCTTTGCAGTCGGCTTTGCCGCCCAGCAGCTTGTCGAACTCGCCGGCCACCAGTTCGCGGTGCGCGTCGAGTTCGCTGAGAAAAGGGCAGCAGTTGCCGTAGCCCAGCGTTTCGGCAATCCAGGCCAGGTCGTCGTCGCGCGTGGGCAGCACGTGGGTCTGCTGGTCGTCCAGATACTGGATGCGGTGCTCCACCCGGCGCAGGAAATCGTAGGCCCGCGCCAGCGCGTCGGCCGTGTCCTGCGGCATCAGGCCCGCGCGGGCCACGCGCTGCAGGGCGTCGACCGTCGGACGGGTGCGCAGCTCGGGAAACTGCCCGCCGCGCACCACCTGCAGCAGCTGCACAGTGAATTCGATCTCGCGTATGCCGCCGCGCGACATCTTGACGTCATTGGCTCGCTCGGGATGGCCGGCGCAGCGTTTGGCCGCATGCTCGCGGATCTGCCGGTGCAGGATGCGCAGCGCGTCGAACACGTTGTAGTCGAGGTAGCGCCTGAACACAAAGGGCAGCACCGAGCCGCGCAGTGCCTGCGCGGAACCGTCCTGTACGCACTCCAGCGGCGCCACCACGCGGCTTTTGAGCCAGGCAAAACGCTCCCATTCACGGCCCTGCGCCTGGAAATACTCCTCCAGCGCGTTGAGTGAGGCGGCAGCCGGGCCGGAATTGCCGTTGGGCCGCAGCGCCAGGTCCACACGGAAAACAAAGCCGTGCTCCGTCGCGTCGCCGATCAGGCTGAAGACGGCCTTGACCTGGTGCGCGAAATATTCGTGGTTGGAGATCTGCCCGCGGCCATCGCTGCGCCCCGCGGTTTCGCCGTCGTGGTCGTACACATAGATCAGGTCGATGTCGCTGGAGACATTGAGCTCGCGCGCGCCCAGCTTGCCCATGCCGACAACCCACATCCGGGCGGGGCCCCCGCCGGGCGCTTGCGGCGCGCCGTGCTGGGCATCGAGCAGGCGGGTCGATTCCTTCATCGCGACGTCGAGGGCCAGCTCCGCGAGCTCGGTCATGGCGCGCGTCACCACGGCCAGCGGCGCTTGCTGTTCACCGGCGCCGTCGCAATCCAGCACCACCAGCCTTTCCATCACCAGCTGGCGCAGCACCCGCAGCGCGGCGCCGATCTCCAGCCCCTGTGCAAGCAGCGCATCCAGGGCAATCTGCATACTCGGGCGCACGGGCGCGCCGGGGGGCAGCAGCGCAAGCCATTCGGCGTAGCGGCGGCGCACTCGCTGGACAAAGCGGGAATAGCCCGACGCGCCCGGTGTGGCCGGCCCGGCGGCGGCGGAGGAATCAGGGCTGGCGGTCGGGGCAACGGTCATCACACTACTTCACAAAACTTCATGGTCACCCGCCGGGCGCATACCGGCCCCGGCGGTCATAATTCTCAGGTCAATGGAGCCAACGATTCCCAGCCTGCCCACCCTGCCGCCGCGCCGCCTGCACTGGCTTGCCTTGATCCTGCGCATTTTGTTGTGGCTTGTCGGCGCGGCCTGGCTGCTCTTCGGCCTGAGCTGGTTCGTGCTGCATGGCTGGATTGTGCCGCGAATCGGCGAATTCCGTCCGCGCCTGGAAATAGAGGCCAGCAAGGCCTTGGGGGTGCCTGTGCGCATAGGCGGCATCACCGCGCATTCCCGTGGCATGATCCCTTCTTTCGAGCTCAGCGACGTCACCCTGCTGGACGCGCAGGGCCGTGAAGCCCTGAGGCTGCCGCGCGTGCTGGGCGCCCTGTCGCCCTCCTCGATCTGGGGGCTGGGCTTTGAGCAGATCTACATCGACAAGCCCGAACTGGACATACGCCGCGCCGCGGACGGGAAAATCTATGTGGGCGGGCTGGACGTCTCGCAGGACCGGGCCGGCGGGCAGAGCGCCGCGGCCGACTGGTTTTTTTCGCAAACCGAGTTCGCCATACGCGGCGGCACCGTGCGCTGGACCGACGAATTGCAGCGGGCGCCGCCACTGGCGCTCACGCAGGTGGACTGGGTCATGCGCAACGCGCGCCGCCGCCACCTGTTGCGTCTGGACGCCACGCCGCCGCCCGAATGGGGCGACCGCTTCAGCGTCAGGGGCATGTTCCGCCAATCGCTGCTGTCGGGCAACGCCGGCGACTTCGACGCCTGGACCGGGCAGTTGTTCGCCGAATTCGCCCGCGTGGACGCGTCGCGCATCCGGCAGTACGTCAGCGTGGACACGTTGGGCGTGGAACTGGCGCGCGGCAACGGCGCATTGCGCGCCTGGGCCGACGTCAGCAAGGGGCGCATCACCGGCGGAACGGCCGATGTGGCGCTGCGCGACGTCGACGCCCGCTTCGGCGCCAAGCTCCAGCCGCTGGCCTTTGAATCCGTTGCGGGCCGCGTGGGCGGGGGCCAGCGTGCCAACGGCTTTGACTTCAGCACCGAGGGGCTGCGCTTTCGCACCCGCGACGGCCTCCAGTGGCCGGGCGGCAATATGACTCTGGTGCACACCGGCGACGAGGCCGGCGCGCCGCAGCACACCGAACTCAAGGCTGACAAGCTCGACCTGGCCGCGCTCGCGCAGATTGCCAATCGCCTTCCGCTGGATGCCGGCACCCATGGGCTCATCGCTTCCTTCGCGCCCAAGGGGCTGGTGGAGGCCGTTGAGGCGCGCTGGCAAGGCCCCATCGCCGCGCCCAGTACCTATGCGGCGAAAGGCCGGGTAGCCGGCCTCAGCGTTGCCGCGCTGCCGGCCCCGGCCCCCGCGGCCTCCGCCCCGCACCCCACGCCCGGCAGGCCCGGCATCAGCGGCGCCGCGATTGACTTCGACCTCACGCAGGAAGGTGGGCAGGCCAAGGTCAGGATCGCCAACGGTGGGCTCGACCTGCCCGGGGTTTTCGAGGAATCGCTGGTGCCCTTCGATCAGTTGTCGGTCGATGCCCAATGGAAATTCTCGGGCCGCAAAATTGAGGCGCAACTGCGCAACCTGCAATTCGCCAATGCGGATGCCCAGGGCGAAGCGCAGGCCACCTGGCGCACCGAAGACGCGGCCGGCCCGGCGGCCGCCGCGGGCGGGCCCGATCACCGCTTTCCCGGTGTGCTCGACTTGCAGGGCAGCCTGAGCCGGGGCGACGGCGCGCGGGTGCACCGTTACCTCCCGCTGGTGTTGCCCGACCCGGTGCGCCACTATGTGCGTGACGCGGTGGTGCAGGGCCAGGTCGGCGACGTGAAGTTCAAGGTCAAGGGCCCGCTCGACCACCTGCCCTTTACCAATCCGGCGCAGGGCGAATTCCGGGTGTCCGCCAAAATCCGCAACGGCCACTTTGCCTACGTGCCCAAGACGGTGCAGCCGGCCGGCGCCGCACCGTGGCCGGCCCTCACCGAGCTGGGCGGCGAACTGGTCTTCAACCGCGCTTCCCTTGAGGTGAACGGCGCCAGCGGCAAAATCGCCGGCCTGCCGGGCCTGCAACTGGTCAAGGGCGAGGCCCGCATCCCGGACCTGACGCACGACTCGACGGTCAACGTGAACGTCGACATCAAGGGCGCGCTGGCTGATGCGCTGGGTTTCGTCAATCACTCGCCAGTTGGCGGCATGACCAGCCACGCGCTGGCTGCGGCCACGGCGACCGGCACGGGCGACTACCGCTTCCGGCTGGAGCTGCCCATCCATTCCATCGACAAATCGCGCGTCGAGGGCACCGTCACGCTGGCCGGCAACGATGTGCAGTTCGCGGCCGCCGCGCCCATGCTGTCCAAACTCAAGGGTGTCGTGAATGTCAGCGAGAAGGGCTTCTCCGTCGCCGGCGGCCAGGCAAGGCTGCTGGGCGGCGATGTACGCTTCGACGGCGGGCTGCGCTCGCAGCCGCGCGCGCCCGGCAGCATCGAGACGGAAACCGTCACGAACTTCAAGGCGCAGGGCAGCGTCACCGCCGAAGGGCTGCGCCAGGCCAAAGAATTGGGCCCGCTGGCACGCATGGCGCAAAACGCCAGCGGCAGCACCGCCTACACGGCAACCCTCGGGTTTCGCCGCGGCATGCCGGAACTGGCGATTTCCAGCAGCCTGCAGGGCATGGCGCTGAACCTTCCCGCGCCCCTGAACAAAACAGCCGATTCGGTCCTGCCGCTGCGCTTTGAAAACGCCTTGGTGCAGGCATCGATGGCCCCGGGGCAAAAGCTCGAAGACCAGTTGTCAGTCTCGATAGGCCGCGCCGCCAACATCGTCTATGTGCGCGACCTGAGCGGCGACCAGCCGCGCGTGCTGCGCGGCGGCATCGGCGTGGGGCTGGAGCCTGGCGAGACCGTCCCAATGCAGGAAAGCGGCGTGGCGGCCAACATCAACCTTGCCCATGTGGACCTTGACGCCTGGCAGAAGCTGTTGGGCGACTCCGCGGCCGGCGGCACGCTGCAGGCGGCCCCACCGGCGGCGTCCGCGGCGGCCAACCGTGCCGCCGTGAACGCCGCCATGAGCTACCTGCCGACCACCATGGCCATACGCGCCCGGGAACTGGTGGTAGAAGGGCGCAAGCTCAACAATGTGGTGGTCGGCGGCTCGCGCGAAGGGCTGACCTGGCGCGCCAATATCGACGCGACCGAGCTCAACGGCTATGTTGAATTCCGCCAGCCCGGCGGCATAGGCGCCGGGCGCGTCTACGCGCGGCTTTCGCGCATGAGCCTGGAGCCCGGCACGGCCAGCGAGGTGGAGGCCATCCTGAACGAGCAGCCGGCCAGCATCCCGGCCCTGGACATCGTGGTGGAAGACCTGGAACTGCGCGGCAAGAAGCTGGGGCGGGTCGAAATCGAGGCTGTCAACCGCGGCGCATCGGCCGCGGCGCGGGAGGGCGTGCGCGAATGGCGGCTCAACAAACTGAATGTGATCCTCCCTGAGGCCGTGCTGACTGCCAACGGCAACTGGGTGGCGCTGAACGCGCAGGCCGCCGCTGGTGCGGGCGCCAGCCGCGGCGCGCGCGCGGCCGCCGAGCGGCGCCGCACGGTGATGAATTTCAAGCTTGAAATCGCCGACTCGGGCGCCTTGCTCAAGCGCTTCGGCATGGGCGAGGTGATACGCCGCGGCAAGGGCAAGCTTGAAGGCCAGGTGGCCTGGGTGGGCTCGCCGCTCAGCTTCGACTATCCGTCCATGAGCGGGCAATTCAATGTCAGTGTCGAATCGGGGCAGTTCGTCAAGGCCGACCCGGGCATCGCCAAGCTGTTGGGCGTGCTGAGCCTGCAGTCGCTGCCGCGCCGGCTGGCGCTGGATTTCCGCGATGTGTTTTCCGAGGGCTTCGCCTTCGACTTCGTTCGCGGCGACGTCAACATCAACCAGGGCGTGGCCTACACCAACAACCTGCAGATGCGCGGCGTTAATGCCGCCGTGCTGATGGAAGGCTCCGCCGACATCGCCAAGGAGACGCAGGACATCAAGGTTGTGGTGGTGCCGGAAATCAACGCCGGCACGGCCTCGCTGATCGCCACCGCCATCAACCCGGCTATCGGGCTGGGCAGCTTCCTGGCGCAGATGTTTTTCCGGCGGCCGCTGATGCAGGCCGCCACCCAGGAGTTCCACATTGACGGCACATGGTCTGACCCCCGGGTCACCAAGCAGGACCGCAAGGCCCAGGCCGACAGCAAACCCACCCAGGCTGCCACGGAGACGCGCTGACCATGAAAGTAGCTGCTATTCAAATGGTGTCGGGCACCCGCATCGAGGATAACCTTGAGGTGGCGCGGCAGCTGCTCGGGCAGGCCGCGGCGCAGGGCGCCGAACTCGCGGTACTGCCCGAGTACTTCTGCATCATGGGCCGCAAGGACACCGACAAGCTGCAGTTCCAGGAGTCCCCCGGGCAAGGGCTCATCCAGGATTTCCTGAGCCGCGCGGCACGTGAACTCGGGCTGTGGATCGTGGGCGGCACCTTGCCCATGGCCACCGATGACCCGGCCCGCGCGCGCAACTGCTCGCTGGCCTACGCGCCTTCGGGCGAAAGCGCGGCCCGCTACGACAAGATCCACCTCTTTCGCTTTACCCAGGGCCACGAGGACTTCGACGAACGGCGGGTGCTGGAGCCCGGCTCGCAGCCGGTGCGTTTCGAACTGGCCTCGCGTGACGGCCACGTCTACACCATAGGCATGAGCGTCTGCTATGACCTGCGTTTTCCCGAGCTCTACCGCGCCCTGAAGGCCGATGTGCTGCTGGTGCCCAGTGCCTTCACCTATACCACCGGCCAGGCCCACTGGGAAATCCTGCTGCGCGCGCGGGCCATCGAAAACCAGGCCTACGTGCTGGCCGCGGCCCAGGGCGGCACCCATGAAAACGGCCGGCACACCTGGGGCCACACCATGGCCGTTGATCCCTGGGGCCAGATCCTGGCCGAACGCGAGGAGGGTGCCGGCGTCGTGATGGCCGAAGTCCTGGCGGCCAGCCTGCAGGGCGTGCGCGAACGCCTGCCGGCCTTGAGCCACCGCGTGCTGTGAGGAGCCGCCGGGCGTGAAGTTTCCACGTGTCAATGTGAGCCGGGCCAGCCGGCGCTGGGCACTGTGGGCCCTGCTGGTGGCATTGGTCGTGGCTTTGCTGGGCATCCTGATCTGGCTGGCGGGGCGCTACGAATCCAGCATGGTGCAAAGCCGTCTTGAGCACGATGCCGCCGAAACTGTCACCGACATCCGCTCGGGCCTCACGCGCAACATCCAGACCTTCCAGGCACTGCAGTCCGGCGAGCGCACGCCCGGGGCGTGGCATGCGCCGGCCGCCGAAGTGATGCGCGAGCATCGCGAGATCATGCGGCTCGAATGGCGCAGCGAGTCGCTCGAGGTGCTGGCTTTTGTCGAAACGCCCTACCGCACCTCGGTGTTCGAGAGGCTTGGCAGGGCCGGCATGCAGGCCGATGTGGCCCTGACCTGCACGGCGGCCCGGCGCCTGAGCGGCTCGGCTTATTCCACCAGCTATTTCATGCCACAGCCCGACGGCCTGGGGCTGGAGGTGCTGGACATGTGCCTGCCCATCGTGGTGTCCGGCCGCATCACCGGCTACACCGTCGCCACCTATTCGCTGCAGGACATCCTGGGTGAACTGGTGGGCCGGCAACTGGCGCGCGGCGTCGGCCTGTCTTTCACCGAGGCCGACGGCACGCGGCTGGCGTTGCACGGTGTGCCCTCGCGCGGCAACCGCATCTACATCGCGCAGCAGCTGCTGGACCTGCCGGGCAACACGCTGGTCGTGCGCATGGAAAGCCGGCTGGGCACGCCGGCCCTGTTCCCCAACGTGCTGACCGCGCTCGTGACCGCGATGTCGCTGGCCTTGATGGCGGTGCTCTTCCTGCTGGCCCGGGACATGCGCCGCAGGCTCAAGGTCGAGCACGACCTGGGCGAGGCGCTGGCCTTTCGCAAGGCCATGGAGGACTCGGTGCTCACGGGGCTGCGCGCGCGCGACCTGCAGGGCCGCATCACCTATGTGAACCCGGCGTTTTGCAAGATGGTGGGTGTCGAGGCCAAGGATCTGCTGAACCAGAGTTTTCCTTCGCCCTACTGGCCGCCCGAGCTTGCCGGCGTCTACCAGCAGCGCCAGGAAATCCGGCTGGCGGGCAGCAACCTGCCGCGCGAAGGCCACGAATCGGTGTTCATGCGGCGCGACGGCACGCGCTTTCCGGTGCTGATCATGGAAGCGCCGCTGATCAACGCGGTGGGCAAGCACACCGGCTGGATGAGCGCCATCCTGGACGTCAGCGAGCAGCGCCGCGTCGAGGAGCTCTCGCGCGCCAGCCAGGATCGCCTGCAGGCCACCGCCAGGCTGGCCATGGTGGGCGAAATGGCCTCGCTGCTGAGCCATGAGCTCAACCAGCCGCTGGCGGCCATTTCGAGCTACGCCACCGGTTCGCTCAACCTGCTGCAGGAAGAAACCGGCGCGGCCGCGCCGACGCCGGCTCCGCTGTCCGAAGACCTGCAGCAGGCCATGCGCCGTATCGCCGAGCAGGCCGAGCGCGCCGGCAAGGTCATCAAGAGCGTGCACGACTTCGTGCGCCGGCGCGACCAGGTGCGCGAGGCCGTGCCGCCGCGCGCGCTGCTCGATGCCATCATGCCGCTGGTGAGCCTGCAGGCTCGCAAGCTGGGCGTGCGGGTTGTGATTGAGGTCGACGAAGCCTGCGAGCCCGTGCTGTGCGACCGCACCATGGTCGAGCAGGTGCTTCTGAATCTTTCGCGCAACGGCATGCAGGCCATGCAGGGCCCGGTCGAAGGCGTGCAGCCGAGCGGCCCGGCACAGGTCGAAAAGGTGCTGACCCTGCGCATACGCCCGGCGGCCTCCAACGCGCACAGCCGCTGGGTCGAGTTCGCGGTCATCGATCGCGGCGAAGGCATTCCCGGCGACGTCGCGGAACGCCTGTTCACGCCTTTTTTCACCACCAAGGAAGAAGGCATGGGCCTGGGTCTCAGCCTTTGCCGCACTGTCATAGAGCAGCACGGTGGTTTCCTCGGATTTGAAGCGGCCGAGCCGCAGGGTACGATTTTCAGTTTCACCCTGCCCGCGGCGCCGGCCCGGGACGCCGAACCACCGCAAGCCTGAAGGACACCATGGAACCCATTCACAATGCCACGGTCTACATCGTCGACGACGACGCCAGCGTGCGCGACGCGCTGGCCTGGCTGCTGCGTTCGCGCCGCCTGCTCAGCGAAACCTTCGACAGTGCCGAGGCCTTCGACGCGCGGGTGTCAAAAGGCTTTGACGTGCGCTCGCCTTCCTGCGTGCTGCTGGACGTGCGCATGGCGGGACTGAGCGGCCTGGCCATGTTTGAAAAACTCATCGGTTACGGCCTGCTGCCGACCCTGCCGGTGATTTTTCTGACCGGCCATGCCGACGTTCCCACCGCCGTTGATGCCGTCAAACGCGGCGCCTTTGATTTTTGCGAAAAACCGTTCTCGGACAACGCGCTGGTGGACCGCATCGAGCAGGCGCTCAAGCATTCCGCCGCCGCGCTGGCGCAGCACAGCGAATCCACCGGGCTGCAGGCCCGCATTGACGGCCTCACCGACCGCGAGCGCGACGTGATGCGGCTGGTGGTGGGCGGCCTGCCCAACAAGCTGGTCGCGGACCAGCTGGACATCAGCGTGCGCACCGTGGAGGTTCACCGCGCGCGGGTCTTTGACAAAATGGGTGTCAAATCGGCGGTGGAGCTCGCCAACCTGCTGCGCAATCTGTAGTGCCGCAGGCGCGGCTTAGTCCTTGCGGGATTCCGCGTCGGGCGCCGGTTGTTCCGGGTCCTTCAGCTCGCCGTTCTTGCGGCCTGAAAACATCGTCCACCACACAATGAACACCAGCAGCAGCAGTGCCCCCAGGGCTTCCAGCAAAAGTAAGGCCATGACATTTCCTTCGATACCGTCGATACGCGCCAGCCATGAGAGCCGCTCCATGCGTCCCATGCGCTTCTTGCAGATGGGAGCGATTATCTCCATCGCGGTTTTGCTGGCCTCTTGCGCCAGCCCGCCGCTGCCGCCAGCATCACCGGGAGAGCCCACCTCGGCAGGTAGCCGTCCCGGCGATTCGGGCCCCCTGCCCGCGTCCATGCTGCAAGGCAAAAGCCGCTGGGTCGCGGTGCGCTGGGCCGAGCTGCCCGGTTTTGAAGACGACCAGCTGTTCGAGGGCTGGAACGCCTGGCTCAAGAGCTGCGAGCGGCCGGGTCCGGTATTTGCGCCGCTGTGCGCCGAGGTCCGGCGCTTGAGCATCGCCTCCGCCGAAGAGCAGCGCAACTGGATGGTGAGCCGGCTGCAGCCCTACCGTGTCGAAAGCCTGCAGGGTGCGGCCGACGGGCTGCTGACCAGTTATTACGAGCCCGTGCTCAAGGCCAGCCGCCAGGCCGGCGCAGGCTATGAAGTGCCGCTGTACCGCCCGCCGGCCTCTTTGGCCAGCCGCAAACCGTGGTTCTCGCGCCAGGAGATCGATACCTCGCCCGAAGCGAAGTCGGCGCTGCGCGGCCGCGAGATCGCCTGGCTGGCCGACCCGGTCGAGGCGATGTCGCTGCATATCCAGGGCTCGGGCCGGCTCAGCCTGACCGAGCCCGATGGCTCCCAGCGCATGGTGCGCGTGGCCTATGCCGGCTCCAACGAGCAGCCTTTTCGCAGCGTCACCCAGTGGTTGCTGGACCAGGGTGAAGGCCGCATGACGGCGCCCTGGGTGGAGTCCACCAAGGCCTGGGCCGCGAAAAACCCGCCGCAGCGCGTGCAGCAAATGCTCTGGAGCAACCCGCGCTACACCTTTTTCCAGGAGCAACCGCTGAGCGAGCTCGACGCCGCTTTCGGGCCCAAGGGCGCGCAGGGTGTCGCGCTCACGCCGGGACGCTCCATCGCGGTTGACCCGGGCAGCATTCCTTATGGCACGCCGGTGTGGCTGGCCTCGCGAGGCGGGGCCGGCAGCCTGCAAAAACTGGTGCTGGCCCAGGACACCGGCAGCGCCATTGTGGGCGCGGTGCGGGCCGATTACTTCGCCGGTACCGGACCCGAGGCCGGCCAGTTCGCCGCGCGCATGAACCAGCCGCTGCGGCTGTGGGTGCTCTGGCCCCGCTGAACCATCTCAGGAGCCATCATGAACAAGCCATGGAATATCTGTGCGGCGCTGCTGGCCGCGGCGGCATTGGGCGGCTGCGCCGGCGGCAACTGGCAGGCCGACGGCCCGCTGTACCGCTGCGAGCACGGGATTGAGTTCCGCGTCAAATTCATCGACGACAGCGCGCTGCTGGAAGGCCCCGGCGGCCGGGATCTGCTCCAGCGCGATGCCGGCGGCGAGGGGCCGCGCCAGACGGTTTACAGCAACCCGCGCATGCGCGCCGAGTTCGGCTTGGGCGCCAGCGGGCGCGAGGCGGTGCTGCGGTATCCCCTGCTGCCCCTCGTAGCGCGCTGCGTGCGCGACTGAATTCTCATTTAACGCACGGAGAGGCGGACCTCGACCCGCATCCCATCCCGCCGTGTGGACTGCCGGCTGTCTGCGATGCCGCTGCTGTTGCCCGCGCTCGCGTCGTCGGACTCCGCCACGGTCACCCATTCCCCGAGGCGCACGCTCACCGAGGTGTTGGTGGACGAGGAGGACAAGGGTGCCATCGGCGACGACCCCGTGCGGCTGGCCTGACCGGCCGCAAGTTCCAGCTCCACACTGTCGCCGCCGTACCAGATGGGCCGGGCTGAAAAGCCGCTGTTGGCATCGATGAACACGGTGGCCGCCTGGCGCCCCTGCACCAGCCGCAGCGGCTGGCTGTTGCCCACGTTGATGTTGGCGGGGCGGCCGTTTAGGACCAGTATGCGCTGCACCATGTCGCGCGTATCGCTGCGCTGGCTGTCCTGCGCCGTGATGTGGGCATTGGCGCCCGATCGGCCCGGCTGCAGCACGACGCCGCCCTGCGCGCCCAGGGCACTTTGGGAGCGCAGGCTGCTGCCGGCCTGGCGTACCTCGATCTGCAGGTTGCGCATCGGGAGTGTTTCGGGACCTGCGCCCGAAGTGGGCGACGGCTGGGCCATCAGCCAGGCAGGGGCGAATGTGAATGGCGCCAGGCACAGGGCGCAAAAGATGTTGCGGAATTTCGTCATGGTGATCTCCATGGGCAGCTGGGATAAGGGCAGGGGAAGGAGCGTTGCCACGGTGCAAGGGCGCCTTCATTTAAAAAGGGGCGCTTTCCTCTCAAGGCAAGCTAACATGGTACTGAAGTCCGCTGTTCCTCCGCCGCTTCACACCGTCAAGGGTTGTGAGCGCCATGTCAAACCCGTATCCCATGAGCCCAAAAGCAAAAGTTATCGCCTGGATTTTCGGCATTCTTGCAGCGTATGCCGCCAGCGTCGGCGTGGGCGCCTATCGCATCGTCTCTTCGGAAATGTTTCCCCTGGCCGAGAAAGGGTTGGCGGCCTACCTTGTTGCCACCCAATCCAGCGAGGCCAACAAGCCGATTCACTTCAAGTGGTGGTCGTCCTGGTTCTTCAAAAACAGCACTTCGGATGGGCTGGCGCAGTTTTTACTCTGCACCTCTTCTTCGGCCTCGCATTGCCACACCATCATCGCCTACGGGGCTGAAGGTATGTGGTACATCAATGTGGAGGGCCACCTGGTCGACGTCGACAAGTGGCGGGTTCCGGCAGACGGCAAGCGGGTGAGCCCGCAAGCGCCGTCTTAGACCTGAAGGCCGCGGCGTGCGTGAACGCCATCCGGTCATTCTGTCCCCCTCCCAAGCGCCGTGTGCAGGGCATCAGGCTAGGTGCCCCAGCGGCAGCGCGCTGCTGGCCTTGACCTCGCCCAATGAAAAACTGGTGTGCAGGTCTTTGACGTTGGGCAGGTTGATCAGGTTTTGCAGCGCGAACTTGCTGAAGGCCTCCAGGTCCTGCGCCACCACCTGCAGCTCAAAGGTGCCGGTGCCGCTGATGTAGTGGCAAGAGACGATTTCCGGCAGCTTTTTAATGGCCTCCTCCAATTGCCGCGTGGCGTCGCCGTTGTTGCGGTCGGCGTCCAGCCGCACAAAGGCCAGCACGCCCAGGCCAATTTTGTGGCGGTTGATCTCGGCCCGGTAGCCGGTGATGAAACCGCTTTCTTCCAGGGCCCGAACGCGTCGCCAGCAGGGTGCGGCCGACAGGCCCACGCGCGAGGCCAGTTCGGTGTTGGTCAGCCGCGCATCGCGCTGCAACTCGTTCAGGATGGCGATGTCAAACTTATCTAATGTTTCCATATTTGCTATTTTGCAGCAAGATTCTTTCTGGAAGTGGGCCAAATAGGGCAAACAAAGCAAAGACATATCAGGGCCGGCGGCATACACTTTGCATGCATATAGAGGGCTGGCCCTAACCGGGTCTGGTCTTCCCCAAAGCCCGCCCACAAGGCGGTATCAAAAACAGTCCTGGAGACCCACGAAGATGAATGCGCCCCTACCTGACCATATCCGCAAGGCCCTGGAGACAGTGACCCTGGACGAAAACCCGCAAAGCGGGTTTCGCCGAAGGCACAAATACTCAGGCGGCGAAGCCGGCTGTGCTGGATTTGTGGTCGAGCTCGTTCGCATGGGAGATGTCGCATGAATGCCCCACTTCCTGAGCACATCCGCAGGGCGCTAGAGACCGTCACGCTCGACGACAAATACAGCCTGGATCACGGCCGTGCCTTTATGAGTGGTGTCCAGGCGCTGGTACGCCTGCCCATGCTGCAGCGCACGCGAGATGCCATCGAGGGCTTGAATACGGCGGGTTTTGTCAGCGGCTACCGCGGCTCGCCGCTGGGCGGCTATGACCAGGCGTTGTGGGCCGCCAAAAAGCACCTGGCGGCGCAGAACATCGTGTTCCAGCCCGGTGTGAACGAAGAGCTGGGCGCCACCGCCGTCTGGGGCACCCAGCAACTGGACCTGTACCCGCAAAGCAAGAAATTCGACGGTGTGTTCGGCATCTGGTACGGCAAAGGCCCGGGCGTGGACCGCTGCTCGGACGTCTTCAAGCATGCCAACATGGCCGGCACCGCGAAACACGGCGGCGTAATCGCCATCGCCGGTGACGACCATGTCTCCAAGAGCTCCACCGCCGCCCACCAGAGCGACCACATCTTCAAGGCCTGCGGCCTGCCGGTGTTCTTCCCGTCCAATGTGCAGGACATCCTGGACATGGGCCTGCATGCGTTTGCCATGAGCCGCTTTTCGGGCGTCTGGTCGGGCATGAAAACCATCCAGGAAGTCGTGGAGTCATCGAGCTCCATCCTGGTCGACCCGGACCGCGTGAAGATCGTTATCCCTGAAGATTTTGAAATGCCGCCCGGCGGCTTGCACATTCGCTGGCCCGACGCGCCGCTGGAGCAGGAAGCGCGGCTGATGGACTACAAATGGTATGCGGCGCTCGCGTACATCCGCGCCAACAAGCTCAACTACAACGTCATCGCCGGGCCCAAAGACCGCTTCGGCCTGATCGCCAGCGGCAAGGCCTTCAACGACACGCGCCAGGCACTGGCCGACCTCGGCCTGGATGAGCCAACCTGCCACCAGCTGGGCATACGCCTGCACAAGGTCAACGTGGTCTGGCCGCTGGAGGCCACCATCACGCGCGACTTCGCCGAAGGGCTGCAGGAAATCCTGGTGGTGGAAGAAAAACGCCAGGTCATCGAATACCAGATCAAGGAAGAGCTCTACAACTGGCGCGCCGACGTGCGGCCCAATGTGCTGGGCAAGTTCGACGAGCCCGAAGGCGACCAGTCGGGCGGTGAATGGGGCCGCTCCAACCCGAGCGACAACTGGCTGCTGCGCGCCAAGGCCGACCTGACGCCGGCCATCATCGCCAAGGCGATCGCCAAGCGCCTGAAAAAGCTGGGCGTGCCGGCCGACGTGGTCTCGCGCATGGACGAGCGCCTGGCCGTGATCGAGGCGCGTGAACGCGCCCTGGCCGAAGCCAAGGCCGACACCGGCGAGCGCGCCCCCTGGTTTTGCAGCGGATGCCCGCACAACACCAGCACGCGCGTGCCCGAAGGCTCGCGCGCCGTGGCCGGCATCGGCTGCCACTACATGGCCACCTGGATGGACCGCTCCACCTCCACCTTTACCCAGATGGGCGGCGAAGGCGTTACCTGGGTGGGCCAGGCGGCCTTCACGACCGACGCGCACATCTTTGCCAACCTCGGCGACGGCACCTACTTCCACAGCGGGCTGCTGGCGATACGCCAGGCCATCGCCTCGGGTGTGAACATCACCTACAAGATTCTTTACAACGACGCGGTCGCCATGACCGGCGGCCAGCAGGTCGGCGAGCGGCCCGAGGGCCACTCGGTGCTGCAGATCATGCAAAGCCTGCGCGCCGAAGGCGTGGCCAAGCTGGTGATCGTTACCGACGAGCCGCAAAAATATGACGGCGCTCCTTTGCTGGACGGCGTGACGGTGCACCACCGCGACGAGCTGGACCGCATCCAGCGCGAGTTCCGCGAGATCAAGGGCACGACCGCCATCATTTACGACCAGACCTGCGCGACCGAGAAACGCCGGCGCCGCAAACGCGGCACCCTGGTGGACCCGGAAAAGCGCGTGGTGATCAATGAGCTGGTCTGCGAAGGCTGCGGCGACTGCTCGGTGCAGTCCAACTGCCTGTCGGTGGAGCCGCTGGAAACCGAATTCGGCCGCAAGCGCCGCATCAACCAGAACACCTGCAACAAGGACTATTCCTGCGTGAAGGGTTTTTGCCCCAGCTTCATCACCGTCGAGGGTGGGCAGTTGAAGAAGCCGAAAAAAGAAAAGAAGGGCGGCGTCTCCGGTCTGCCGCCTGTCCCCGAACCGGTGCTGCCCGTGGCGGAGCACGCCTGGGGCATCGTCGTGGGCGGCGTGGGCGGCACTGGCGTTATCACCGTCGGCCAGTTGCTGGGCATGGCGGCGCACATGGAAGGCAAGGGCGTGGTCACGCAGGACGCGGGTGGCCTGGCGCAAAAGGGTGGCGCCACCTGGAGCCACATCCAGATCGCCAACCGGCCCGAAGCGATTTACACCACCAAGGTGGACACCGCCAAGGCCGACCTGGTCATAGGCTGCGACCCCATCGTGGCTGCCAGCAAGTACACGCTGACCGTCATGCAGCCGGGCCGGACCTACGTGGCCATGAACTCGCACGGCACGCCGACGGCCGCCTTCGTGAAGAACCCGGCCTGGCAGTTTCCCGGCGGCAATTGCGAAAACGCCGTGACTGCCGCAGTGGGCACTGACTTGCTGGGCAGCTTCGATGCCGAGCAGGTGGCGGTGCAACTGGTGGGCGACTCGATTTACACCAACCCGCTGATGCTGGGCTTTGCCTGGCAAAAAGGGCGTGTGCCGCTGTCGCATGCCGCGCTGATGCGGGCGATCGAGCTCAACGGCGTGCAGGTCGACAACAACAAGGCGGCCTTTGAATGGGGCCGTCGCTGCGCGCACGACCTGGCATCGGTCCAGGCACTGTTCAAGGCGGCGCAGGTCATCGAGTTCGTGAAAAAGCCGGCCCTGGCTGAAATGCTGGCCAAGCGGGTGGACTTTCTCACGGCCTACCAGAATGCCGCTTATGCGCAGGCTTACCAGTCCTTTGTTGAACAGGTGCGAGGCGCCGAAGCGGTGCTGGGCAAAACGGCGCTCACCGAAGCTGTTGCGCGCTACCTCTTCAAGTTGATGGCCTACAAAGACGAGTACGAAGTGGCGCGCCTGCACACGGACACGGCCTTCCTGGGCAAGGTCAACGCCATGTTCGAAGGCGACTTCAAGCTGAATTACCACCTGGCGCCGCCCCTGATCGCATCCAAAAACGAGAAGGGCGAGCTGCAGAAGAAGCAGTTCGGCCCCTGGATGCTGGGCGCGTTCAAGGTGCTGGCCCGCCTGAAGGGCCTGCGCGGCACGCCGCTGGATGTGTTTGGCCGCACCGAGGAGCGGCGCACGGAGCGCGCCCTGATCGAGGAATACAAGGCCAGCCTGCAGGAAGTGCTGGCGGGGCTGACGGCTGAAAACCACACCACGGCGGTGGAAATCGCCCGGATTCCCGAAATGATCAAGGGTTATGGCCACGTCAAGGCGCGTCACCTGGCCGCCGCGCGGCCGCAGTGGGCTGCCTTGATGCAAGCCTTTCGTAACCCCGGATCTACCGTCCAGCGGAAAGCGGCCTGAGTGCCATCGGCCGTTTCTCCCCGTGAGGGCCCCCCGGCAAGTCCGAGGGCGGCACCTTGCACGTAAACCCGGCTTGAAAAGCCCCTGGCGCGCGCCAGTTACCCCCTGGTGCGGCTGCCCCGCCGCATACAATCGTGGACTTCGCGCCTCGTCCGTGCTGGACGGCGCGCGCGCCAGTGTGTTTTTACTATGTTGTGGAGTTAGCCGTGTTCATTTCTTCCGCCTTTGCCCAAACCGCTCCCGCTGCAGCCGCCGGTGGTGACAACGTGATGTCCTCGCTGACGGGCATGCTCCCCCTGGTGCTGATGTTTGTGGTGCTGTACTTCGTCATGATCCGCCCGCAGATGAAGAAGCAGAAAGAGCACCGCGCCATGATCGACGCGCTGGCCAAGGGCGATGAAGTCGCGACGGCCGGCGGCCTGCTCGGCAAGGTCACCAAGCTGGGCGATGTCTACCTGACCCTGGAACTGGCCCCCGGCGTTGAGGTCCAGTTGCAGCGCAGCGCCATCATCCAGGTCCTGCCCAAGGGCGCGATCGGCACCGCCAAGTAAATTCACAAGGCCCTTGTGAAGATCCACGGGGGCTTGCGGTATATCGGGGCTGCTGCTTGATGCGGGCGCCCCTTTTGTTCATTTGTCCACCAGGAACAGCCCTCTCATGAATCGTTATCCGGTCTGGAAGTACGTCGTACTGATCTTCGTGGTCTTGGTCGGGATCGTCTATACGTCCCCAAATATTTTTGGTGAAGCTCCTGCGGTGCAAGTTTCCGCTGCTAAAGCTACGGTCAGGATTGACGAAAGTACGCAATCTCGTGCGTTGGAAGCATTGAAGAATGCACAGCTTCCGCCGGACTTGATCACATTGGATGGGACTTCATTGCGCGCGCGCTTCTCGTCAACAGATGAGCAATTGAAGGCGCGAGATATTCTGCAGCGCGTGTTTGTGCCAGTTCCTGAGGATCCCTCCTACATCGTGGCGCTTAATCTCGTATCGCGTATGCCGAAGTGGATCAGCTATTTAAGGCTCCTTATTGTTGAGCCCCGTCCGATGTACTTGGGGCTTGATCTGCGCGGTGGTGTGCATTTCATGCTTCAAGTGGACATGCAAGCGGCGTTGACCAAAAAAGCCGAATCCCTTGCGGGCGACCTCCGCTCAACGATGCGCGAAAAAAACATCCGCCATGCCGGCATTTCCCGCAACGCTGCAACCGTTGAAATTCGTTTGCGCGACACCCAGACGTTAACTCAGGCCAAAAACCTCATAACAGATCAGTTCCCCGATCTGCAAAGCGTCGACACGCCGGACGGCACCGAATACAAGCTGACGGCCAGCATCAAGCCCGAAGCCGCGCGCCGCATCCAGGAGCAGGCGCTCAAGCAGAACATCGTGACGCTGCACAACCGGATCAACGAACTGGGCGTGGCCGAGCCGGTGATCCAGCAGCAGGGAATAGACCGCATCGTGGTGCAGCTCCCCGGCGTGCAAGACACCGCCAAGGCCAAGGACATCCTGGGCCGTACTGCCACACTCGAAATGCGCCTCGTGGATGACAGCGCCGAAGCCCGCGCTGCCATGACGGGTGGCATGGTGCCGTTTGGATCGGAGAAATTCCCCGATACCAAGGGTGATCCGGTGATTGTGAAAAAGCAGGTTCTCGTGACCGRTGAAAACCTCACGGATGCTCAGGCCGGCTTCGAGTCGCAGAAGCAAGAGCCCAACGTATCCCTGAACCTCGACGCCAAGGGCGGCCGTGTGATGCGCGATGTGAGTCGCGAAAACATGAACAAGCCGATGGCGATCCTGCTGTTTGAGAAGGGCAAGGGCCAGGCCATTTCGGTCGCCACAATCCGTGGCGAATTAGGCACTCGATTCAGCATTTCCGGTGCCATGAACATCAATGCGGCCAATGACCTCGCGCTGCTGCTGCGCGCCGGCTCGCTGGCCGCGCCCATGGAAATCATCGAGGAGCGCACCATAGGCCCGACCCTGGGCGCCGACAACATCTCCAAGGGCTTTCACAGCGTGTCCTGGGGCTTTGTCGTGATCGTCGCGTTCATGGCGGCCTATTACATGCTGTTCGGCCTGTTCTCCGGCCTGGCGCTGGCGGTCAACCTGCTGCTGCTGGTGGCGGTGCTGTCCATGTTGCAGGCGACGCTGACCTTGCCGGGTATGGCCGCCATGGCGCTGGCGCTGGGCATGGCCATCGATTCCAACGTGCTGATCAACGAGCGCGTGCGTGAGGAACTGCGCAACGGGTCGTCGCCGCAGGCGGCCATCCACGCCGGCTACGAACGGGCCTGGGCCACCATTCTGGACTCCAACATCTCGACGCTGATCGCCGGTTTGGCCTTGCTGGCCTTCGGTTCCGGTCCGGTGCGGGGCTTTGCGGTGGTGCATTGCATCGGCATTTTGACCAGCATGTTCTCCGCGGTGTTCTTCTCGCGCGGCCTGGTCAATCTTTGGTACGGCCGCCAGAAAAAGCTCAAGTCAGTCTCCATCGGCACTGTGTGGCGGCCCGCCGCATCCGGCGCCGTGGCGACCAAGTAATCCGGCCTTTTTTCCTGAATTTCCCAAGGACCCCAGATGGAATTCTTCAAAATCCGGCGCGACATCCCGTTCATGCGGCATGCCCTGATTTTTAACGTCATCAGTTTTGCGACCTTCGCGCTGGCCGTCTTCTTCCTGATCACGCGCGGCCTGCACCTGTCGGTGGAGTTCACCGGCGGCACCTTGATGGAGGTGAACTACACCCAGGCCGCCGATGTCGGGAAAATCCGCGATACCGTATCCGGCCTCGGCTTCACCGACGTGCAGGTGCAGAACTTCGGCACCTCGCGCGACGTGATGATCCGCTTGCCGGCCCAGAAGGGCGTGAGCACGGCCCAGCAAAGCGAGAAGGTGCTGGCAGCGCTGAAGGCGGCCAGCCCCGAAGTGACGCTGCGCCGCACCGAGTTTGTGGGGCCGCAGGTCGGCGATGAGCTGGCCCACGACGGCCTGAAGGCGCTGGCCATGGTGGTGTTCGGCATCATGGTCTACCTGGCCTTCCGCTTTGAGTGGAAGTACGCCGTGGCGGCCATCATCGCCAACTTGCACGACGTGGTCATCATCCTGGGCTTCTTTGCATTCTTCCAGTGGGAGTTTTCGCTCGCCGTGCTGGCTGCCGTGCTGGCGGTGCTGGGCTATTCCGTCAATGAGTCGGTGGTGATTTTTGACCGGATCCGCGAGAACTTCCGCCGCTACCGCAAGATGAACACCATCGAGATCATCGACAACGCGATCACCTCCACCATCAGCCGCACCATCATCACCCACGGCTCGACCCAGATCATGGTCCTGTCCATGCTGCTGTTCGGTGGCCCGACGCTTTTTTACTTTGCCCTGGCGCTGACCATCGGCATCCTCTTTGGTATTTATTCCTCGGTTTTTGTGGCCGCGGCGATCGCGATGTGGCTGGGCATCAAGCGGGAAGACCTGGTCAAGGGGCCGGCCAAAAAAGGGGAAGATCCCAATGACCCCAATGCAGGGGCTACGGTGTAAGCTATAGGCTAATCACCCAGGGCGGTCGTGCCAAGCAACAAAAATAACAGTCATCTGGTCGAGCAGGCTCGCGCGCTGTTTACGGAGCGTGCAGCACGGATATTGCCCGCGCTGGCCAAAACCATTCAGGACAAGCTGTCCGCGCTGGTCGACCAGCCGGGCAGCGCCCGCGACATGCAGGAGCGGCGCGACGGCTGGCTGGCCTTCAAGAAAAGCGGCGATGCCTGGGTCCGCGGCACCACAGCCGCCTGGGCCAACGCGCAGGCTGCGCCCGCCGCCAACTCACCGGCCCGCTTCCTGGACAGCGGAAAATTCGAACTGATGGACAACGACGTGATGGAGGACAAGATCCTCGCATCGCGTCTGGCGCTGCGCCTGCTTGATTTCACGAGCTGGGAGCTCAACGACCTTCGCCTGCGCATCCAGAACCTGGAAGGAATCACCGAACTCCACAAGCAGGACATCCTGCGCCCCGAGGTGCTCGCCCAGCATCTCGTGGAGCAGTGGGGCAAGGCCGGCCTGCCGCGTGAGGTCTGGCTGGCGGTCCAGAGCGGCATCCAGAAGGACATGGGCGAGCACCTGCTCGAAACCTATCACGCCACCAACGAATTCCTGGTGCAGCAGGGCGTGATGGCGGAAATCGACCTGAGGCCGCTGGTCAAGCGCACACCCTCGGCTCCCGGCACTGGCGCTCCCGCCAAAACGGCGGCGCCTGAATCGCAAAGAGGAAAAACTCCGCAGCAAGGCGACGACAGCCCGGGCGGGTCCGGCATGGGCGGTGGAGGTGGAGGCGGCGCCTACGGCGCTGCTGGCGCAAACAACGCCTCGCCTTCCTACGGTGAATCGGGAGGCGCCGGCGGCCCATCATCGTTCGGCGGCCGGGGTTCGGGCTCTGCGGGTGGTGCCCGTGGCGGTGGTTCCGGTGCCGGCTCATACAGAGGCGGCGGCACGGGATCCCCCTATGGCGGCACCGGGGGAGGCGTTACAGGCGCAGCGGGTGCAGGTGGCGGTGTGCGAGGCGCAAATGCCGCGGCGGGCGGGGGTATGCAAGCCGGGCAGGGCATGGGGCGTTTTTCGGGCGGTGGCGCGGCAGCGGGTGGCCCAGGCTTCCAGGGCGGCGCCGGCAGAACAGGCAACGGCCCTGAGGGCCCCGGTCAAGCCAATACGGGCAGAGGCCAGGAGGCCACGACGGGCCCCGGCCAGGGGGTGTATGACGAAACCCGCCTGCAGACCGCCACAACCCCCCTCGCCCGGGCGCGAATGCGTGCACAGGGCGTGATGGGGCAACTCAAGCGCCTGCTGACAAACCAGGCGGCGGGCTTCGACGATACGCGGCCCAGCCAGGCTTCGCCGCAGCTGGCGCAGGCCATGGCCAGCGTGGAGCGCCCACAGGACACGGGCGCCGAGCGCACGCTGCTGGTGGATGCGCCAGGCCAGGTTTACGGCCAGGCGCATGTGGACCACGCCGTCGGCGTTTTGCGTGAACGCACCACCAAGCTCAAGGAGGCTGCGTCCACCTCCTCCGAGAAGGCGACCATTGAAATCGTGGCCCTGATGTTCCAGAGCATCCTGGCCGAAGACCGGATCCCCGCGGTCATCCGTGTCTGGTTCGCGCGCCTGCAGATGCCGGTGCTGCGCGTGGCGATCTCCGAGCCCGAGTTCTTCGAGTCCCTGCAGCATCCCGCGCGCCGGCTGATAGACCGCATGGGTTCGTGCGTGCTTGGCTTTGACGTCACGGTGTCGGGCGGTGTGCTGGAGGCCGAGATCAAGCGCGTCGTGCAGGTGATCGAGCAGTATCCCGAAACCGGGCGCCGGGTGTTCCAGCTCGTTTATGACGAATTCGACAAATTCCTGTCGCGGTTTCTTTCGGAGCACGGCAGCGCCGCCCGCGTGGTGAGCGTGGCCCAGCAGGTCGAGCAAAAAGAGACCATGACCATCCAGTACACCATTGAGATGCGCAACATGCTCAATGACATGCCGGTGCGCGATGAGATCCGCGAGTTCCTGTTCAAGGTGTGGGCCGAGGTGCTGGCGATCGCCGCCATGAAGAACGGCCCGCAGCACGAGGAAACCCTCACCCTCAAGCGGGCCGCCGCCGACCTGGTGTGGGCGGCAAGCGCCAAACCGAACCGCAATGACCGCGCGCGCGTGATCGCCGACCTGCCCAAACTGCTGCAGTTGCTGCGCATGGGTATGGGCATGCTGGGCCTGGGCGTGGCCGACCAGGACGGCCACCTGAAAATCATCAGCGACACCCTGGCCGATGCCTTCATGTCCAAGACCGACGCCATCCCCGTGGAAAAGGTGGAGGCCATGGCCAAGCGCCTGACCAATCTCGAAGATTACCTGTCCGACGAGGATGTCGGGGACTTGCCGCTGGACACCGACAGCCTGGTGACCATGATAGGCATCGATGCCACCGACATCGAAGTGATTGCCGACGGCGGCAGCCACCCCACGGAAGCCATGCGCGCCTGGGCCAAGGAGCTGCAACTGGGCTCATGGTTCAGCCTGGACCACAACGGCAAGGTCAGCCACGTGCAGTTCGCCTGGTGCAGCGGCCGCAAGCAACTGCACCTGTTTGCCTCGGCAGACGGACGCAATTTCCTGATCCAGGCCCGCCGCCTGGCAGCCTACCTGCAGGCGGGCCTCCTGGTGCCGACGGAAGAAGAAGCGCTGACGGTGCGCGCGACGCGCGACGCCCTGGCCAAGCTCGACGCCAACCCCGAGCGCTTGCTGGGCTAGGTTTTTAATTTTCGCTTTGGAAGGCGCCCGCGGGCGCAAGGGCCGGCCGGCGGTGCGCGCCGGCGCGCACTTCAGTGCGCCAGGCGAAATTCCGTGTCGTCGCAGAGCTCGTCGAGCACCAGCGCATCGGGCTCTTCCCCGAAACTCCAGTACACCATGAGCACGATGATCTTCAGGTCGTCCAGCGTCACCGGGTCGCCGGGCGCCGCCATGGCGCGGTCGATAACGATCTCCCGCATGTGCGGCGGCAATACGCCGGAGGATTCGAGGAAGGTTACAAATCCCAGGCTTTGCGCGCCGAGGTGCACCTGCTCGGCAACGGAATACACGCGCAGGCTGTCGGCGGATTGTTGCCGGATGGCGAGGGAGTTTCCGGGGGATTCGCCGGCGCCCTGGGGGGCTTTGGCTGGCAGGCTGATCTGCGTGCCCTGTGCCGCGATGTTCAGGCCGTCGAGCCAGACAAGCGCGGCCTGTATTTCTTCGGCGTCGAATCCCGCCGCGGTGAGTTTGCGGCTCAGTTGCTGGAGTTCGGGGCAAGCGTCACCTTGCCAGTAGTTCTCGTAGACGTACACCAGTACTTCAAACATGCACCCAATATAACGCAGATGTTGGCAGCCGTGTCAAACGTCCGGCCGGGCCCCGCGGTGCGCTGGAAATCCGCCGGGTCAACCAGCGGCCAGGCGCTGGAACAGACCGCCCGGCAAGCGGACTACCTGCCCGCACAGCTCAAGCTCCAGCAGGCTGGCCTGCAAGCGCGGAGTGTCCAGCCCGGTGCGCGCCTGCAGGGCGTCCAGGCTCACGGGATCAAAACCCAGGGCGGCAATCAGGGGATCGTCGCTTTCAGAGGCCGTGGTGTCTTCGTTGCCAGCCGCAAGAGCCTCGGTGCGGGAGAGGTTCAGCTCTTCCAGTACATCCTGCGCCAGCTCCACCAGCTTGGCCCCCTGCTTGATCAGCGCGTGGCAACCGCGCGACTGGGGCGAGTGGATGGAGCCGGGTATGGCAAAGACCTCCTTGCCCTGCTCCGCTGCCAGCCGTGCCGTGATCAGCGAGCCCGATTGCAGCGCCGCTTCCACCACCAGGGTGCCGCGGGACAGGCCGGAGATGATGCGGTTGCGCCGTGGGAAATTGCCCGCCAGCGGCGGCGTGCCCAGGGGAAATTCACTGACGATCATGCCCTGCTGCGCGATCCGGTGCGCCAGCGCGAGATGTTTTTTGGGATAGACCCTGTCCAGCCCGGTGCCCACCACGGCAATCGTGTCGCCGCCGCCCAGCAGTGCGCCGTCGTGCGCAGCGCCGTCAACGCCCAGCGCCAGCCCTGAAACCACGCAAAGCCCGGCGGCCCCGAAGGCTTTTGCGAACTGCCGGGCGTTGGCCTCGCCCTGCGGCGTCGGGTTGCGGCTGCCCACAATGGCAATGCGAGGCGCCGCCGTCGGCTGCCCGGCCAGCGTGCCCAGCATGTACAGCATCAAGGGCGGGTCTTCGATGTCGAGCAGGGCGGCCGGGTAGGCGGCGTCGCCGAGCGTGGCGACCCGCCTGTCGTCGCCGGCCTGCAGCCATTCGAGGGTGACCTGCACCTGGGCCGCAAGCACCGGCGGCTCCGCCAGGATGGCTTTGGCCAGCTTGTCGCCGCCCAGTTGCTTGAGGGCTGCCGCGGTCTGGCCAAAGACGGCCGGCGCCGAGCCAAAAGCGGCCAGCAGCTTGCGCGCGCTTTCGTTTCCCACGCCCGGGGAAAGCGTCAGCCGCAGCCAGGCCTGGAGCTCTTGCGTGTCCACGTCAGTCGGGGGATTTTGCGGAGGGAGGGCGGCTGTCGGCGGGCCGCGCCAGGGCGGGCCCGTCCGCAGGCAGCGCCTTGACTCAGTTCGGGTTGGTGAAGCGGTCGCCGACTTTCACGCCGTCGGTGATCTGCAGGATCAGCGCGTAGGAGAGCTTGTCGAAGGTACGGAACACCATCATCAGGCCGTTGCGTTCATTGGGCAGCTTGATCTGCGGCCGCGCGCTGTCGGTCTTGTCGGCCAGCCGCTCGCCGTCCTTGAGGATGGCCATGACGTGGCCGCGTTCGAGGCCGTCCGCCGCGCCGCGGTTGATCACCACGACCTGGTTCTCCGCCGCGTTCGCCACGGCGCTGCCGTAAATTGACACGATCTGGCCCGTGACGGGGCTGGCAGGGGCGTGCGGGACATAGCTGACCAGTTCCCGGGTGGGTTCGGGGAGCAGGCGGTCTCCGACACGCATTTCTTCTTTGGTGGAGACGATGTCAATGGTGGCGGGCGTAATCTCAGGCTGCGGCTTGCCGTCCTTGCCCGTCACCTGCGTGACGGATTCGCCGCGCATCAGCTCGGCCTTGCCGATGTATTGCGCTTCGTAGCCCAGAATTTGCTGGGTGGTCGGGTCTTTCAGGGCTACGGCATTGCGATAGACGCGGTAATCAAGCGGCTGGCCCTTGGCGTCGCTCAAGGGTGTACCGGTGGCAACGCCGCCCACGTACTCGCCCCGTGCATAGGCGCGATCGCCGCGGCTGAGCAGCACGCGCCCTTCCTGGGCGGCGACGATGCGGGGCGCCCGTGAAAAGGTCGCGTCGTCAACGAGGACGGCTTCCGAGAGGAAGGGTTCGATGACGTTGGCCGACAGCGTAGGAATGGAACTGTCGGCCAGGGATTCATAGCGGGTGCGAGGCGATACGCGCACCGTGTCGGTCGGCGGGCCGTCGCTGGAGGCCTGGCGCGTGCGAAGGGTGGCCCGGCCGCCGGTTTTGTCCAGGTAAAGATGCTGCCCCGGGTAGATGCGGTGCGGGTTGCGGATGTCCTGCAGGTTCATGCCCCACAGTTCCGGCCAGCGCCAGGGGCTTTTGAGGAAGATGCCGGAGATGGCCCAGAGCGTGTCGCCGCGCTTGACGGTGTATTCGTCCGGTGCATTGGGCGCCAGTTCGCTGAGGGGAACCCCTGCCTCGGCCACCTGGGCGGCTGTTGCTTTTTGGCCCGGTGTGATGGGGTAATTCTGGGCATGCAGGCCGCCGGCAATGCCCAGGAGGGCAGTTGCGGCTATTGAAATCTGACTGAAACGACCAAAAATTGTTTGCATCTTTGTAGGCCTTCGGCTCTTTTAGGGGATTGGCACGGGCAATCCGCAACGGATGCGGGCGGAAAAGACCGTGTCGTATCTTGATAAATTACTAACGATTTTGTACCTAAGCCCTTGATTAAGCAACGAATACGCGATTCTGGGAATATCAGGATGCTGAAAAACCAGGAAAAGTGGCGAAAATAGCGACATCTCCCCCTCGGGCCCTCTTTTCCCCTTGCCTTCCCCCATGAGCCAGCTGACCATTCTTCGTTACCCCGATCCCCGCCTGCACACGGTAGCCAAGCCCGTGGGGGCGGTTGACGCTCGCCTGCGCAAGCTGGCCGACGACATGTTCGAAACCATGTATGAAGCGGCGGGCATCGGCCTGGCCGCCACCCAGGTCAATGTGCACGAGCGCCTGATCGTCATCGACGTGAGCGAAGAGCGTAACCAGCCCATGGTGCTGATCAACCCCGAAATCCTCTGGGCCAGCGAGGAAACGCGTGTGGGCGACGAGGGCTGCCTGTCGGTGCCCGGCATTTATGACGGCGTGGAGCGCTCCACCTCCATCAAGGTCCAGGCCCTGGACCTGGACGGCAAGTCCCAGGTGTATGAGGCCGAAGGAATGCTGGCGGTCTGCATCCAGCATGAGATGGACCATCTGCTGGGCAAGGTCTTCGTCGAATACCTCTCTCCACTGAAACGCAACCGCATCAAGACCAAGATGATCAAGCAGAAAAAGGATGAGGACCGCGAGTCCGCAGGCTGATCCCGGCCATCAGGGATGCGGGCTTTGCCGCTGCTGCCCCGGGGTTTCCCCTAGGAGTCTTTAGAATCTGGCGCCATGCGCGTCATATTTGCCGGTACCCCTGAGTTCGCCCGCGTAGCCCTCGAAAGATTGCACGCCGCCGGTTTTGAAATTCCCCTGGTCCTGACCCAGCCCGACCGCCCCGCCGGCCGCGGCATGAAGTTGCAGGCCTCCCCCGTCAAACAATGGGCTGCAAGCGCCGGCATCACCGTTGCCCAGCCGCGCAGCCTCCGCCTGGACGGCAAATTCCCGGATGAAGCAGCTTCCGCTCGCGAAGCCATCGTTGCCGCGAGAGCGGACGTGATGGTCGTCGCTGCCTACGGACTGATTCTTCCGCAATGGGTATTGGACGCTCCCAGGCTGGGTTGCCTCAATATCCACGCGTCGCTGCTGCCGCGTTGGCGCGGCGCCGCACCCATCCACCGTGCCGTCGAGGCGGGTGATGCAGAAACCGGCATCACCATCATGCAAATGGACGCGGGGCTGGACACCGGCGACATGCTGCTGGTGGACAAGCTGCCGATCGCCGCCCAGGACACCACCGCTTCCCTGCACGACAAGCTGGCGAGCCTGGGCGGGCGCCTCATTGTCGAGGCGCTTGAGCTGGCCGCATGCGGCGGCCTCAAGCCGGTTCCCCAGCCGGCAGACGGCGTCACTTACGCCCACAAAATCGAAAAACACGAGGCGATGACGGACTGGGCACAAGCCCTGGCGGTGATTGAGCGGCGGATCCGCGCTTTCAATCCCTTCCCCGGTGCTGCCGGCGTACTGCAAGGGCAGACGATCAAATTCTGGCGGGCCGAGATGCTGGCTGGGGCGGTACTGCCGGTGGAGGCACAGCCCGGGCAGGTGCTGGCTGCCGGCATTCAGGGGGTGGACATTGCTGCGGTTGATGGCGTTCTGCGCGTGAGCCGCCTTCAAAAGGCCGGAGGCAAGGCGCTGGATGCGGCGGATTTCTTGCGGGGATTTGATATTCGGCCCGGCATGGTGTTTGGCCAGGCGGCTCAAGAGGAATGAGGGTTTTGTGAAAAGATTGTTCAACCATCCGGATTTCCGGGCGGGTGTCAGCGACATGGCGGCGGTCGCGCCGGGCATTGCCGCCTGGGGCTTGATGACGGGCGTGGCCATGATCAAGTCGGGCATGAGCCTGATTGAAGTATTGCTGATGGCCATCCTGGTGTTTGCCGGCAGTTCACAGCTGGCGGCGCTTCCGCTCATCGTGGCCGGTGCTCCCATGTGGGTGATCCTGGCCACCTCGTTTTGCGTCAACCTTCGCTTCATGGTCTTCAGCGCCCATCTGCGGCCTTATGTGATGCACCAGGGCCTGTGGAAGCGCCTGGGCTTTGGTTACCTGATGGCCGACCTCAATTACGTGTTGTTCACCAGGCGCTTTCCGCACCCGGGCACCGACTCCGCCGTCATTGAAGCGCAGGAGGCCTACTGGATAGGCAACTGCGCGATCGCCTGGATCAGCTGGGTGGGCTCCAGCCTGCTCGGCATCGCGCTTGCCAATTCCATCCCGCTGTCCTGGGGGCTGGGCTTTGCCGGCATCCTGGCCTTGCTGGGCATCATGTGTTCATTGGCCACCACGCGGCTGCGGGCTGTGTCGGCCGGCATCGCCGGCGCGGCGGCCGTGGCCACCTTCGCCCTGCCGCTCAAGCTCAATATCCTGGTGGCTATCGCGGCTGCGGTAGCGGTCTGCCTGCTGCTCGAAAAACAGGCGCCGGCCAAGCCCGCGACGCCCGTCACCGGCACCGGAGACGCTGCATGAATGGAACCGACCTCTGGACCGTGGCCACCATCCTGGGCATGACGGCGATCACCGTCCTCACGCGCTGCTTCTTCTTCCTGTCGGACAAGCCCTGGACATTGCCCGGCTGGGCCCAGCGCGGCCTGCACTACGCGCCCATCGCCGCGCTGGCGGCGGTCATCGTGCCGGAAATGGTCATGACCCAGGGCCACCTCATCGCCACCTGGAAAGACGCGCGCCTTTTTGCGGTCGTCGCGGGCACGGCCTGGTACTACTGGCGCCATGGCGTGCTGGGCACCATCCTGGCCGGCATGGCGGTTTACCTGCCCTTGCACATTGCTCTAGGGTGGTAGGCAGGTAAGCAAAAGCAAGGGCGCCCCGCGACCGCGTTGAGTCGAAAACGCCCGCCTACAATTGCGGCAACTCAGGCCGGCACCGCCTGAAAATTCACTTCCTTGCGAGCCTCCTCATGAACTTCATCCGTTTCTCCGACCTGTGCGCCAGCGGCAAAGTTGCCGGCAAGCGCGTGTTCATCCGCGCCGACCTCAACGTGCCGCAGGATGACGCCGGCAACATCACCGAAGACACACGCGTGCGCGCCTCCATCCCCTGCATCAAGATGGCGCTGGATGCCGGTGCCGCGGTCATGGTGACTTCCCACCTTGGGCGCCCCGTTGAAGGCGAATTCAAGCCGGCCGATTCGCTGGCGCCGGTCGCCAAGCGCTTGGGCGAACTCATGGGGCGCGAAGTCAAGCTGGTGTCCAACTGGGTGGACGGCGTGGAACTCAAGCCGGGCCAGCTGGCGCTGCTCGAAAACTGCCGCCTCAACAAGGGCGAGAAGAAAAACAGCGAAGAACTTGCGCGCAAGATGGCCGCGCTCTGCGACATCTTTGTGCACGACGCCTTCGGCACCGCGCACCGCGCCGAAGCCTCCACCTACGGCATCGCGCAGTACGCGCCCGTGGCCAGCGCCGGCCCGCTGCTCGCCGCTGAAATGGACGCGATCTCCAAGGCGCTGACGGCGCCACGCCGGCCGCTGGTCGCCATCGTGGCCGGCAGCAAGGTGTCCACCAAGTTGACCATCCTGAAGTCGCTGGCGGCCAATGTGGACCAGCTCATCGTGGGCGGCGGCATCGCCAACACCTTCATGCTGGCCGCCGGGCTGAAAATCGGCAAAAGCCTGGTCGAAGCCGATTTGCTGGCCGAAGCCAAGGCCGTGATCGAAGCCATGAAGGCGCGCGGCGCCGAAGTGCCGATTCCGACCGACGTGGTCACCGCCAAGACTTTTGCCGCCGATGCGCCGGCCACCGTCAAGGCCGCCACCGACGTGGCCGATGACGACCTGATCCTCGACATAGGCCCGCAAACCACGGCGAGACTGGCCGCGCAGCTCAAGGTCGCCGGCACCATCGTCTGGAACGGCCCGGTCGGCGTGTTCGAGTTCGACGCCTTCGCCAAGGGCACCGAAGGCATTGCACGCGCCATTGCCGACAGCAGCGCGTTCTCCATCGCCGGTGGCGGCGATACGCTGGCCGCGATCGCCAAGTACGGTATCGAAAAGCAGGTCGGCTATATCTCTACCGGCGGCGGCGCTTTCCTCGAGGTGCTGGAAGGCAAGACCTTGCCGGCCTTCGAGATTTTGCAAAAGCGCGCCGCGGGCTGAGCGTCTTCGAGAGTCTTCTTTTCCTGCCGCGCGGGTCCCAGGATGACCCCGGGCGCCGAATTGGTAACGCCTCTGTAACTATTTCCGTGTGAAAATCGGAAACTAAATTACATGGAGACATTCACTATGCCGCGTCGCGCCACCAAGATCGTTGCCACCCTCGGACCCGCTTCCAGCGATCCCGCACTGCTGGAGAAAATGATCCGCGCCGGCGTCAACGTGGTGCGCCTCAATTTCAGCCACGGCACGGCCCAGGACCATGTGGACCGCGCCCAGCTGGTGCGCGAAGCCGCCCAGCGCGCCGGCCGCGAGGTCGCCATCATGGCCGACCTGCAGGGCCCCAAAATACGCGTCGGCAAGTTCGCCGAAGGCAAGGTCCAGCTCGAGCCCGGCGAGAAATTTGTCCTCGATGCGTCCCGCACCGAGCTCGGCGACCTGAAAGGCGTGGGCCTCGATTACAAGGAACTGCCGCGTGACGTGAAGGCCGGCGACGTGCTGTTGCTCAACGACGGCCTGATCGTGCTGACCGTCGACATGGTGCGCGGCGAAGAGGTGCACACCACCGTCAAGCTGGGCGGCGAGCTGTCCAACAACAAGGGCATCAACAAGCAGGGCGGCGGCCTGACGGCCCCGGCGCTGACCGGCAAGGACATGGAAGACATCAAGACGGCCATGAGCTTCCAGGCCGATTACGTGGCCGTGAGCTTTCCCAAGAACGCCACCGACATGGAAATGGCGCGCCAGCTGTGCAACGTGGCTGCTGCGCCCTACAAGCACAAGCCCGGCCTGATCGCCAAGATCGAACGCGCCGAGGCCATTCCGAAACTGGAAGAAATCCTGCGCGTCAGCGACGGCATCATGGTGGCCCGCGGCGACCTGGCCGTGGAAGTCGGCAATGCCGCCGTGCCGGCCCTGCAAAAACGCATGATCAAGATGGCGCGTGCCGGCGACAAGGTCGTCATCACCGCCACGCAGATGATGGAATCCATGATCGTGAATCCGGTGCCCACGCGCGCCGAGGTCAGCGACGTCGCCAACGCGGTGCTGGACGGCACCGACGCGGTGATGCTCAGCGCCGAAACCGCGGCCGGCAAATACCCGCTGGAAACCGTCGAGGAAATGGCCAAGATCTGCGAGGAAGCCGAGAAGGCCGAATACAAGGAACTGGAAGGCGATTTTTCCGGCAAGACCTTCAGCCGCATCGACCAGTCCATCGCCATGGGCGCGCTGTTCACCGCCCACCACCTGGGCGCCAAGGCCATCGTCGCGCTGACCGACAGCGGCTCTACCCCCCTGTGGATGAGCCGCCACGACATCCGCGTGCCGATTTACGCACTCACGCCGCGCCTGGCCACGCAGCGCAAGATGGCGCTGTACCGCAATGTGCGTCCCCTGCTCATGGACACCAGCGCCGACCGCGACACCGCGCTCGAACAGGCCGAAGGCCACCTGCTTCGCCGCAACATCGTGCAAAGCGGCGACGTGTACGCCATCACCTGCGGCGAGCCCATGGGCGCGCCTGGCGGCACCAACATGCTCAAAATTTGCAGAGTGGCCTAGAGATCGCCCCCCACGGTCGCTCACTTCGTGTAGCTTCCGAGGCCTTGCAGGCCGCGGCTCGCGAGACGCTTCGCCTCTGTCGCCCGTCCAAAGCTGCTCAAGCAGCTTTGGAGCCGCGGGCTCCAGCCCCTCGGGGGCCGCCCGCCTGCGGTCTGGCAAAGCCAGTCCCGCGGCTCACGCTGGAATAAGACTCCCGCGCTCGATAAAGGCCTTGTCCTATGGAGCCTGAGAAGATCGGCTGAATCCGTTAAGACTGGGGATGCGTATTCTGAAGTCCATGCCCAACATAGATTCCAGATTGCCCAGACGCTCGCTGTTTGCCATGCTTCCCGCGCTGCTGACAGCGTGCTCGGCTGTCGATCTCCTCAACGCCACGGTGCCCACCGACACCTACCGCCGCAGCGAAGGGCTTGCCTACGGGCCTGAGCTGCGCCAGCGGCTCGATGTCTACCAACCGGTTGGCGCAAGCCGCAACGCGCCCCTGGTGGTGTTTTTCTACGGCGGCAACTGGTCTTCCGGCGAGCGCGCCGATTACCGTTTTGTCGGCGAAGCCCTGGCCTCGCAGGGCATCGTCGCCGTCATCGCCGACTACCGGCTGAGCCCGGCGGTCCGCTACCCCGTTTTTGTGCAGGACAGCGCGCGCGCCGTGCGCTGGGCCAGGGACCATGCCGCCGAATTCGGTGCAGACCCGGCCCGTGTTTTTGTCATGGGCCACAGTGCCGGCGCCTACAACGCCGCCATGCTCGCGCTCGATGCTCGCTGGCTGCGGGCCGAGGGGATGGCTCCCTCGCAGCTGGCCGGCTGGATAGGTTTGGCCGGCCCTTACGACTTCCTGCCAATCGTCGATCCCAAGGCCCAGGTGGCGTTCGAGTGGCCGGCCACGCCCGCTGACAGCCAGCCACTTGCGCACGCTTCCCGGGCATCTCCTCCTGCGCTACTGCTTGCGGCCGCCGAGGATCGCACCGTCAACCCGCAGCGCAGCACCGTGGCGCTGGCAACGCGGTTGCGCGAGAGCGGCGCTCGCGTGCAGTCGGAATTGCTGGGCGGCGTCGGGCATGCGACCCTGCTGGGTTCTATGGCCCCGGTGCTGAGAGGGCGGGCGCCTGTGCTGGAGCGGGTGACGGCCTTTGTGAAATCATCTGGCTGACGATGCTGTCCACCAGGGCCGCCGATGCCCAGCACAGCCAGGCGGTCCAGAGCGTGTGGCTCATATAGTGGGCCCCGCGTACCTGCTGCGCCAGGCCCAGCACAAACCCCGCCGCCAATGCGCCTGCCAGCCAGCGCCGTGCCGTGCGGGGCAGGGTGTGGCGGAACGCAAAAAAACCGCCCAGAAACGCAAAACCCGCCGAGGCATGGCCGGCCGGAAAGCAGCCGCCGCTGCCGCCGTCGCGCACGCCCCAGGCCCAGTGCGACACATAGGCCACGGTGCCGCCGAACTCGCGCAGCTCCCAGGGGCAGCTGGTAAGGCTGTGCAGCTTGAGGGTGGACACCACCAGCAGCGAGGCCAGGGTGGTCAGTGCCAACTGGACGCGGCGCTCCACGGCCAGTTGTCGCAGGGCGCCGAAGGGCCGCGCCATGGCCGCCAGCAGCACCAGTTCAACGCCCCACGGGAGCCAGCGGATGTCGTCGTGCAGTGTGCCGCGCCAGAACCAGTGGTCTTCATAGGCAAAACCGGCAGCGGAGCCGAACCAATGCGCCATCCACAGGTCCAGGCCTGATTGGTCCCAGGCCAGCAGCAGCGCGAGGCTGATCAGTGTGGCGAGGAAAACGCGGGACGCAAGGGTCTTGCCGTCGTCAGTAAAAGGGGTGGCAGTCATGGGGGTTCACGCGAGCGGGTGGCCAAGGGGAAACCGCAAGGTATCGGGGGCGTCTTAACTCATCCTTAAGGCCTTGCAGGCGGCTTGCATAGCCCCCTGCCGCCGCACGAAGCACCGACAATGGCCCCATGAGAATCCTGGTGGTCGAAGACGATGCCGGCATTGCCCTGGGCCTGCGGACCAATCTGCAGCAGCGGGGCTATGCGGTCGATGTCTGCGCCAGCCTGGGCTCCGCGTGGTCGGCCCTGTCCAGCGAGCCGTTTGACCTGGTGCTGCTGGACCTGGGACTGGCGGACGGCGACGGCGGCGATTTGCTGTCGCAGTTGCGGCGCGCCCCCACGAGCGCCTCCGGCGTCTTGCCCGATCCACTGACGCCGGTACTCATCATGACCGCGCGTGACCAGGTCGCAGACCGGATTTCGGGCCTTGACCTCGGCGCCGACGACTACCTGGCCAAACCTTTTGACCTCGATGAGCTTGAGGCCCGCATGCGCGCGCTGCTGCGGCGCGCGGCGGGCCGGGCCCATCCGCTGCTGGCTCATGGCGATCTGGTGGTGGATCCGGCGGCCCGCACGGTGCTGCGCGCGGGCGAGGGCGTGGAATTGGCACCGCGCGAATTCGCCCTGCTACTCCTGCTGCTGGAGTCGCGCGGCCGGGTGCTGTCGCGCCAGCAACTCGAAGCGCGCCTCTACAACTGGCAGGATGCCGTCGGCAGCAATGCGATCGAGGTGCATGTGCACCACCTGCGGCGCAAGCTGGGCGAGAGCCTGATCCAGACTCTGCGCGGCGTCGGCTACTTCATACCGCGGGAGGGCGCATGAAGCCCGCATCGCGTGCGCAGGCTTCGCTGACGCGCCGGCTGTTGCTGTGGATGCTGGCGGCGCTGGTGCTGGTGTGGGCCGGCTTTGTAGCGGTGGGTTACCGCACGGGCATCCATGAGGCGGGCGAGCTGACCGATGGACACCTGGCCGGCACGGCGGCCCTGATGCTCAACCTGGACCTGCCGCCTTTTGTGGATGCGGCGCGGGAAACCGTTCGCCCCGCCATTCCCACGCTGAAAAGCCACGACTACCAGCCTTCTCTCAGCGTGCTGGTCCGGGGCACCGGCGGCCGGCTGCTGGCCCGTTCGGGCGATGCGCCCTTGCCGCCCTTCAGCGAGCAAGCCGGCTTCGCCGACCTGGAGCTGGGTACGCCCCCGGCCACCTGGCGCAGTTTTTCCCAGTGGGACGCCTCGCATGCACGGCAGGTCACCGTGCTGGTGCGCGCCGACGAACGAGACGAGATGGCCGCCGACGTCGCCGGGCAACTGGCCGAGCCGGGCCTGTGGTTGCTGCCCGTGGTGGCGCTCGCGCTGGGCGCGGCCATCTGGCGCGGCTTGCGGCCTTTGCAGGCGCTGTCTCGCGACGTGGCTGAACTTGAAGTGGACAAGGCCGAGCGCCTGGAGGCCCGCCATCCGTATCGCGAATTCAATTCGGTCGTGCGTTCCATCAACACGCTGATGGGCCAGCAGCAGGCCTCGATGGAGCGCGAGCGGCAGCTGGCCAGCGAGGTGGCCCATGAATTACGCACCCCGCTGTCCTCCATTGCCCTGCAGGCGGCAGCGCTGCGCGGGGAGCTTTCACCGAGCGCGCGCGAACAGGCGCTGGCGCAGCTGGGCGCCGACGCAATGCGTGCCGGGCACGTCATCACCCAACTGCTGTCGCTGGCACGGGCCAGCCGCGCGGACTTGCAGCGGCAGATGCAGCGCCTGGACCTGGGCGCCCTGGCCGGGCAGGTGGTGGCCGGCTATGCACAGGCCTCCTGGGAAAGCGGGCATACGCTCAGCGTGCACGGCGAGGACGGGCTTGAGGTGCTGGCCCATCCGCTGTTGCTGGAATTGGCCCTGCGCAACCTTGTCGACAACGCCCTGCAGCACACGGCCCGCGGTACGGCCGTCTGCGTCCAGTGGGGCCACGACGGCGGCGGGGCCTGGTTGCAGGTCTGTGATGACGGTCAGGGCGCCCAGGGCGCGGTGGCGCCTTCCACCGAGAGGCTGGGCCTGGGCCACAAAATCGTGGGCCGTGTGATGGACGTGCACGGCGGCCGATTTGCGCAACTGCCCGCCCCCGCGCCTTTTACACGCTGTTACCGCATGGTTCTGCCGCTAACTCCCTGAATAAATGGTCTTTCAGCAGCCGGTAGAATGAGGGCCTCGGTTACTTCGCGGTTACGGCCCACCAATGCAGCCCTCGTGCTGCGCGGCCCTCCGTCGAAACCCGCCCTTTTGGGCAGCGTTTTTTACTTTCTGGGGATTCTGATCATGGCACTCGTTTCGATGCGCGAGCTGCTGGACCATGCGGCAGTCAACGGCTACGGCATTCCGGCTTTTAACGTCAACAACCTCGAGCAGGTGCAAGCCGTCATGGAAGCGGCCAAGGAAACCGGCGCGCCCGTGATCCTGCAGGCCAGCGCCGGCGCGCGCAAATATGCTGGTGAGCCCTTCATCAAGCACCTGATCCAGGCCGCCATCGAGATGTACCCCAGCATCCCCCTGGTCATGCACCAGGACCACGGCCAGAACCCCGACGTCTGCCAGGGCGCCATCGACCTCGGCTTTTCGTCGGTGATGATGGACGGCTCGCTGGAAGCGGACGGCAAGACCATCGCCAGCTACGACTACAACGTCGAAGTGACCAAAAAGGTCTCCCAGCTGGCCCACAAGTACGGCGTCACCGTCGAAGGCGAGCTCGGCTGCCTGGGTTCGCTGGAAACCATGAAGGGCGACAAGGAAGACGGCCACGGCACCGATGCGACCATGACGCGCGAGCAGTTGCTGACCGACCCCGAGCAGGCCGCCGACTTCGTCAAGCGCACGCAGATCGATGCGCTGGCCATCGCCATCGGCACCAGCCACGGCGCCTACAAATTCACCCGCAAGCCCACCGGCGACATCCTGGCGATTGACCGCATCAAGGAAATCCACAAGCGCATTCCCAGCACCCACCTGGTGATGCACGGCTCTTCCTCGGTGCCGCAGGAGCTGCTGGCCCTGATCCGCCAGTACGGCGGCAACATGAAGGAAACCTACGGCGTGCCCGTCGAGGAAATCCAGGAAGCCATCAAGCACGGCGTGCGCAAGATCAACATCGATACCGACATCCGCCTGGCCATGACGGCCGCGGTGCGCAAGTTCCTGGCCGAAAACCCCGAAAAATTCGACGCGCGCGAATGGCTCAAGCCCGCCCGCGAAGCCGCCAAGCAGATCTGCAAGCAGCGCTACATCCAGTTCGGCTGCGAAGGCCAGGGCGCCAAGATCAAGGGCGATACCCTGCAGGTCGTGGCCGCCAAATATGCCAAGGGTGAGCTGGCCCAAGTCGTCCATTAAGAAGGTGTGAATAAACCTGCTGCGCGCCCCGATCCCGGCGCTGCGGTCCTCACCGTACGTTTGTACGGCTCCGGTCCTCGCACCGGGCTGGGGGCGCTCGCGACGGTTTCTCCACACCTTCTTTTTTTGCTAGCCGCCCGCGCGGATTGGCGATAATTCAAAGCCCGCGGCTCTTGCGAGTCGCGGGCTTTTTACTTTGATTCCTCCTTCCACCATGACCCAAGCACTCCACACCTCCGCCCTGACCTCCCTGCCCCTGCTCGCGCGCGGCAAGGTGCGCGACAACTACGCCGTAGGCAAGGACAGGCTGCTGATGGTGGCCAGCGACAGGCTCAGCGCCTTTGACGTCATCCTGGGCGAGCCGATTCCCGGCAAGGGCGCGCTGCTCACGCAGATGGCGCTGTTCTGGTTCGGCAAGCTGGGCCATATCTGCCCCAACCACCTGACCGGCGAGGCGCCCGAAAGCGCGGTTACGCCGGCCGAGGTCCCGCAGGTGGTGAACCGCTCCATGCTGGTCAAGCGCCTCAAGCCCATCCCGGTTGAGGCCGTGGTGCGCGGCTACCTGGCCGGCAGCGGCTGGAAGGAATACCAGGAAAGCCAGGCCGTCTGCGGCGTGCCGCTGCCCGCGGGCCTGAAGAATGCCGGCAAGCTGCCCGAGCCCATCTTCACGCCGGCCGCCAAGGCCGAAGCCGGCGAGCACGACGAGAACATCAGCTACGAACAGGTGGTCAAGGTCGTCGGCCCGGAGCTCGCCGCGCAGATCAAAAAAATCAGCATAGAGATTTACAGCACCGCCGCAGCCTTCGCCCTCACCAAGGGCATCATCATTGCCGACACCAAGTTTGAATTCGGCCTCGACGAAAACGGCACGCTGACCCTGATGGACGAGGTGCTGACGCCCGATTCCTCGCGCTACTGGCCCATAGAAGGCTATGAAGCCGCCTACGCGGCCGGCCAGAACCCGCCCAGCTACGACAAGCAGTTCGTGCGCGACTGGCTCGAAGCCGTGCGCATCAACGGCAAGCCCTGGGACAAAACTCCACCCTCGCCGCACCTGCCGGCCGATGTGGTCGCCAAGACTGCCGCTAAATATCAGGAAGCTTTGACCCGTCTGATCGCCTGAAGCCCAACGCCAGCCGGGCGCTGCGATGGAATTCCTGCTGGAACTGCTGTTCGAGTTTTTCGGCGAGCTGTTTCTACAGCTTTTTGGCGAGATGTTTGGCGGCGCGTTCAAGGCCGCCTGGTACAAGCTGCGCGGGCGCGACCACGAACTGACGGCGGCGCAGGAAGCGGCATGGTCCGTCATGACCGGCATTGCCGCCGGCATCTTGACTGTTCTGGTCGTGCCCCACCTGGCGATACGCCTGCATTGGCTGCAAATCCTCAACCTGCTGCTGGCGCCCGTGGTGGCGGGCCTGTTGGTCGAGCGGCTGCGCGCCTGGCGCGAGTCGCGCCGCGAATTCAGTGTGGAGGTTGCCGGCTATGCCGCGCTGTTTGGTTTTGCCTTTGCCCTGACCCGCTGGCTTTTCGGCCAGTAGTGCCTAGCTCAGGATGACGCTGCTTAGCCGCCGGCGGTAGGTGGCCACGGTGGGGTCTTCAGGCGGAATCTGCCCATCAGCCACCTTGGGTTTGGGTGCTTCCATGGCGTCCAGGACGGCGATGTAGGTCTTGCGCGCGAGTTCCTCGTTCCAGGACTTGTCGCGCATCAGGATTTCCAGCAGTTCGTCGAGCGCTTCGGTCCAGCGCTGCCGGGCCATCAAGCCACGGGCCTTGTCAAAGCGCGCTTCGAAGTCGCGCTTGTTGGCCGCGATCCTGGCGTCCAGCGCTGCCGCGGCGCCCGCGTCCTGGGCGGCCGCAAAATCCAAGGCATCCATCCAGCGCTTGAGCGAGTCGAAACGCCGCACCACCGTCGTCTGGGCGATGACCGGGGCAAATGCCACCTTGGCGTCGTCCTCGCGGCCCAGTTGCAGCAAGAGCTTCACGTAGTCGAAGCGGGCGTTGTCGTCGGCCGGGTTGGCGGCCACCGCATGCTGCAGTTTTTCGAGCACGGCGGCCGGGTCGGTGTTTTCTTCTTCGAGCGCCAGTTCCGGCTCTTCAGGCTCGCCTGCCGGCGGCAGGTGCTTGTCCAGGAATTCCTTGACCTTGCCTTCGGGCAGCGCGCCGGCAAAGCCGTCCACCGGCTGGCCGTTCATCATCAGGATGCAGGTCGGGATGCTGCGTATACCGAAGGCCGCGCCCAGCTGCTGCTCCTGGTCGGAGTCGATTTTCACGAGCTTGAAACGGCCTGCGTACTCAGCCTCGACTTTTTCAAGAATCGGGCCCAGCGACTTGCAGGGGCCGCACCAGGGCGCCCAGAAGTCGATCAGTACGGGCGTGGTCATGGAAGCGGCAACGACTTCCGCTTCGAAATTGGCAATGGTGACGTCGATCATGGTGCAATGAAATTGGGGCTGGAATAGAGGGTTTCAACCGCTGCGGCGCAGCTGGCTTGGCCCAGGGAGCAGGGCCAAACGATAGCATGCACGCCTAACCCTTAAAATCAGGGGTTACGGGCGAACGGCCTGCAAACCTGAAACCCCATGCCCAGAAGGTCCCAATGACGACGACAAACAATCCGGCTGCCCTGGTGGGCGTGGTAATGGGCTCCAGCAGCGACTGGGAGACCATGCAGCACGCGGTGCAGATCCTCACGCAGTTCGGTGTGGCGCACGAAGCCCGCGTGGTGTCCGCCCACCGCATGCCCGACGAATTGTTCGCCTATGCCGAAGCGGCTTCAGGCCGCGGCCTGCAGGCCATCATCGCCGGCGCCGGCGGCGCGGCCCACCTGCCCGGCATGCTGGCCGCCAAGACTACCGTGCCGGTGCTGGGCGTGCCGGTGGCCAGCAAGCATTTGCAGGGCGTTGATTCGCTGCACAGCATCGTGCAGATGCCCAAGGGCATTCCCGTCGCCACCTTCGCCATCGGCAACGCCGGTGCGGCCAACGCGGCGCTGTTCGCCGTCGCCATGTTGGCCCTGCACGACAAAACGCTGGCCGCCAAATTGCAGGCCTTCCGCGCCGAGCAGACCGCCGCCGCCCACGCCATGACCCTGCCACCCGCATGAGCCTTCCTTCCGGCCTCCCCGTTTTCCCCGGCACCGTTTCAACTTCCGGCCAGCCCGCCACGCTGGGCGTGATGGGCGGCGGCCAGCTGGGCCGCATGTTTGTGCACGCCGCGCAGCGCCTGGGTTATTTCACCGCGGTGCTCGACCCCGACGCGCAAAGCCCGGCCGGCCTGGTGAGCCATCACCACATCCAGACCGGCTATGCCGACGAGCAAGGCCTCCAGGAACTGGCCGCGCTGTGCGCCGCCGTCACCACTGAATTTGAAAACGTGCCGGCGGGCGCGTTGCAGGCGCTGGCTGCTAGCCGGCCCGTGGCGCCGGGGGCGGCTGCCGTCGCCATCGCGCAAAACCGCATCGAGGAAAAATCCCACTTCACCGCCAGTGCGGCCGAATCGGGCGCGCTGGCCGGTGTCAGCTGCGCGCCTTACGCGGTCATCGAAACAGAAGCGCAACTGCGCGCCGTACCGGCCGAGCTGCTGCCCGGCATCCTGAAAACCGCGCGCATGGGCTACGACGGCAAGGGCCAAGTCCGCGTCAAAAACGCGGGCGAACTCGCCGCCGCCTGGGCAGGCCTCAAGCAGGCGCCCTGTGTGCTCGAAAAAATGCTGCCGCTCAAGGCCGAATGTTCGGTCATCGTGGCACGAGGCTGGGATGGCCGTATCGTGAGCTTCGCGCCCCAGCGAAATGTGCACGTCGACGGTATCCTGGCCGTCACACAGGCCTATGAAGGCAATATGCCCGCCGCCCTGGCGCAGCGCGCGCTGGCGGCCACCCACACCATCGCGAACCATGTCGGCTATGTGGGCGTGCTCTGCGTCGAATTTTTCCTGGTCGACGACGGCAGCGCCGACGGCGCGCTGGTGGTCAACGAGATGGCGCCGCGCCCGCACAACAGCGGCCACTACACGATAGACGCCTGCGACGTTTCGCAGTTCGACCTGCAGGTGCATGCCATGGCCGGCCTGCCCTTGCCGCAGCCGCGCCAGCATTCGCCGGCCATCATGCTCAACCTGCTGGGCGACGTCTGGCTTGATGCCCAAGGCCAGGCGCGCACGCCCGACTGGAACGCTGTGCTCGCTCTGCCCGGCACGCATCTGCACCTTTACGGCAAGACCGAAGCGCGCGCCGGCCGCAAGATGGGCCACCTCAATATCACCGGCACCGATATCGCCGCGGTCAGGGCCACGGCGCGCCGGGCGGCCGCCATCCTGGGGCTGCCCGGCCTTGAAGACATCTGATGATTTTGTCCGGCACCGACCCGAAGGCCATTGCTGAGGCCGCGCGCCGCATCCAGGCGGGCGAGCTCGTCGGCTTCCCGACTGAAACGGTGTACGGCCTGGGCGCCGATGCATCGAGTGATAAAACCGTTTCCGGCATCTTTGAGGCCAAGGGCCGCCCTTCTGACCATCCGCTCATCGTCCATGTGGCCGACGCCGCGCACGTGCAGGCTTACGCGAGCAGCGTGCCGCCTTTTGCCGCACGCTTGATGACGGCCTTCTGGCCCGGCCCGCTCACCGTCATCCTGCCGCGCAAGCCGGGCGTGGCCGCGGCAGCCGCGGGCGGCCAGGATTCGATCGGCCTGCGCTGCCCCTCGCACCCCGTCGCGCTGGCATTTCTGAAGGCCTGCGACACCGGCGTGGCCGGCCCCAGTGCCAACCGTTTCGGCCGCGTCAGCCCCACCACCGCGCAGCACGTGCAGCAGGAGTTTGGCGACAGCTTGCTGGTGCTCGATGGCGGTCCCTGCGACGTCGGCATCGAGTCCAGCATCGTCGATTGCACGCGCGGCCAGCCGGTGCTGCTGCGTCCGGGCGTTCTCACACGCGCACAACTCGAGGCAGCTTGCGGCGAAGCCGTGCTGGGCAAAGACGAATTCGAGCAGGGCCATGAAAACCTGGGCCATGCGCCGCGCGCTTCCGGAACGCTGGAGGCGCACTACGCGCCGGATGCCAAGGTGCGCCTGATGGATGCCGGCCCCATACAGACGGCGCTGGACCTGCTCGGCGCCGACGCGGCTCACATAGCCATCTATGCCCGCAGCATCGTGCGCATCAAGTCAGACAAGGTGCTGTACCGCCGCATGCCCGACGACGCGCTGGCGGCTGCCCAGCAGTTGTTTGCCGTGCTGCGCGACTTCGACGCCAAGGGCGTCAAGCTGATCTGGGTCGAAAACCCGCCGCGCGATGCCGAATGGGACGGCGTGCGCGACCGGCTGGGGCGCGCTGCCGCGAGCTGAAGCGCGGTTCGGGCGGGGCCGCTATCATGGCCGGCATACCGTCATCACAGGGCGATTCCCATGCTCTCCATCCTCCTCACCATCTGGTTTCTCCACGTCGCGGCCATGATGAGCCCGGGGGCCAACGTGCTGCTGGTCTCGCAGCTCGCGGCCAGCGACAGGGCGCGTAGCGCGGTGTTCGCGGCGCTCGGTGTGACGGCTGGCGCCGCCATCTGGGCGCTCTGCGCGGTGCTCGGCGTCAACGCCATCTTCCTGGTGTTTCCGGGGCTGCGCCTGGCGCTTCAGGTGGCCGGCGGCTTGTATCTGCTGTATGTTGCCAGCCGGCTCTGGCGCTCCGGCGGCGTGGCGCTGGGCAGCACGGGCCCGACGGTGTCTTCGCTGGCGGCCTTTCGATTGGGCTTTCTGACCAACCTCACCAACCCCAAGTCGGCGCTGTTCTTCGGCAGCGTGTTCGCAGCGTCCTTTCCAGCGGCGCCCGGCACAGGCCTGCAAACTGCGGCGGTAGCCATGATCATCATCAATGCCCTGTGCTGGCACATGCTGCTGGCTTACCTGTTCTCGCGCGAGCGTGTGCGGCTGGCGTATTCCCGTTCGCGCGGGATCGCCAATCGCCTGGCGGCGCTAGCGGTGGGCGCGCTGGGCATAGGCCTGCTCGTGGCGTCGTTGCGCGAGGCGCGGTCCTAAAAAAAGCTGAGTTCCAAGGCCGGGCAAACTGCCCTTTGACGCCGATTTGCCCGGCCGGCCCCGTGTCTCCTCGTCGCGGCCGGCACTGCGCGGTACGCCTTGTTACTGTTGGGCGCAGGGTGGGCGGCCTGCGTCATGGCGATCCGGTTCAGCCTGCCCTGCCCGGCAAGTGACTGCCCAAAAATCGGGCATTGTGGCGCAGGCCGCGCCAAATGGTGTTTTGGCCCGCAAGCCGTGCGGTCATCAACAGCTTTGTCCACACCCCGCAGGGATAACTTGGCCGGCTCCGCGCGCGAAGTTTTCACCCTGTTCGCATTTGCGAACACAGTAGTGATGACCCTAACGGGCCGTCTCTTTGACCGTCCATTCCAGCAGCGCGTCCAGCGCCGGGCGCGCGGCGCCGGCGTTCGGATGGTTGATGAGCCCCACCACGATGTAGCGCGTGCCGCTGTGGCCGTTGGCATAGCCCGCGATCGCGGTCACGTCGCGCAGCGAGCCGGTCTTCAGAAAGGCCTGGCCTGCCACGCCCTTGCCGCGCTCGCGCAGCGTGCCATCCACCCCCGCCACCGGCAGCGAATCGGCCAGGTCGGCGGCCAGCGGGCTTTTTGCGGCATGCAGCAGCAGGGCCGAGAGGCCCGCCGCCGTCACGCGCTCATCGCGGCTCAGGCCCGAGCCGTTGTCCATCAGCGGCGGCGGCGTGCCCTGCAGGTTCTTCTTCCACCAGGCGGCCAGCGCGGCGCGCGCCGACTCGAGCGTGCCGCTTTTGGGCTGCCCGAGATTGGCCTGCAGTCCCAGCGTCAGGAAGACGTGCTGCGCCATCACGTTGTTCGAATATTTGTTGATGTCGCGCACGACTTCCAGCAGCGGCGGCGACTGGTGCTCAAACCGTATCGCGGCCTTTTCGCCCGAGATCGTGCCGGTGCGGCGCAGCATGGCAAGTTCCTGCGGTGTGGCGTCGCGCGTCGTGCCGGTGAGCAGGCCGCCCAGTTGCCGCCATGAGCCCTCGATGGCGCGCGCGGCAAAGCTCGCCGGGTCGGCATACGCGCTGGGCCAGATCTTTTCACCGCAGGCCGATGAATAGGTGCCGAGGAATTCGATGTTGACGGGGTTCTCGACGCTGGCGCGCAGTTCGCTGCGCCAGTCGCCGCAGCGGGCCACGCGCACCAGGGGCACGCTGGCGCCCACCTGCACGCCCGCCAGCGGCGGCTCGTAGCGCACCAGTGCACGGCCGCCGGGCAGGTCCGGCGTGAAGGTCATCACGATGGACTTGAAGTTGACGAGCAGCGCATCGGGACGCGCGTTGTAAGGCCGCAGCGGCTCGCCGTCGAACTCGCCGGGGTCGGTGGCGGGCACGCTGAAGGCGCTGCGGTCCAGCACGATGTCACCGCGAACCACCCGCGCGCCGCCGGCCTGCACCTCGGCCAGCATGGCCTGCAGGCGCTCGACAACGAGCTTGGGGTCGCCCCCGCCCTGCACCACCAGATTGYCGCTGAGCAGCCCGCCGGAGGTGCTGCCGTCGAGGATGACGCGGGTCTTCCAGGTGAAATCGCGCCCCAGTGCATCGAGCGCCGAATACGTGGTGACCAGCTTCATGACCGATGCCGGGTTCATGGGCGTGTCGATGCGCCAGCTCAGGCGCGGCACAGGCTTGCCGCCGGCCGCTTCGACCACCAGCATGGACACCGCGTCGCGCGGCACCTTGGCGCGTGCCAGGGCTTTTTCAATCGAGGCGGGCAGCCGCGGCGCTTGCGCCAGGGCGGCGCTCGGGACGAAAGGCAGTGTGGCGATCAGCGCGGCGGCCAGTACGCCCAACGCTGCAGAATGCTGCGCGCGCAGGCGCGGCGGGTCTTGGGTCATGAGAGGATTATCGCGGCTGCCCGCTGCCATTGGCGGGGATAATCAGGTGCATATACCCGTCCGGCTACCGCATGCGTCCCTTTTCAAAATTCCTCGCCTTTGACACCAGCACCGACCGCATGTCGGTGGCCGTGACCGACGGCGTGCGGACCTGGCAGCACAGCGGCCCCGGTGGCGCGCAGGCCTCGACCACGTTGATCCCCGCCGTCCTCGCGTTACTGGCCGAGGCGGGCCTGGCTTTGGGCGAACTCGATGCCATCGCCTTCGGGCGCGGCCCTGGATCATTCACCGGGCTGCGCACCGCCTGCGCCGTGGCCCAGGGCCTGGCGCTGGGCGCGCGGAACGGCGCGGGCATGCCTGTGCTGCCCATCGATACGCTCATGGCTGTGGCCGAGGAAGCGCGTTTTCAGCGCAATGGCCCGCAGGCCGCCGCCACGCCGCTTACCGTCACGGCGCTGCTTGATGCGCGCATGGACGAGATGTATGTGCAAAGCTTTGAGTTCAGTGGCGGGCAGTGCCGGGCGCTGGGAGAGTGCGAACTGGTCCGGCCCGAGCACTTTGTGCCCGGCGCTGGTGTCGATTTTCTCGCCGGTAATGTGTTTGCCGTTTACGCCGGGCGCCTGCCGGCCGCCATGCCGGCACAGGCCGAAGCCCTGCCCACGGCCGCCGCCTTGCTGCGCCTGGCGCCGGTGCTGGCCGCCGCTGGGCACTGCGTGAGCGCCGAGCTTGCCCTGCCGCTTTACGTTCGCGATAAAGTAGCGCTCACCACCGAGGAGCGCGAGCGGGTCAAGGCCGCCAAGCTCCTTGCTGAGGTCCCGCCCCTTTCACCATGAACGCCATCCTCAAACCCCTCGAAGCCCAGTTCGAAGCCATGACCCCTCAATGGCTGGATGCGGTGCTGCGGGTGGAGGAAAGCGCCTACCTTCAACCCTGGACCAAGGGCAACTTCAGCGATTCGCTCAATGCCGGCTACCAGGCTCAGTTGCTGACTGCCGGCACTTCGCCCGACGCCGAACTGCTGGGCTACTTCGTGGCCATGAAGGGCGTGGACGAGGTGCACCTGCTCAACATCACCGTTGCGCCCGAACACCAGCGACAGGGCTGGGCCCGTGTCATGCTTGACGGGCTGGCGATGTGGTCGCGCGCCCAGGGCGCGCAATGGTTGTGGCTGGAAGTGCGCGTGAGCAATGCGCGCGCCAAGGCGGTGTACGAATGCTACGGCTTTCGCCACGTCGGCACGCGGCGCAATTACTACCCGGCCGGCGCATCCGCGCGCGAAGACGCCGTGGTCATGAGCCTGGCGCTATGAGCATGGAACTGAGCAAGCGCCACCGTGCCATGCTGCGCGAGATGGGCGTGCGCGTGTGGCTGCCGCAGGCGGCGCCTGCGGCCGAAGCGGTGATCGACGTGGCTGTGGCCCGCGCCGCCGCAGCGGCAAACCCCGCTGCGGCCCTGCCGGAAACCAGGCCGGTTGCGCCCCCGGCCATGCGTGAAGCACCGCCGCCTGTGCGCACCCCGCCCCCTCGTGCGCCGGTGGCCGCTCCGATCGCCGAAGCGCGTGAAGCCGCCGCACCCAATATCTCAGGCGCCTGGAGCATGGGCACGGCCCAGGCTTTGTATGCCGAGGCCGCCCATGCCGAGGGCGCACGCTGGCTGGTGCTGGCTGAAACGCCGGCGGCCGCGCTGCAGCGCGAACCCTTCAGCCCTTTCGAGGGCGATGCCGGCAAGCTGCTTGACAACATGCTGCGCGCCGCCCGCCTGCACAAGGCCGGCGTGGTGCTGCTCGCGCCGCTGGTGCGCGGCGCTGCGGCTGGTGTGGGCGCCGCCCTGCCCGAGGCGCTGCCGGCCCTGCTGGCCAGCGCGCAGCCCGACATCGTGCTGGTCATGGGGCGCCTGGCCGCGCAAGCCTTGCTGCAGTCCAATGAGCCTTTCGGCAGATTGCGCGGCCAGGTGCATGCCCTGCACGGCGCGCAGGCGGTGGTGACATATGACGCCACCTATTTGCTGCGCAACCCGTCCGACAAGGCCAAGGCCTGGGACGACCTGTGCCTGGCAATGAGCCGGGTTGCCGCCTGATTCCTCTTTCAGCCTTTTTCAGCAAGCGGACGGCTGGGCGCCAGCACCGAAGCGATCGCCGCCACCATCAGCAGCACCGCAGCCCAGTCCTGCCAGTGCAGCACTTCACCCAGGCCCAGCGCGCCTGAAAACACGCCAAGGATGGGAATCATCATCACGCTCAGCGTCGAGGCCACAGGCGGCAGCGCGCGCGCCAGTGTGAACCAGGCCGCGTGCGCAAAACCGAAGATCAGCACCGCGTTGTAGACAATCGCCGCCCAGGCCGTGGGCGACGGCGCTTTCCACTGCGGCATTTCAAATGCCGTTCCCAGCACCGTCATCACGAAGGCTGTCATCACTGTCATCCAGAAGGACAGTGTGAGTGTCGCGGTGGGTATCGTGGTCTTGCGCAGCATTTGTGTGCCCAGTGCCCACGTGGCCGCCGCCACCAATGCGCACAGCACGCCGAGCGGCCGGCCCGAGAGATTGGTCAGCTCATACCAGAGCAGCAGGGCCACGCCCAGCGCCGCGGCAGCCACACCCAGCCAGTTGCGCGGTTTCAGTTTCGCGCCGAAAAACCAGGCGCCCAGCAGCGCCGAAAAAATCGGCATGGTATAGCCCAGGATGGCGGCACGCCCGCTGCTGAGGTTTTTCACCGCCAGGATGATGAGTGCATGCCAGACAAACATATTGGCCGCTGCCAGCCAGAACAGTTCGCGCCATTTGTCGCGCGGTACCAAAAACGGCACCTTGAGCAGCACCATCGCCAGGCCCAGCACCGGAATGCCCAGCCAGATCGAGATCGCGCGAAAGGTCAGCGGCGGGTAGTCCGCGACGCCCATCTTCATCACCGGCCAGTTCAGGCCCCAGACCAGGGTGAGCAGGACCAGGAGTATCAGTTGGCGTTGGGAGAGTTGCATGCAGAGGGTGGGCGATGGTTTGCGCGATTGTCCCGGTTTGGGGCAAAACCTGCTGAAGAGCCACCTTCTTACAATATGGGTATGACCTTCCTCGACATGCTGGGCGCCGCAGAACGCCAGAACCATTCCATGCTCTGCGTCGGCCTGGACCCGGAGCCGACCAAATTCCCCGGCAAGCTCAAGGGCGACGCCAACAAGATTTACGATTTTTGCGCCGCGATCGTCGATGCCACCGCCGACCTGGTGATTTCCTTCAAGCCGCAAATCGCCTACTTCGCGGCCCACCGCGCTGAAGGCCAGCTCGAACGCCTGATGGAACACATGCGCCGCGTCGCACCGCAAGTGCCCATCATCCTGGACGCCAAGCGCGGTGACATAGGCTCCACCGCCGAGCAGTACGCGAAAGAAGCGTTCGAGCGCTACGGCGCCGACGCGGTGACGCTTTCCCCCTTCATGGGTTTTGACTCGGTCGCGCCCTATCTGAAATACCAAGGCAAGGGCGCGTTTTTGCTGTGCCGCACCTCCAATCCCGGCGGCGACGATTTGCAGAACCAGCGCTTTGCTTCCATTGAGGGCCAGCCGCTGCTGTACGAACACGTGGCGCGCCTGGCGCAAGGGCCTTGGAACCTTAACGGCCAGCTTGGACTGGTGGTGGGCGCGACCTACCCCACCGAGATTGAACGTGTGCGTACCGTGGCGCCTACGCTGCCCTTGCTGATACCCGGCGTGGGCGCGCAGGGCGGCGATGCCGTCGCCACCGTCAAGGCTGGCTGGCGTGCCGGTGCGCCCATCATTGTCAATTCGTCGCGCGCAATTCTGTACGCCTCGTCGGGAGACGATTTTGCCGACGCAGCACGCCTTGAAGCACGCAAGACCCGCGACATGCTGGAAGCTGCGCGCGGGTAAACCGCCGGTCCAACAACGCCCCAGCGTCACTGGCCTAGCATGGACGATTTACCCACGCTGAGGCGGCCTTTCTGGAGCCCTTCCTACGCCAAGCCCATGTTGTGCGCCGGATTTTTTGGGGTTGTCGTCTTTGTGGGGCTGAACATGGCTGTGAACGCCATTGCGCATCCGCCTGAAGCGAAGTTGCTGCGCGGGCCGCCGGTGTCCGGAAAATACGTCGTAGAACACTCCAGTGCAGGTCGCAAGAACCCGATGACAAAAATCGGCAACCAGTATGTGTACTGCACCGGGTCGGCCTATGGCGGTGATGTGTGCGGCAAATGGCATGAGGGCCGACAAGTGGTTGCCGAAAGAGTGTCCATGCCCGGGTTGTACGGTGACCAGCTTGTCGTCGCCGAGATTCGTGAAGGCGCTCACCTGCTTCATGCACGATCAGATGCGGAGTTGCTGGAAGAGTGGAAGTCGCGGTCATTCGAAATGACCCTGTTTCTGACATTTTTCGTGGTGGTTTCTGTGGCGGTTCTTATTTCGTTGCCTTCTCTTGTGGGGTCTCGGAGGAAGAACGCTTAAAGCGCAGGCCCCTTCGCGTTTTGCATCACTTTCCGCAGCATTGGCCTAGAAGCCAAACCATCAGGATTCACCGAAACCCGTACAACGCCGCCGGGTTGTCCACCAGAATCTTCCTTCGCACCGCGTCCGACGGTACCCACGAAACCAGCAGGTCATAAAGGCCAACTTCGGACGGCGGCGGATTGCGCCCGGGGTGCGGCCAGTTACTCGCCCAGAGGCAGCGCTCAGGAAACTTCTCGGCCAGCGTGCGCGCAATCAGGCTCACGTCTTCGTAGCCGGGCGCGCCGATTTTCGAGGTCTCATACGGCGCCGACAGTTTGATCCACACATTCCCGGTATCCAGCACGCGCAGCAGCGACTGAAACGAAGGATGGTCCGGTTTGACGGGCTCCAGGAACTTGCCGTTGTGGTCTATCACGAGCTTGCAGGGCAGGCGCTTGAGCATCTCTTCATGCTCGGGGAAATTTCGGCCGTCGAGTTGCAGATTGACCATCCAGTCCATCGCCGCCATGCGCGCGGCCATGGGTTCCAGTGACGCCCACGGCAGCACCGGGTTGATCATCATGTAGCGCACGCCGCAAATGCCCCCGTCGTCCAGGTGCTTGAGCTCGGCATCGGTCACCTCGGGCGCCACCAGCGCGATGCCGCGGCCCGACTCGCCGAGCTGGGCCACGGCGTCCAGCGTGCAACTGTTGTCAAAGCCATAGGCCGAGGGCTGGACGATGACTGCGCGGCTCAGGCCCAGTGCGTTTTGCACTTCGCGGTACGTGGCCACCGGCAAGTGCGGCGGCACCCAGGCCACATTGGGCACCATCGGGTATTTGTCTTCGTAGATGTGCACATGGCAATCGCAGGCGCCGGGGTAGGTGGTGTTCTGGGTGGCTTGCATGAAAAGAGCGCTTTCGCAAAAGGGTTTGATACGGCACCAGGCTCAGGCCGGCTGCGGTGCCTGGGTGGCTTGCTGCCAGCGCGTGGCCTGCGCCGCGTTCACCGCCCCCTGTGGCGCGCGGCCCTGCAACAGCTCGGCCACCTGTGCCACGGTTTCCATGGCCTGGTGTTCGACCGCGGGTGGCGTAAGGCCGCCGATATGCGGGGAGGCGATCACGCGCGGGTGCGCGGCCACACGTGGTGAGGGCATTTGGTCGGGCGCGCGGCCCACGTCGACTGCGCAGCCGGCGATCGTGCCGGCATCCAGCGCCGCCAGCAGTGCATCGTCATCGACCAGGTTGCCGCGCGAGGCATTGATAAAAAAGGCCCCGGGCTTCATGGCGGCGAAGGCCTTCGCGTCCATCATGTTTTCTGTGGCTTCCGTCGCGGCGGCCAGGCAGACCACATAGTCGGAACGCTGCAGCAAAGGCATCAGCTCGACCTGTTCAAGTTCCTTGCGGCCCGTGGGCGTGTAGGGGTCGTGCACCACGATGCGCATGCCCAGCGCCAGCGCCACGTCGCACAGGTAGCGGCTGATCTGCCCATAACCAATGATGCCCAGCGTGGCGCCGCGCAGCTCGCGGCCCATGGTGGGCACCACGGGCCCGCCCGCGTGGTAGTCGGCCGCGGCCCTGCTGATGTGGCGGCTCAGGTCAATCATCACGCCGACGATCCATTCGCTGACCGCGGCGATAAAACCCGCGCTCGCCTGGGTGACCAGCACGCCGTGGCGGCTGGCGGCCGGCACGTCGATGTTGCGGATGTCGATGGCGCAGCGCACAAAGGCCAGCAGGCGGGGCAGCGCAGCGAACAGCGCCTCATCGCCCACCGTCTGGCGGTAGGAAATGATGACTTCGCAATCAGCCGCCAGCGCCGCCAGTTCGCTGGAGGAAAGGTCGGTGTCGCCGGGATTGAAGCGCACGTCGGCAATGGCGCGCAGGGCAGCGGTCGCGCGGTCGCCGAAATAGTGGTCGAGCTTGCTCTGAGGGTGGCTGACAAAAACCGTTGTCATTCAAAAGCCTTGTGTTGTATCTGTCGCTGACGGTCAGCGCTTGCCCGCGCGGTACGCGGCGACTGAATCGCGCGCCACCAGCGTGGGCTGGAAGATGTATTCCTGGGTCTCTATGGAAGGGTCAGCGAGCCGGCTCATCACGCGTTCCACCATGACCTGCGCCATCTCGGGCACCGGCAGGCGCACGCTGGTCATGGCCGGGTGCATCAGGGTGGAGAGGAACACATTGTCGATGCCGATCACCGACACGTCTTCGGGGACGGCAAGCCCCGCGTCACGGAAGCCCGCCATCAGGCCGAAGGCCATCAGGTCGTTGACGCCGATCACGCCGGTAGGCCGTTCGGGCAGTTTGGCCAGCAGGCCGGCCTGGGCGCGGCCGACCTCGCTCATCATGGAGTCCCCGTACTCGTCGACCGGCGTGCCTTCGACCACGTGGGCGCTGCCTTCCAGCCCCGCGCTTTTGGCGGCCGACAGGAAGCCGGCGATTTTTTCGTTGCGGCTCATGGTGCGGCCGGCCGGCGTGACGAAAGCCAGGCGGCGGTGGCCCAGGTCTATCAGGTGCTGTGTGGCGATGCGCGCCGACTCGAAGCTGTCCACCGTGACGTGGTCGACGATGGAACGCCTATTCGGCGTGGCGCGCCTGTCGTAGCTCACCATCACCATGCCGCGTTCGGCTGCGTCCTCCACGTGCTGCTCATCGATCAGCGAGGAGATGATGATCACGCCGCGCACGCCGTGGGCCAGCAGGTCTTCGAAGAAGCGAGTTTCCTTGTCCCTGTCGCGGTAGGTGTTGCCTATCATGATGCGAAAGCCGTAGCGCTCCTGCGCCAGGGTTTCGATCTCGCGCGCGATGAAGCCGTACATGGGGTTGGCCATGGACGGCACCAAGAGGCCTATCAGCGGCGTGTAGCCGGTCTTGAGCTGGCGCGCCGTGGAGTTGGGCCGGTACTTGAGCTGGGCGATCGCGGCTTCCACGCGCGCCAGCGTCTCGGCGGCCATGCGGTTGGCACGGCCGTTGAGCACGTTGGAAACGGTGCTGGTGGAAACCCCGGCCAGGCTGGCGACATCTCGGATCTTGCTCACGTTTTTTGTCCTGTCTTTTTGAATGCGTGTGCTGGTTGCGCAGTAGATTTATCCGCATTTTCACAGACCCATGCGGGTCGGCAGCCAGAGTGAAAACTGCGGCACCAGCACCAGCAGGATAAGCGTGACGAACAGCACTGCCAGGTATTTCATCATGGGCCGGGCCACGTCCTTGACGTGCGTGCCGGTGATGGCGCAGGTGGCAAACAAGCCCAGCCCGACCGGCGGCGCGAACAAGCCCAATCCCATGGCAATCACCATGACGGTCCCAAAATGCAGTGGATTGACGCCCAACTGCGCGGCAATCGGCGTCAGCAGGGGGCCGAAGATGATCAGCGCGGGCGCACCTTCCAGCACGGCGCCGAAGACGATCATGATCAGCACCGACAGCAGCACGAACATGGTGCTGCCGTAGGAATGCGCAAAGCCGATCATGAAGGTCGACAGGTATTGCGGAATCTGCTGGATAGTCAGCGCGAAGGACACGCTGGACGCCGCCGCCACGATAAAGAGGATGCCGCCGGCCATGGAGGCGGAACGTACAAAGAGCTGCGCCACCGATTTCACCGTGAGTTCGCGAAACGCCATCCAGCCCACCACCAGCGCGTAGACCACGGCAAAGGCCGACACCTCGGTGGAAGTCGCCACGCCCGAGGTCACGCCCTTGCCTATCATGGCCACCATCACCAGCGCCACCATGGCGCCGCCCAGCAGGCGCAGCATCGGCGTGCGCACGTCAAAAGCCTCGTCGGGGTTGATGCGCGTGCCCACATAAACCGTCACCGCCGCCAGCGACAGCGCCAGCACGGCGGCCGGCACCAGCCCGGCCATAAAGAGGCCGGCAATCGAGATGTTGGCGACAAACCCCATGATGATCATGTTGATGCAGGGCGGAATCGTTTCGGCCATCACGGCGGTGCAGGCCAGGAGGCCCGCGGTTTCGTTCGGGTCCTGTTTGGTTTTGCGCACGGCCGGCATGATGATGCCGCCCACCGCCGCGATGTCGGCCAGCTTGGAGCCCGACACGCCCGAGAAGAAAGCGGTCGCCGTGATGGTGATCAGCCCCAGCCCGCCGCGCACCCGGCCGAACATGCGCAGCAGCAGTTCAATGAGGCGGGACGACATGCCGTTGGACTCCATCAGGAGGCCGGCCAGCACAAAGAAGGGAATCGCCAGCAGCACGTAGTGGTCGGTGCCGGCCATGACCTGCTGCGAATACACCAGCATGGGCAGGGACGGGTCGGCCATGAAGAACACCAGCGAAGACAGGGCCAGCACAAAGGCAATCGGCACGCCCAGCAGCAGGCCGCCCAGGAAGCCGGCGGTCAGCAGCATCCAGGGCTTGATGGCCAGGCCCGGCAGCAGCAGGTTCCAGCCCACCACCGCCGCCACCATGGCGATGCCGATTCCCAGCGTGGACCAGACCACGCGCGAAGGGCCGTTGACCGCGTTGGCCAGCCCGAACATCGTCATGAACAGGCTGCCAATGACCACCGGGAAGGTGTAAATCCACTGCGGCAGGCCTATGGGCGTGGTGCTGGACCAGGAGTCCACCAGCAGGCCGATGGACGAAATGAACAGGCAGGCCGAGACGGCCACGATGATCCAGCTCGCGAACTGGATCAGAGCAGGCTGCCAGCGCGCGGGCAAGAGGCCGCGGAAGATGTCCACCCCCACATGCTGGCTGCGTGCCAGTACCGTGGCCGCGCCGAAAAACACCAGCACGATCATCAGCGCGCGCGCCACTTCCTCGGCCCAGTCGAAGGGCTCGTGCAGGAAGTAGCGGAATACCACCGAGGCAAACACCACCAGCACGTCGACGGCCAGCACCACGCCCGCGGCGTACTCCGTCATGCGCATCAGCCAGGCCAGCCAGCGGCCGGGCGAATGTCCGACGCTGAAGCCGGGCGCGGATGCGTGCACCGGATTGTGAGTAGGGGTTGCGGTACCGGGCAGGGCCGCCGACAGGCTGGCTTCCATGCTCAGCCCCGCGCCGCGCTGATGGCCGTGAACAGCGGCGCGGTTTCAGGGTATTGCTTGGCAAAGCCGGCCCAGAGTTTGGTTTCCATTTCCTTGCGCACCTGGTCGCGCTCGTTTTTGGCCATAGGCGTGAAAGTGATGCCGAGTTTCTTCAGGTCTTCTATGCCCTGCAGGCCTTTTTCGGTGCCGGTCTTGCGCAACTGCACCGTCGAATCGGCGGCGGCCTTCATGAAGGCCGGGCGCAGTTCGGCGGGGATACGCTCTACGCCGCGCTTGCCCATGATGCAGACCATGGGGCTGAACAGGTGCTCGGTCATCCAGCAATGCTTGACGACCTCGTTGAGCTTGCTGGCCAGCACCGTGCCCGAATCATGCTCAAAACCGTCGACCACGCCGGTCTGCGCGGCCATGTAAAGCTCGCCGAAGGAAATCGGCGTGGGAATCGCGCCCATGATCTTGAATGTCTCGATAAAGGCCGGTGTCGGCAGCACGCGCAGCTTGACGTTCTTGATGTCGGCCAGCGACTTGACCGGCTGCTTGGTGTAGACGTTGCGGGCGCCGTAGTGCGCGCTCCAGGTGATGACCTGGCAGCCGGTGCTTTTTTGCAGCATCTCGTTGAGTTTGGCGCCCACGCCGCTGTCCAGCGCCTTGGCCACGTGCTCGTAGCTGTCGAAGAGGTAGCCCAGGTCCAGCATGCCCAGCTGCGGCGTCACCGTGGCCCAGATGGACGAGCCGGTCAGCATCATGTCGATGGAACCGACCTTGACCTGCTGCACCACGTCGCTCTCCTTGCCGAGCTGGTTGTTGGGAAAGTAGTCGATGCGTATCTTGTCGCCCACGGCCTTCTTGAGGTTGGCCTCCATGAGCTGCTGCCAGGCGAAGTGCGAGGAATTGAGGTCGGGCAGGTGCGCGGACGACAGGCGCAGCGCGACGGTGGACTGGGCCTTGGCCAGGCCCGGAAACCCCGTCGCCACGGCAACGGAGGCGGCGGACGTGGCCTGGACAAAGCGGCGGCGTGAAAGTGAACTCATTTTTGTCTCCTGATGTGTTTTGCGGTGCGCTGGGGAATCCCGGTGTTCTTTGTAGAACGATTTACTGTATCGTTACACCAAATTTCGCGTCAAGCCGGCAGAGGGTGGTTTTTGGTAGGTGTTTTCCTCCGTAAACAGGCGTTTATGAGCGCTGGCGTCGGAGGCAGGCCGGGCGAACCCGCGGGGATGGCATGGACGCCCCTTTTTGGTTCATCCGGCAATCGCGGAAAACCCGGGTGTTGGCGAGCCCCGGTCGCGGCGCAGAATGCGTCAGGCAAGTCTGGCTTGTATGTACAAGTTGCAGCGGCAACAACGGGGTGCATGGGCACGGTTCGTGCTCGCCTCCCAGGGCTTCGGGCGCAACCGCCACAAGCGGTGCCGCGCATTCTTTTTGAACCGTCCAACAGAAGGAAACCATCTTGAACCACCTCCCCCTCTTCAGCCGCCGCGTTCTTTGTGCCACGGCAGCGGCCGCCATGCTGGCCTGCGGCGCCGGCGCCGCGCTGGCCGCCACGCCCAAAGACACGCTGGTACTGGCCTTCGGTTTTGACGACATCATCACCATGGACCCGGCCGAGGCCTTTGAGCTGTCCGCCGGTGAAATCATGGGCAACACCTATGACCGCCTGCTGCGCCTGGACGTGAACGACCCGTCCAAGCTGGTGGGCGACGTGGCCAAGTCCTGGAATGTTTCGGCCGACGGCAAGACCTACACCTTCGAGATCAAGCCCGGCCTGAAATTCGCCTCGGGCAATCCGCTCACGGCGGAAGAGGTGGCGTACTCGCTGCAGCGCGCCGTGATGCTGGACAAATCCCCGGCCTTCATCCTGACGCAGTTCGGCTTTTCCAAGGCCAACGTCAAGGACAAGATCAAGGCCACCAGCCCGACCGTGCTGACCATGGAGACCGACAAGGCCTACGCACCGACTTTTGTCTTCAACTGCCTGACGGCCAATGTGGCCGGCATTGTCGACATGAAGCTGGTGCAGTCCAAGGAGGTCAACGGCGACTGGGGTTATGCCTGGCTCAAGACCAACTACGCCGGCTCCGGCCCGCTCAAGCTGCGCGAGTGGCGCGCCAATGAAATCGTGGCGCTGGAGCGCAACGACAACTATTACGGCCCCAAGCCCAAGCTGGCGCGCGTGATCTACCGCCACGTGAAGGAATCGGCCACGCAGCGCCTGCTGCTGGAAAAAGGCGACATCGACATCGCCCGCAACCTGAGCCCGCAGGACATCGCGGCGCTCTCGGCCAACAAGGACGTGAAGCTCACTTCCACCCCCAAGGGCACGGTCTACTACATCAGCCTGAACCAGAAGAACCCCAACCTGGCCAAGCCCGAAGTGCGCGAAGCCATGAAATACCTGGTCGATTACGGCGCCATCGGCGACACGCTGATCAAAAACATCGGCGTGGTCAACCAGAACTTCCTGCCGCAAGGCCTGCTGGGTGCCAGCACCGACAAGCCCTACAAACTCGACGTCGCCAAGGCCAAGCAGCTGCTGGCCAAGGCGGGCCTGCCCAACGGCTTCAAGGTCACCATCGATATGCGCACCATACAGCCGGTGCAGGGCATCACCGAGGCCTTCCAGCAGACGGCCAAGCAGGCGGGCATAGACATTGAGATCATCCCTGGCGACGGCAAGCAGACGCTGACCAAGTACCGTGCCCGCACCCACGACATGTACATCGGCCAATGGGGCGCCGACTACTGGGACCCGCATTCGAATGCCGACACCTTTACGCGCAACCCCGACAACGCCGACGACGCCAAGGCCAAGCCGCTGGCCTGGCGCAATGCCTGGGCGATTCCCGAGCTGACCAAGCAGTCGGACGCCGCCGTGCTGGAGCGCGATGCCGGCAAGCGCAAGAAGATGTACGAGGAGCTGCAGGCCGAGTTCCGCAAGACCAGCCCCTTCATCATGCTGTACCAGCAGACCGAGGTGGCGGCCTACCGCAACAATGTGGACGGTCTGAAGCTGGGCCCCACCTTCGACAGCAACTACATGTTCAACGCATCCAAGCGCTGACAGCTCCACGACTTTGGCCATCCCCGACCCCACGGCCGCCGGCGTGACGCCGCTCAGTGCGGTGGCTTCGCGCACGGCCGGCCAACGCCTGGCGCCCCACGCCAAAAGTTTTGCCAACTTCCTGGTGGTGATACTGCTCACCTACCTGGGCCTGCTTGCGGTCACATTTTTCATAGGTCGTGTCATTCCGATCGACCCGGTGCTGGCCATCGTGGGCGACCGCGCGCCGGCCCATGTGATCGCCCGTGCGCGTGAAGAGTTGGGGCTGGACAAGCCGCTCTACCAGCAGTTCTACATCTACCTCAGCAAGGTGCTCAAGGGCGACTTCGGCACTTCGGTGCTGACCGCCAACCCGGTGATGACGGACATCAAACGCGCCTTTCCGGCCACGCTGGAACTGGCCAGCCTGGGCATATTGATAGGCGCAGGCCTGGGTGTGCCGCTGGGTGTGTGGGCGGCCGTGCGGCGCGGCAAGCTGGTGGACCAGGTGGTGCGCGTGATCGGCCTGGTCGGTTATTCAGTGCCCATCTTCTGGCTGGGGCTGATGGCGCTGGTGGTGTTTTATGCGCGCCTGGGCTGGGTCTCGGGGCCGGGCCGCATCGATGTGACTTACGAATACACGCTCACGCCGGTCACCGGCCTGCTGCTGCTGGACACCGCCATGGCCGGCGAATGGGAGGCTTTTCGCAATGTGTTTTCGCACCTGATATTGCCGGCCGCGCTGCTCGGCTATTTCGCGCTGGCCTATATCAGCCGCATGACGCGCTCCTTCATGCTCAATGAGCTCGCGCAGGAGTATGTGATCGCCGCGCGCGCCAAGGGCCTGTCCGAGTCGCGCATCATCTGGCGCCACGCGCTGCGCAATGCCATGGTGCCGCTGGTGACGGTGATCGCGCTGTCCTATGCCGGCCTGCTGGAGGGCTCGGTGCTGACCGAAACCGTGTTCGCCTGGCCGGGCCTTGGGCTGTACATCACCAACTCGCTGCAGAACGCCGACATGAATGCGGTGCTGGGCGGCACCATCATCGTGGGCTCGATTTTCGTGGGCTTGAATTTATTGTCTGATGTTCTTTATAAATTGCTGGACCCAAGGACACGCATCCGATGAAGGAAGTCTCCTTGTGACCTCAAAAAGTGCATCCTTGCGCGACTGGCTCAGTACCGACAGGCCCACCTCGCGCCGCCAGGCCTTTATGGGCCGGGTCTACCACGGCTGCCGCGATTTTTCGCGCAACCGGCTGGCCATGCTGGGTTTGCTCATCGTTGTGGCGCTGATTCTGGTCGCGATATTTGCCGATCTGCTGACGCCTTACTCGGCCTATACCGGCGACCTGCGCACCACACGGCTGCTGCCGCCCTCGTGGACGCACTGGTTCGGCACCGACGACCAGGGGCGCGACATTTTTTCGCGCATCATCATAGGCTCACGCATCACGCTGATGGTGGTGATCCTGGTGGCGGTGCTGGCCGCGCCGCTGGGCCTGATTGTCGGCACCGTGGCCGGTTATGCCGGCGGCTGGGTCGACGCGGTGCTGATGCGCATCACCGACATCTTTCTCGCGTTTCCGCGCCTTATCCTGGCGCTGGCTTTTGTCGCCGCGCTGGGGCCCGGCATACAGAACGCGGTGATCGCCATCGCCATTACCTCCTGGCCGCCTTATGCGCGCATGGCGCGGGCCGAGACACTGACGATTCGCCAGACCGACTATATCGCCGCCGTGCAGCTGCTGGGCGCCTCGCCCTGGCGCATCGTGCTCGGCCACATCATGCCGCTGTGCCTGTCCTCGGTGATTGTGCGTGTCACGCTGGACATGGCCGGCATCATCCTGACGGCGGCCGGCCTGGGCTTCCTGGGCCTGGGCGCGCAGCCGCCCATGCCGGAGTGGGGCGCGATGATCGCCAACGGCCGCCTGTATGTGCTGGACCAGTGGTGGGTGGCGGCCGCGCCCGGTGCGGCGATTTTTGTCGTGAGCCTGGCCTTCAACCTGCTGGGCGACGGCCTGCGCGACGCGCTGGACCCGAAGGCTGCCAAATGACCGCCGCTTCCAACGCCCCTTTGCTGGTTGTAGACGACCTGCGGGTCAGCTTTCCGCGCCGTGACGGCGGCATGACCGAGGCGGTGCGCGGCGTGTCCTTCACGCTGGGGCGTGAACGACTGGGCATTGTCGGTGAGTCGGGATCAGGAAAGTCGCAAACCGGCCGCGCCATCATGGGGTTGACCGCGCCCGAAGGCCGCATCAGCGCCCAACGCCTGGAATTTTCCGGAACGGACCTGCTCAACTGCGCGCCGGCGCAACGCCGCGCGCTGCGCGGCGGCCGCATCGCCATGGTGCTGCAGGACCCGAAGTTTTCGCTGAACCCGGTCATGACCATAGGCGCGCAGATCGTGGAAACGCTGCAGGCCCACACGTGCGTCTCGTCGGCCGAGGCCAGGAAGCGCGCGCTGGCCGCGCTCGAGTCGGTGCGCATTGACGACCCTGCGCGCGTCTTCAAGCTCTACCCGCATGAGGTCTCGGGCGGCATGGGCCAGCGCGCGATGATCGCCATGATGCTGATCGCCGACCCCGACCTGCTGATCGCCGACGAGCCCACTTCGGCCCTGGACGTGACGGTGCAGCTCCAGGTGCTGTCCATCCTCGACACGCTGGTGGCCGAACGCGGCATGGGCCTGATATTGGTCTCGCACGACCTGCGGCTGGTGTCCACCTTCTGCGACCGCATCCTCGTGATGTACGCGGGCCGTGTGGTGGAAGAACTCGCCGCCGGCGGCCTGGCGAGTGCGCAGCATCCCTATACGCGCGGCCTCATGGCCTGCCTGCCGCGGCTGGGCGCCTCCACGCATCCGCTGGCCGTGCTGGACCGGAAACCGGAGTGGGCGCTGTGAACGCATCGGCCTCTGCCGTATCGCTGGGCCTTGAGGTCAGCGGCCTGCGCGTGGTGTACGACGGTTTCGTCGCGGTCGCCGACACCTCCTTCACCGTGAGCCCCGGCGAAAGCTTTGGCATCGTCGGCGAATCGGGCTCGGGAAAATCCACGGTGCTGCGCGCCATCTGCGGCCTGGCGCCGCGCACGGCCGGCACGGTCCGGCTGCTGGGCCAGGACAGCGCGCCCGGCAGCAAAGCCTTCAGGCGGCAGGTGCAAATGGTGTTCCAGGACCCGTATGGCTCGCTGCACCCGCGCCACACGGTGGATCGCATCCTGGCCGAGCCGCTGGCCATCCACGGTATCCTGGATGCGGAGGTGCGCATAGAACGCGCGCTTGAAGAAGTCGGCCTGGGTACGGGCTTTCGTTTTCGCTACCCGCACCAGCTCTCGGGCGGGCAGCGCCAGCGCATCGCGATTGCGCGCGCGCTGATTCTGGAGCCGCAAATCCTGCTGCTCGACGAACCGACATCGGCCCTGGACGCCTCGGTGCAGGCCGAGGTGCTCAACCTGCTGGAAGAGTTGCGCCGCCGGCGCGGCCTGACTTTTATCATGGTGAGCCACGACCTGGCCGTCGTCACCCACCTGTGTGAGCGGCTCATGGTGATGCAGCGCGGCCGGACGGTAGAGATGCTGCCCTCGGCCGACCTGGCGGCCCACCAGGCCACCAATGCCTACACGCTGAGCCTGATGGAGGCCTCCACCGGCTTCAAGCGCCGCGCCGCGGCCGCCGCGTAATTGCTGCCGACCCCTGGCGTGCCGACGGGCCGCGTGATTTAATTTCTCTCTTACATAGGCGACATCATCATGATCAACTGGGAAGCCCATGCCTGCCTGCCACTGCACCCGGAGGCCGACTTTTCGCCCATGGACGAACTGCGCGCCGCGGGCGTCAACTATGTCTCCGTCAATGTCGGCATGGACATGAACCCGGTGGCGCAAATCATGGCGGTGATCGCCGCCTTCCGCGCGAAAATCGCCGCCAACCCCGGCCGCTACAGCCTGGTCTCCAGTGTGGATGAGATCCGCGAAGCCGCCGCGGCGGGCCGGCTCGCCATCGGCTTCGACCTCGAAGGCGCGATACCGCTGCAGGAGCAGCCCGAGATGGTGGTGCTCTACCGCGAGCTCGGCGTGCGGCAGATCCACTTTGCCTACAACCGCAATAACAGCGTGGCCGACGGTTGCCATGACGAGGCGCGCGGCCTCACGCCGCTGGGCGTGCGCATGGTGCGGTCCGTCAATGCGGCCGGCCTGCTGATGGACTGCTCGCACACCGGCCGGCGCTGCAGCCTGGACATCATGGCGGCTTCGTCAAAGCCCGTGATCTTCAGCCACGCCAACCCGCTGGCGCTGGTGGAGCACGGCCGCAACATCAGTGACGAGCAGATACGCGCATGTGCCTCGACCGGCGGCGTGGTCTGCATCTCCGGCGTCTCGGCCTTCCTGGGCACCAACACGCCGAATGCCGGCGATATGGCGCGGCATGTGGCCTATGTGGCCGGCCTGGTGGGCGCGCAGCATGTGGGCATAGGCCTGGACATCAGCTTCCGGCAGGACGAACTCAACGACAACCCGCCCGGCGATTACGACCCGAATTACTGGTGGCCCAAGGCTGCCGGTTATGACCGCAGCGTGCAGCGCATGAGCTACACGCCGGTGGAGACTTGGCGCTTGTTGCCTGAGGCGCTGCGGCGCGTGGGCTTGAGTGCGGCCGAGATCGAGGGCGTGATGGGCGACAATATGATGCGCGTCGCCGCCATCGCCTGGCAGCACACCTGAACACCCCACAACCACCGGCAGCTCCCCATGTCCTCCATCACGCTTCGCTTTTTGGCCGAACCTAGCACCGTCAATTTCGGCGGCAAAGTCCACGGCGGCACCGTCATGAAATGGATTGACGAGGCCGGTTATGCCTGTGCCACCAGCTGGGCCAAGCGCTATTGCGTCACTGTCTCGGTGGGCAGCATCCGCTTCCAGCGCCCCATCATGATCGGCGACCTGGTCGAAGTCGAAGCGCGCCTGGCCTATACCGGCAAGACCAGCATGAACATCTCGGTGGAAGTGCGCGCGGGTGACATGAAAGTCGGGCAGATGGCGGTGATCACCGAATGCCTGGTGGTGTTTGTCGCGGTGGACCTGGACGGCAAAGCCTTGCCCGCCCAGGAATGGCGGCCCGAGACCCCCGGCGACGTCGCGCTGGCCCAGCGCGTCAAGGCGCACCTGGACGCCGCGCGCAGCATGCAGCCGTCCTGAGCTGCGCCCGGTCCCGCTGATGCAACACAACGCCCTGACGGGCCGCGACCTGGCGGCCGCCCTCACCGTGGTCGTGCTGTGGGGCGTCAATTTTGTGGTCATGAAATTCGCGCTGCGCGACTTCACGCCTTTCCAATTGGGCACCGCCCGCTATGTGTTCGCCGCCCTACCCTTGGTGCTGCTGATACGCCCGCCCAAGATCGCGTGGAAGTGGATTGTGTTTTATGGCCTCTTCCAGGGTGTGGGGCAATTCGGCATTTTGTTTCTCGCGCTCAAGGTCGGCATGACGGCGGCACTGGCCTCGGTGTTGCAGCAGACCCAGGTGTTCTGGACGGCGCTGTTCGGTTTTGTGCTGCTGCATGAGCGCGCCAGCCGCCCGCTGCAGGCCGGCCTGGCGCTCGCGGCCCTGGGCCTGGCCTGCTTCGCGCTCAACTACGTGGGCACGGACGGCAGCAGCGCCACCACGCCGCTGGGCTTTGTGCTCACGCTGTGCGCGGCGGCCATGTGGGCCATGTCCAACATCGTGGCGCGCCGCGTGCAGCAGACTTACAAGGACTATTCGCCGCTGGCTTTTGTGGTGTGGAGCAGTCTGGTCGCGGTGCTGCCCTTTGCCGCGCTGTCCTGGGCTTTTGACCCCGAGCCCCTGCGCTGGCATTGGCTGGAGGCACGCGCGTCGAGCTGGGCCGCCGTGGCTTACCTGGGCTGGGCCGCCACCATCCTGGGCTACGGCCTGTGGACCAACCTTCTCAAGCGCCACCCGGCGAACCGCGTTGCGCCTTTCAGCCTGGGTGTGCCTGTCGTCGGGCTGGCCACCGGCATGCTGGTGCTGGGCGAGGTCGTCACGCCCTGGCAATGGGCCGGTGTGGCTTTCGTGGTGGCCGCGCTGGCCTGTGTGATGCTGGGCGGGCTGGTGTTCAGGCCGCGCCCGCAGCAGGCTTGAGGTTGGCGGCCTGCACCTCGCCAAACCAGGCTGCCAGCAGCTCCAGCGTGTAGCGCACCTTGGCCGGTTGCTCGCCGCGGCGCGGCGTGACGGCATACACCGGCACATCCGTCATGCGCCAGCCTGGAAGTATCGGCAGCAAACGGCCCTCGGCCAGCGCCGTGCGATCGTCCTCGCTCACCGCCATGCCTATGCCCCAGCCCGCGAGGTATAGCGCATGCAGCGCCGATACCTGCGATGCCTGCACGCGCGGCTCCAGCCGCAGGGTTTGCCGCTCCCCCTCCGGCCCCGTGAGTTCCAGCATGTCGACGCCGGCGGTTTGCGGCTTGCTCGCCAGCCAGTCGTGCTGCAGCAGGTCTCTTGGATGCGCGGGCCAGCCGCGTTCAGCCAGGTAGGCCGGGGAAGCGCAAAGCTGGCGCTTCATGACGCCGAGCTTGCGTGCCACCAGGGATGAGTCCGCCAACGAGCCGACGCGCAAAGCGATGTCTATGCGCTCTTCAACCAGGTCGATCAGCGTGTCGTCCAGCAGCAGGCACAGTGTGAGTTTGGGATGCCCGCGTAGCGGCGCCAGCGCCGCTGCCAGCAGGCTGCCAAAGCCGACAGGCGCTGTCAGGCGCAGTTCGCCCTCGGGTTCGTCGCGCAGGCGCACCAGTGCCTGCTCGGCCTCGCGCGCGGCGCCCACCATGGTCGCGCAACCGGCGTGGTAGCGCTCGCCGGCCTCGGTCAAGGTGATGCGCCGCGTCGAGCGGTGCAGCAGCGCCAGGCCCAGCGCCTGCTCGAGCTGGCGCAAATGCTGGCTCACGGCCGAAGGCGTCATGCCCAGGCGGCGCGCCGCCGCCGTCAGCGAGCCCGCCGCCACCACCTCGGCAAAGACGGCCATGCGCTTGAGCTGGTCCAGGGATCTATCACTCATTGATTAGTTGTACTTCATAGTGTTGTTGAATTTTGCCGTCTATTCAGCTGCTTGTGAAGCAATCAAACTAACAGCTTCTTTCAACCACAGGGCAATTTCCATTATGAACATCGCACTCATAGGCGCCACCGGTTTTGTAGGCGCACCGATTCTTTCCGAACTGCTGGGCCGCGGCCACAAGGTCACGGTGCTGGCCCGCAACCCCGGCAAAGTCGCGCCGCAAACAGCCCTCAAGGTCGTTGCCGCCGACGCGCTGGACGCCGACCAGGTTGCCAAGGCCGTGGCCGGCCACGACGCCGTCATCAGCGCCTACAACCCCGGCTGGGGCGAACCCAAAATTTATGACCTGCACCTGCAGGCCAGCAAAGCCATCGTGGACGGCGTCAAACAGGCCGGCGTGAAGCGCCTGCTGGTGGTGGGCGGCGCGGGCAGCCTGTATGTGGCGCCCGGCCTGCAACTGGTGGACACGCCGCAGTTCCCCGCCGAATACAAGCAGGGCGCGCTGGCCGCGCGCGAAGCCCTCAACCAGCTCAAGCTCGAAACCTCGCTGGACTGGAGTTTTGTCTCGCCTCCCATTGGGTTGGCGCCCGGCGAGCGTACGGGCAAGTACCGCCTCGGCGCTGACGAACTGCTGTCCGGACAGGGGGATAAGCCCGCCGGCATCTCGGTGGCCGATTTGGCCGTGGCGATTGTGGATGAGATTGAGACGCCTCGGCATGTGAGGCGTCGGTTCACTGCGGCCAATTGAGCTGATTGGCCTGGTAGCTCTTGGGCCGGGTCTTGCGCCGGCGGGCGCGCTCTCCCCCCTCTCTCCTTCTCCTCTCTTCGTCTGTCTGCTTACTCTGCTGAGGGTGGTTGGCCGGGGGTAGCCCGGCAGCTACTCACTTTTCTTTTGCTTCGCCAAAAGAAAAGTAAGCAAAAGAAAAGGCGACCCTGGTGTCTGCGTCCCCTTCGCTTCGCTACGGGGCAGCCTGCGGTGCTCGGTCCAGACGGGGTCAAAAACAACTCGCTTCGCTCAGACACGTTTTTGCCCTTGTCCGTCTGGACCTGCGCTCCTCGGCGCATACACAAGGGGCCCGGATACCGAACAGCCAAACAGCCGAAGACAMAACCCYGAATACCTGAAACCACAAGGACACGCCAYGGCGTGTCCTTGTTTGTCTTTGTRYTGGTTCTTTGGTTTTTGTCCCCGCTCCCGATTGCCCCGTCCTGGCTGGGCCGAGGAGCGCAGAGACAAGCGGATCAGGGCAAAAACGTGTCTGAGCGAAGCGAGTTGTTTTTGACCCCGCTTGGCTCGAGCACCGCAGGTTGCCCGAAGCGAAGCGTAGGGACCCAGACTGCGGGTCGCCTTTTCTTTGCTTACTTTCTTTTGGCGAAGCAAAAGAAAGTAAGTCGCCCGCCGGGGCGAGACCCGGCCAGCAAGCCTATGCAAAAGGCACAAGCGCGCAAGCCGGCGCAAGACCCGGCTAAGCAATCCTCTCTTCTTTCGTCACCAACCAAATCCCATAACAAACCAACACCAACGCCACCCCATTCTTCCACTCGAGAAAGCTCTCATCCAGAAACACCGCCGACAACATGGTCCCAAAAATCGGAACCATGAAGTTGAACACCGTGATCATGCTGACCCGGTTGTACTTCAGCAAAATCGTCCACAGCGAAAACGCGGCCGATGACAGCACCACGAGGTACACCATCAGCAGGGTGGACTTGAGGCTGAAGCCCGTCAGTGAACCGCCGGTGGCAAAACCGATGATCAGCAGGGCGAGGCCGCCGATCGCCAGTTGCCAGCCAGTCAGCACGACCGAGTCCACGCGCTGGGAGACTTTTTTGCCGTAGATGCTGGCGGCCGAGAGTACAAAGGCAGCGATCACGACAAAGCCTTCACCCAGCAGCGTGAAGTCGAAGCTGAGCAGGCTTTCGCTGAAGTTCACCACCATCACGCCCGCAAATCCCACCACGCAACCCAGCACCTTGTTGAAGCTGAGCCTGTCGTTCTTGTAGATGTAGTGCGCGAGCAGCACGCTGAAAAAAGTGCCGGTGGCGTTCATGATGGAACTCTTCACGCCGGTTGCGTAGGCCAGGCCGATGTAGAAAAACACATACTGCAGGCTGGTCTGCGTCAGGCCGACGATGGTGACCTGGCCGAAGGTGCGCCTGTCGAGCTGGAACACCGGCTTGCGGCTCAAGAGGGCGAACACCAGCAGCACCAGTCCGGCAAAAATAAAGCGCCAGCCCGCGAACACCAGCTTGGAGGGAATGTCATCGGCGGCGATATGGAACAGCGCATAGCCGTTCTTGATCGCCGGATAGGCGCTGCCCCAGAGCAGGCAGCACAGCGAGGCCAGCAGGAAAACGATTTTGCGCTGGGTGAAAAAGGCGGAGCTGTTCAAACCGGAATCCGTTGAAAAGAAAGAAAAAAGTGGCTCGGAGCCAGGAGCTGCTCACAAAACCCAGCGAAGCGGTCCTGGCTAGGCGCGCCGCCGCAGACAGTGCACCAGCACGGCAAGGCGGCTGCAACAACGCCAGGAGGGTTTTTGAGCGACTCTAAAGCAGGCGCGCGAGATAGCGCCCGGTATGGCTGGCCGGGTTGGCCGCGATGTCTTCCGGCGTGCCCACGCCCACGACGGTGCCGCCGCCGGCTCCGCCTTCGGGGCCCATGTCGACCAGCCAGTCGGCCGTCTTGATGACGTCCAGGTTGTGCTCGATCACGACAATCGTGTTGCCGGCGTCGCGCAGCTGGTGCAGCACCTTGAGCAGCAGGTCGATGTCGGCGAAGTGCAGGCCTGTCGTCGGTTCATCGAGGATGTAGAGCGTGCGGCCGGTGTCGCGCTTGCTCAGTTCCAGCGCGAGCTTGACGCGTTGCGCCTCGCCGCCCGAGAGCGTGGTCGCAGCCTGGCCCAGCTTGATGTAGGACAGTCCCACATCCAGCAAGGTCTGCAGCTTGCGCGCGATGGTGGGCACGGCCTTGAAGAACTCGGCCGCGACCTCGACCGTGAGGTCCAGGATCTGCGCGATGTTCTTGCCCTTGTATTGCACTTCCAGGGTTTCGCGGTTGTAGCGCATGCCCTTGCAGACGTCGCAGGGTACGTACACGTCGGGCAGGAAGTGCATTTCGACCTTGACCACACCGTCGCCCTGGCAGGCCTCGCAGCGGCCCCCGGCGACGTTGAAGGAAAAGCGCCCTGCGCCGTAGCCGCGTTCGCGCGCCGTGTTCATCTCGGCCATCAGTTCGCGTATCGGCGTGAAGAGGCCGGTGTAGGTGGCCGGGTTGCTGCGCGGCGTGCGGCCTATCGGCGACTGGTCAACGTTGATGACCTTGTCGAAATGTTCTATGCCTTCGATCGATTCGTGCGCGGCGGGCTCTTCGTGCGCGCGGTACAGCGTGCGGGCCACGGCGGCGTACAGCGTGTCGTTGACCAGCGTGGACTTGCCCGAACCGGAAACGCCGGTCACGCAGGTCAGGAGGCCTACCGGAAACTCGACGCTCACGCCCTTGAGGTTGTGGCCGGTTGCGTTGATGACGCGCAGCGCCTGCATGTCGCCCAACGTGGCCTGGTGCACGGCCTCGCGCGCTGCGCGGCGTTCGGCGGCCGGGCTTTGCGGAAAGCGCGAGGCTTTTTTCTTCTCGGCCGCTTCCACCGCCTTCACCGTCGGCAGCCAGGGCGTGCGGCGCTTGGGTACGGCGATCTTCAGTGTCTGCGCCAGGTACTTACCCGTCAGCGAGTCGGGGTTGTTCTTCACTTCGTCAAAGGTGCCCTGGGCCATCACGCGCCCGCCATGGATGCCGGCGCCCGGCCCCATGTCGATGACGTGGTCGGCCGCGCGGATCATGTCTTCGTCGTGCTCGACCACCAGCACGCTGTTGCCGATGTCGCGCAAATGCTTGAGCGTGCCGATCAGGCGGTCGTTGTCGCGCTGGTGCAGGCCTATGCTGGGCTCGTCGAGCACATACATCACGCCGGTCAGGCCCGAGCCTATCTGCGAGGCCAGGCGTATGCGCTGCGATTCGCCGCCCGACAGCGTCTCGGCGCTGCGGTCCAGGCTCAGGTAGTTGAGGCCCACGTCGTTGAGGAATTTCAGGCGCAGGCCGATTTCGCGCACCACCTTGGCGGCAATCTCGGCCTTGGCGCCTTCCATCTTGAGGACGCTGAAATACGCAAAGCTTTCGCGCAAAGTGGCGTGGCTGATCTCGTAGATCGCTTTGCGTTCGGGCTTGGCGCCGCCCTCAGGCGCGCTGACCAGGTAGACGTGGCGCGCTTCGGTGCGCAGCCGCGTGCCTTCGCAGTCAGGACAGGGCTGCACACTGCGGTAGCGGGCGAGTTCCTCGCGCACGGCGGCGGAGTCGGTCTCGCGGTAGCGGCGCTCGAAGTTGGTGATCACGCCTTCGAAGGGGTGCTTCTTGCTGATCTTCTTGCCGGCGAAGTTGCCCGAGTCCATCACGTAGCTGAACTTGATCTCTTCATCGCCCGAACCGTGCAGCACGACCTGCTGCACGTTGTCGGGCAAGTCCTCAAAGGCCGTGTCGATGTTGAACTTGTAGTGCTTGGCCAGGCTTTCCAGCATCGAGAAGTAATAACCGTTGCGCCTGTCCCAGCCCTTGACGGCGCCGCTGGCCAGGCTCAGCGAGGGGAAGGCCACCACGCGCGCCGGGTCGAAAAACTCCATGTGGCCCAGGCCGTCGCAGGTGGGGCAGGCGCCGACCGGCGAGTTGAAAGAAAAGAGCCGCGGCTCCATCTCGCTGAGCGAATAGTCGCAGACCGGGCAGGAGAACTTCGCGCTGAACAGGTGTTCCTTATCGCCATCCATCTCGAGCGCGATGGCCTTGCCGTCGGCCAGGCGCAGCGCGGCTTCAAAACTTTCGGCCAGGCGCTGCTGCAGGTCGGAGCGCACCTTGACGCGGTCTATCACCACGTCGATGTTGTGCTTCTCGGTTTTCTTGAGTTTGGGCAGCTCGTCGAATTCATAGGCCGTGCCGTCGACGCGAAAGCGCACATAACCCTGGGACTGCATTTCGGCGAACAGGTCGACGAACTCGCCCTTGCGGTCGCGCGCCACCGGCGCCAGGATCATCAGCTTGGTGTCCTCCGGCAGGGCTAGCACCGTGTCGACCATCTCGCTGACGCTTTGCGCCTGCAGCGGCAGGTCGTGAATCGGGCAGAACGGCGTGCCGGCGCGTGCGAACAGCAGGCGCAGGTAGTCGTGGATTTCGGTCACCGTACCCACGGTGGAGCGCGGGTTGTGCGAGGTGGCCTTCTGCTCGATGGAGATCGCGGGCGACAGGCCCTCGATCATGTCGACGTCGGGCTTGTCCATCAGTTGCAGAAACTGGCGGGCGTAGGTGGACAGGCTTTCGACGTAGCGGCGCTGGCCTTCGGCGTACAGCGTGTCGAAGGCCAGGCTGGATTTGCCGGAGCCGCTCAGCCCGGTGATGACCACCAGCTGGTTGCGCGGGATGTCCAGGTCGATGTTCTTGAGGTTGTGCGTGCGCGCGCCGCGAATGCTGATGCGCTGCGCCGCCAGCGCCTGGGCCAGGTAGCGGGCCGGGGGCTCAGCCACGTGACGGCCTTCGGCAGCCTGGGAGGCGAGGTATTTGCTGTCGTCAGGAGAGTTCAAGATGTGGCAGCCGCAAAACTCTCCATCATAGACCGAAGCACCGTTTCAAGCACAATAGCCGCTTAGAACCTATTCACGGTCTAAACGGGGCCGCGCCACGGCGGCCGAATTCCCGGTTTGTTCCGGTTTGCCCCCGATTTGGGCCGTCTTTTGTCCGGTTTTGAGTCTTTTTTGCCTGTTTATCCCGTGTCCGAGCCCTCCGTCTCCCCGTCTTACCCCATGACACCTACCGAGCGCCGCGCCAGCGCCTCGCTGGCGTCGATTTTTGCGCTGCGCATGCTGGGCCTGTTCCTGGTGCTGCCGGTGTTTGCGCTGGAAGCGGCCAAATACCCGGGTGGGGACGACCCGGCGCGCGTCGGCCTGGCCATGGGCATTTACGGGCTCACGCAAGGCCTGTTGCAGATTCCCTTCGGCATCGCTTCGGACTGGTGGGGCCGCAAACGCGTGATTATTTCCGGCCTGGTCGTATTTGCCCTGGGCAGCTTTATTGCGGCCTGGGCGCCTGATTTGAACTGGCTGGTGGCGGGCCGGGCGCTGCAGGGCGCGGGCGCCATTTCGGCCGCAGTCACTGCCTTGCTGGCCGATTCCACGCGCGACGAGGTGCGCACCAAGGCCATGGCGCTGGTAGGCGGCAGCATCGCGCTGATGTTCGCCTTCTCGCTGCTCGTGGCGCCCCTGCTGGCGGCCTCTATCGGCCTGCATGGCCTGTTCGCCCTGACCGGCGCGCTGGCCTTGGGCGGCATCGCGGTGGTCCTGTGGTGGGTGCCGCCCGAGCCGGCGGAGCACGCGAACCGCCCGCGCGGCAGCGTGCTGGAAGTGCTCAAAGACCCGGCCTTGCTGCGGCTGGACTTCGGCGTGTTCGTGTTGCATGCGGTGCAACTGGCCATGTGGGTGGCGATACCGGCGCTGCTGGTGGCGGCTGGTCTCGACAAGGCCCGCCACTGGCAGGTTTACCTGCCGGCGGTGCTGGCGTCCTTCCTGGTGATGGGCATGACGCTGTTCCCACTGGAGCGGCGCGGCTACCTGCGCGCCGTGTTCCTGGGGGCCGTGGGCCTGGTTTTTGTGGTGCAGCTGGGCCTGCTGTGGGCGGTGTCGTCAAGCCCGGGGCCGCACGGCCTGGGCCTGCTGGCCGCCTTGCTCTTCCTGTTTTTCTGCGGTTTTAACGTGCTCGAGGCCACCCAGCCCAGCCTGGCCTCCCGCGTGGCGCCCGCGCATGCGCGCGGCGCGGCGCTGGGGGTGTACAACACCCTGCAGTCGCTGGGCTTTTTTGCCGGCGGTGCGGTAGGCGGCTGGATCACCAAAAACCATGGCGCAGCGGGGCTTTTTATGCTGTGCGGTGGCCTGATGCTGGCCTGGCTGCTGGTGGCCTGGCCCATGCGGGCGCCCGGGCGCCATGCGCCCGTTACGGCCACTGGCGAGGAAGCCCTGCCGGGTCGGCCAGTTAAACTGTAGGTATTCATAAATAAGCAGGCCCGCCCTGTAGATCAGCTCAGGAGAACCCCCATGGCATCCGTCAATAAAGTCATCGTCGTCGGCAATCTGGGCCGCGACCCCGAAATGCGCAGCTTCCCGAGCGGCGACCAGGTCGCCAACGTCACCATCGCCACCACCGACAAGTGGAAAGACAAGCAGACCGGCGAAATGAAGGAGGCCACCGAATGGCACCGCGTGGTGTTCAACGGCCGCCTCGCTGAAATCGTCGGCCAATACCTGCGCAAGGGTTCGCAGGTCTATGTCGAAGGCTCGCTGCGCACGCGCAAGTGGACCGACAAGGACGGCATTGAAAAATACACCACCGAAATCCGCGCCGACCAGATGCAGATGCTGGGCAGCCGCCAGGGCATGGGCGGCCCCGGTGGGGATGATGGCGGCGGCTACGAGGCCCCGCGCCAGTCCGCACCGGCACGCGCGCCGGCAGCGGCCCCACGCCAGGCCCCTGCGGCCTCCAAGGCCGCCAGCGGTTTTGACGACATGGATGACGACATTCCGTTTTAAGCCAGAAAACCAGGCTGAAAATCAGGCTTTATTTGAAACCCGCGCTTCGAAAGAAGGGTGGGTTTTTCTTTGCCCGGAGTGAGCCCATGGACTGGACCGTCGGGCGCCAGGGACCTCGCGCCTTGCTTGCCTACTTGATGCAAGCCGTGAAGTGGTTGTTGCCGTTGGACATGCATTGGTAGAAGGCGCGGTCCTTGCCCGTGGCGGACTGGCAGCCGGCCACAGTGGTTTCTGCCTTGGCGCGGCGCAGCCTGGCGGCATTGTTGTCGTAGTCTGCCTGGGTGATGTAGCCGGTTTTCAGGTTCTTGGCACTGACTTCCAGCGCTGTATCCGCCTGGTCCTGCGCATTCCTGACCGCGCTGCTGCAGTCCAGCGGCACCTCTTTGCTGTCTTTGGTTCCCAGGGCCTTTTCCATGCCCTTGGCAAAGTCCTGCACGTCTTTGGGAATCTTTTTGGTGCCGTCGGCGTTGTACTCGGTGGGGCGTACCTTGCCGTTGTTGTCACCGCCAAAGCTGCTGTTGCTGTGCAGTTTCAGCGCCTCACTGGGTTTATCGCTGGCGGGCGGCTGCTGGTCGTAGTGGGTTTTGCCCTGTGCATCCACCCATTTGTAGACGCCCTGAGCGTGGCTCACAGAGGCAAAGGACAGCACGGCCAGGCTGAGGCCGAGAAGTTTGGGACTGATCTGCAAGCGCATGGTGGGGCGAGCCGGGCGAACAAAAGACTTGGATGTTACGCAAGCGCGAGGAGGCGGTCTTGAATCAAAACGACATTTGCGGCGCGTATGGTGGAATTGGACGCAACAGGAATTGCGGCCCGTGGACAAGGTCCAGAGCCGTCAGCGCGCCTTCAGCGCTTGCCTCAAGCGGTAAGGCCAGTAGGACTCCTGGGTTTCAATGGCACGCTGCAGATCCGTTGGATTCAGGCCCGAGTAGCGTTTGACTTCCCGGCACAAGTGCGCCTGGTCGGAGAATCCCATCGCATGGGCGACGTCCACCAAAGACGGGCCTCCAAAGGCGTTGGAGCCGTGTCCCCGCGTCAATGTTGACTCCATGCGGACCAGCCCGCGGATCGCACGCATGGGAAGTCCCAATTGCCCCTTGATGAGCCGCTCCCGTTGGCGCGTGCTTTGCCCAAGGGTTGAAGCGGAGGCACGCAGCGCTACCGCATCGACCCAGTCATTGAACAAGGACAGGCCATCCGGCGGCGTTGCCACCGGCCGCGGCGCACGCACAGGTGTCCAGCGAGGCGTTAAAAAGGCCTCAATGATTTGAATGCGTTCCAGGTCGTCGCCGGCCCGCAGGACGTCAATCGCCATGTGCTGCCAGTCTTTGCCAAGTACGGTTTGCAGGTTCCTGGCCTGATCAAGCAAGCTCGTCACATTCAAATCGGTCAGCGCATGAAACGCATCCGGAAAAATAGTCAGTGAAAACCCAAGGGCCGGGCCGTGGCTTTGCCAGACCGTGGGCTGCGTGCGGGGGCCGCGCAAGACAACACGCCTTGACGACGCGGGCCATTCGCCTTCGCTGATCTGCGTGGATGATCTTCCACCTTGAATCAACCAGACAATGCTGACCAGCGGAGACACCGGCAGATGGCTGAAGCTTTGTTGGGGGCTCAGTTGGGCGTCCATGGTGTCGCGCACCACATACGCGCACACGCAATCGGCCAGCGAGGGCGAAGGCAGGAACAGCGATGTGCGGGTGTCGGGGTGTATTGCCCCGTCATCCACAGCCAGAGGGTTTATTGCCATGTTTGCATTCAACAACGAGGCGGCCGCCTCCCGGTACCTTTTGCTTTCGGCCGGGATTTTAGGCGACTGTCGTCAATGCGGGCGCGCAAGTGCGCGACAGCTGATTCGACGGCTTCGATCAGATCGTTCAGGGCTGGCCGGCCGGCTTGCCCAGGCCCGGCCCTTTTGTCTTATTCGACGTTCATGGCCTGGCGGACCAGCAGCGTGTCGGTGAACTGCTCGAAGGCCGTGACCTTGCCGCCCTCCAGGCGCCAGACATGGGCCACGCGGGCCTGCATGTCCTTTCCCGTGGCGCGGTAAGTGCCGTGGTAGCTCCCCACCCCGACAATGTGCTCGCCAGCGTCGATGAGGCTTTGCAGTTCGAAGCGGTAGCCGATCCAGTCCCTACCCAGTACGGCAAAGACGTTCTCGGTAACCGCTTGCGGCCCGACCCAGGTGCCCGCGCAGGGAAAGCCCGCCATCTCGGTCCAGCGTACCTGGGGCGAAACATGGGCCATCATTGCGTCGATGTTTCCCTGCGCCGACGCGGCATAGTGCGCGCGGACGATGTCGATGTTCGACATCATGGCTTCAACCCCACTTCATTTCGCCCTTGGCGACCTTGGCGCCGATTTGCAGCGCCACGCCCATGCCGGCGTTCGGGTAGCGCCGGGTCATGGCCGCGATCAGGGCGCCGCTGTCGGCGGCCTTGGCCAGCACTTCCTCGAAAGCGACGAGATAGTCGCGGGTGTATTGGATCGCGCTTGCGTCCACCGCCGCCGTGACAGCCATGTGGCCGGGGACGACCACGGCGGGTTTGCGCGCGGCCATGGCGTCAAGCGTCTTCACCCATGCGGCACGGGCCTCGGCGCCCTGCGTGTCGGCGGTCCACACGTGAACGCCGGAGAACAGCAGCACGCCGCCGAAGATGGCGTTCAGCGAGGGCACCCAGATGTAGCGGCGATTGGCCAGGCCGTCGACGTCGACGATCTCCAGGGCCTGGCCTTCCAGGGTCAGACTCCGGCCGTCGAAGGCTTCGGGCATCACGACGTCGGCCAGGGCCTGCGGGCCGTTTTCCTTGAGCTGCGGGCCCCAGGTCGCCAGCTTCTTTTCCACATTGCCTTTGATGGCCGCAATCGTGGCCGGCGCGGCGAYCACCTTGGCGTCGGGAAACGCCGCCTTGATGGGCGCGAGGCTGAAGTAGTAGTCCGGATCGCTCTGGCTGATATAGATGGTCGTGAGTTTTTTGCCCGTGGCTTTGATGGCTTCGGCCAGCGCCTTGCCGTCGGGAAGCGTGAAGCCCCCGTCGATCAGGACGGCCTCTCGGTCGCCGGAGATCAGGACCGGGGCACGGAAGAATCCGTGCTCGCCGGCGGGGAAATGTTTCCAGGTCAGATTGGTATTTGCAGCCATAGCGTCTTTCACTCCTAAGATGGCCGTCGCGACACCCGCGGCGGCTACGGTTTTGATTGCTTCTCTTCGTGTTGTCATGGTTTTTGCCTTCTAACGGTTAACTAAAAAAGATTGCAGGTTCAGGCCGCTTTCAGTTCGCCGATCAGCGCACCTGGGTTGGAATAGAAATTCGAGTGATTCACAACCCAGCGCTTCGCGCCGGATTCGGCAACCAGGGTCGGCACGCCGCGAGCGCCGAACTCCTGCATCAAGGCCTGTGCCCGGCGGGTACGGGCCCGGTTGGCCGCGAGGAGATCCTCACGCGGCTGCTCGAGCAGGGCGGCGGCCTCTTCAAGGCCCAGCCCCCGCAAAAGGCCGGCCAGGGTTTCCAGCGAGGTCACATCCTTGCCGTCCACATAGCGCGCACTTTGTATGGCTTTGAGTGCTTCCAGCTCCCGGGCCGGCGCGGTCAAGGACACGGCCGTCAGCGCCACCGTCGCGGGGCCGCTGTCGAAAAGCCGCTGGCGATCCCCGAGGACCTGGTGGCGGTACTGCTCGGTGAAGCGCTGGCCGGTCAGGCGTTCTATGCGCTGGTCGTTGGACCAGGCATAGGCGGCGAACTCGCTGTCCATGGGCCTTGCACCCTCGCCCGAGAACAAGCCGGTCGGCAGCAATTCCACGTTGACGGAGGGCTGGCCCTGCAGCGCGGAGAGCGCCGGCGTGGCGCCGTAGCACCAGCCGCACAGCGGGTCGAACAGGTAATGGAGGGTCTTGTTCATACGTTCTTGAAGGCTTTTTGAAGGTTTCTCAAGTCAATGAAAGTGATGGTAGGCACTCTGCATTGACTGTTAAAGACATCTCTGCTAAACACAATGTATGTTTAAAGCAAACAATAAAGACGACGGCAACCTGGGAGGCCTGGGGAGCCTGAGGCGCCTGGCCTACTTTGTGGCGGTGGTGGAAACCGGTTCATTCACCGCAGCTGCGGACCGCCTGGGCATCACCAAGGCGGTGGTCAGCCAGCAGGTCGCGCGGCTGGAGCGCGAGTTCCGCACCTCGCTGCTCGTTCGCACGACGCGCAAGGTGCAGCCCACTGAACTGGGCCAGGCCTTTTACCAGCGCTGCGCCCTGATCCTGCGCGAGGCCGGGGATGCCTTCGACGACCTGGCCGAAACCTCGGCGGAGCCCTCCGGCATGCTGCGGCTCACCGCCCCCTTCGACTATGGCGTCGGCGTCGTGGTGCCGGCCATCGCCGCCTTTACCCAGCGCTATCCTGCGTGCAAGGTCGACGCGGTCCTGAGCGACCAGACCATGGACCTCATGTCCGGCAACTTCGAACTGTCGATCCGCGTCGGCTGGCTGGCGGAAACCAGCCTGCAGGCCAGAAAAATCGGCTCGTTCCGGCAGCTGCTGGTGGCCTCACCGGCCATGAAGGCGCAGGTGGAGCGGCTCACGCGTCCGCAAGACATCGCCCATCTGCCTTTCATTGCCAACACCGCCTTGCGTGAGCACCTCGCCTGGAATTTCTCACTCGACGAGACAGAGCGGGAGGCCGTGACTGTGCAGGCCTCGATTTTTCTCGACGCCACGCTGGCCGTGCGCGAAGCCGTATGCCAGGGTGCTGGGCTTTCAGTGCTGCCGGATTACACGGCGGCAAGCGATCTCGCGGCCGGCCGCCTCATAGAGGTGCTGCCTCACTGGCGGTTGCCTTCGGGCGGCATCCACGCGGTGTTTCCTGCCGCGCGTTTTCGTCCCGCGAAAGTGCGGGCCTTTGTCGACCTTCTGGCCGAGAGGGAGCAACAACGGCAGGCGTCTTGATCTTCTCGGGCCGGGGGCTTCAGCAGCGCCGGCCTGGTTCGCCGGGCCTGCCACTTCCAGGCGCCGCGAACACGGCATAGCCATCGCTGACCGGCTGCTGGCCTCGTGCGCGCCTCGCAGCCGCGGCGGCGCCGCGCGCCAGCGACGCGAAGCCGCGAGCTGCGAGAAAAGCCAGGAAGGCCGCGCCGCTCAGAGGCCGGGCCAGCAAGGCGCCCATCAGGGCAGGACGGCGGGGCTCCCAGTACAGGCTTACGCCGCGCGTGCTTTCAGCGGGCTCGATCACCGCATTCTCATGGTCCCCAAGGCGCACACGCTGGCCGGCCATGAGGAAGTGGTCGCCCGGGTCCTTGCCGCGCGTCAGCCAGAGCCGGCCCCGCAACACGGTTAATTCACCGCCGCGCCGGGGCAGGCGCAGCGCCTGGCCGGGCAACAGGCGCTGGGTCCCGCCGCGAAACACCGTGTCCTTGGGGTGTTGTGCATTCATCATCAGCCTCCTTCAAAGCCCGGCGAGGGTGTGCAGCGCGGGGTTGTCGATCTGCCCCGCGAGCAGTGCGGCCGCTGCCAGGCTTGCGCTGTCGCCCAGCGCGCCGCGGTGCAGGCAGGCGCGCACCGTGAGCTCGCGCATGCCGCTGCGCGCGGCCAGGTCCTGCAGTTCGTTGATCCAGGCCGAGGCCTGGGGCATGGCCTGGGCCACCGCGACGCCGCACAGCGCATCGAGCGCATAGCCTCTGCCCCACAGGTAGGCGTCGGGCAGGCGGGTGCAGCGCGCCAGCGCGTCGAGCAGGATTTCGGCGGCGCGCTGAGGTTCGCCGCGGGCCATCGCGACGCGCCCCAGGCCGCGTCCGGCGATGCCTTCCCAGCAAGGGTCGCCGATCTGGCAGCCGAGCGCGAAGGCGTGCTCAAAACGATTCGCCGCGGCCTCCACGTCGCCGCGCTGCAGGTCGACTTCTGCGCGCAGCGATTGCGGCCAGGGCACAAAAGCCGTCCAGCCGGCCTGGGCCAGCGCCACCGAGCGGTCCAGCGCCTCGGCGGCGGCGTCCAGCTCGCCGTGCAGCAGCAGTGCGCGCCCCAGCATGGACAGCGCGTAGGCGCGCTGTTTGGGGTCGCCGGCCGCGGCGCCCAGGGACTCGGCTTCGCGCAGCAGGCTGATGGCAGCCGCGTAGTGCGCGGTGTCGCTGAGCGCGCTGCCGTGCAGCGTAGCGATGCGCGCCTGCTCAGCACGGTCGTTGCTGGCGAGCGGCGCCGCGCGCTGCAGCCAGGCCAGCGTGCGCTCGTAGCGCCCGCGCAGGAATTCCACATAGCCTAGCTCGCGGCAAGCCGCCGCGGCGAGCGCGGGGGAGGCGTCCTGGCCCACTTCCAGTGCTTCGTGGAGCGCCGTTGCGCCTTCTTCGTCACGGCCGCGCGCGGCATGCACCAGCGCGCCGCCCAGGGCCACCCGGGCGCGGGCGCGCAGGGCCATGTCGCCGGTGGCGTCCGCCTCGACGATGGCGCGGCGCAGGCATTGAAGGCCGGCGTCGAGCGCACCCGCGCCAATCGCCGCCTCTCCCGCCTCCAGCTGCGCCAGCGCTGCTGCGCGCCCGGTGGCCGGCCGCGCGGTGGGCGTCGCGGTGACCGTGCGCAAGGCGGCTTCCAGCGTAGCGCCGGGCTGCACGCCAAGCTCGCGCTGGAACAGCTCACGGCAGGCGGCCGCTTGCCGCGCCGCGCCCACGCCGTCGCCGCAAGCGGCCAGACTGCGCACCAGCAAGGCCTGGTAGTTTTCATCCAGTGGGTTGTGGCGCACCAGCCGGCCGGCCAGTGTGGCGGCCTCCGCCATGGCGCCGGAGGCCATGCGGGCCAGTGCGGCCTCGCGCAGCACGGCTTCAGCGGCGGCCTGCAGGTGACGGCGTTCGGTGGCAAGCCAGACCTCGAAGGCCGGGCTGCCTGAAAAATTCATGCCTTCGAGCAGCTCGCGGTCCAGGCCGGGCACACACAGGGCTTGCGCCCAGCTTCCCGACAGCACGGCCCCGAGGTCGATGTAGGTCGCGGGCGGCAGCGCAAGCGCCAGCAGGTCGCCGCGCAAATCCGCGCTGTCCAGCAGGCGCCGCAGCTCACTGAGATTCCAGCGCAAGGCTGCCAGCGGGTCCTCGGCATCTTCGAACAGCAGCCCCGCCAGCTGCTTGCGGCTGACCGGCGCTTCGCTGCGCACCAGGTAGGCCAGCAGGCCCCAGACCTTGTGCCCGCGCGGCGCGGGCAAGGGCTGGCCGTCCCGCTCGACACGCGGCGGGCCCAGCAGGTGGATGGCAAGCCCCAGGGGCGGCGTGTCGTTGGGGGCTTGCGCGTCCACCGCGGCCTCAGGCTTCTGCGGTGGTGGGGTCTATGACGCCGGTGACCCGCGCGACGGAATCGGCCGGGAAGCCGCCCCTGCGCGCATGTTCCCGCACGAGGTCCTCGCTGGCCGCGTTGTAGACGCAATACATCTTGCCTCCCGTCAGGTAGCTCTGCACCCACTGCACCTCGGGGCCGAGTTCGCGCAGCACGCCGCACGATTTCTGGGAGATGGAGTGCAGCTCGGCGGGCTTGAGGGCGCCGAGTCCGGGGATGACACGTTCGATCACGAATTTGGGCATAACAGTTCTCCGTTGAGTGAATGGAGACCTGACGATAGGCAGTGTACGTGTGAGGCACCGTGTGAGGAAGAAGACCCGCATGGAGATATTCGCCTATTCGATTTGTGCCTTTTCTCTTACAAATCGGCCGGCGCGGCTGCGCTGTTCATGGATAGCATCGAGGGTGTTTGCCGCGCCTCGCAGCTCCGGAGTGCGGCCGGCCTTCAACACCTCCAAGAACAATGATGAATCGCTTCCCTCCCCGCTACTGGTTCTCTTCATCCTTTTTGCCGCGTTGCGCGCTGCGCAGCCTTGCCCTGTTGCTGGGCGGCGGGCTGTGCGCGGCAGCGCCGGTGCTGGCGGGCGGCAACACCGAGCCCATCACCGACATTCTCCCGGCGACGGGCAGCGCCGGGCTCGGCGTTGTGATGCGTGTCGAGCGCTCGCCCTACAAGGACGCGGGCAGCCGCTACGACCTGCTGCCGCTCTATCTTTACGAAGGCGAGCGGCTGTTCCTGCATGCCAACCGCGGTGGCGTGAAGCTGCTCAACGGCGATGAACGGCGGCTGGACCTTTTTGTGGAGCAGCGCCTGGAAGGCTTTCCGACCGAGCGCCTGCCGGCCAGCCTGGCCGGCATGTCGGCCCGCGACTCCGCCATCGACCTGGGCCTGGCCTACCGATGGCGCCAGCCCTGGGGCACTCTGCAGGCCGAGCTGGTGCATGACATCGGCAACACCTACAAGGGCAATGAGTTCCGCCTCGGCTATACCTATGACTGGCGCTCCGGCCCCTGGATGCTGCGCCCCAGCCTGACGGTGGCGTTCCGCGATGCCAAGCTCAACAACTATTACTACGGCGTGGAAGCCGGCGAGGCTGCGCCGGGCCGCCCAGCCTATGCGCCCGGCGCGGGTGTGCAGACTTCCCTGGGGCTTTACGGGTCGTATGACGTCACGGAGCGCTGGCGCCTGCTGGCCGGCGTGTCGGCGACCTTCCTGGGCAACAAGGTCAAGGACAGCCCCATCGTGCAGAAAAGGGTGCTGCCCGCGGTGTATGTGGGCGCGGCCTATGACTTCGGCGGCCACAAGCGTGAGTGGGCCGAGAACGACACGCCCACCTATTTCAAGGCGCTGTACGGCAAATCCACCGAGGACGGCTGCCACCTGGCCAAGATCATTACCGCGCAGTGCCTGTCGACGGCCAAGGTCAACCCGACCAGCATCACCGGCATCCAGGTCGGCAAGCCTTTTATCAACAACGTGAACGGCTGGCCGCTGGACTTCATCGGCTATGTGGGCTTGACCCACCACAACGACCGCGGCCTGCAGCCCAACGGCGTGCAGCTCGATCTGTTCATGAAGGCGGTGTATTCGGGCTTCCCCTGGAGCGACCGCGTGAAAACGCGGCTGGGCCTGGGCGTGGGGGTGTCGTGGGCGCAGCGTGCGCCCTACATCGAGTCCTCCAGCCTGGCGGCCAACGGCAAGCAGGCCTCGCGTGTGCTCAATTTCCTGGACCCGACCCTGGACGTGAGCCTGGGCGACCTGATCGGCTACCGGCCGCTTAAAGAAACCTATATCGGCTTTGGCGTGTCGCACCGCTCGGGCATTTTTGGCTCGTCGCGCCTGCTGGGCAATGTCAACGGCGGCTCGAACTACATCTACACCTACGTCGAAACCGCGCTGTGACGCGCCGTGCCCGCGGAAGGTGGCACGGCGGTTACAGGCATGTTCTGCACATTGCTGGCGGTGATCACACCGCCGCCCAGGCAGACATCGCCCTGGTAGAGCACGGCCGACTGCCCCGGCGTCACGGCCCATTGCGCATCGGCAAACGCCAGTTCGCAACCATCGCTTGAAGCTTTGCGCAGCTCGCAGGCGGCGTCGACCTGCCGGTAGCGCGCCTTGGCGGCCATGGGTCCGGGCGCCGGTGCGCTGCCGGCCACCCAGCTGCAGTCCTGCGCGGTGAGCACCGTCGATTGCAGCCAGGGATGGTCATGGCCTTGCACCACCCACAGCGTGTTGGTATCGAGGTCTTTGCGCGCCACAAACCAGGGTTCGTGCTCGCCCACACCGCGCAGCCCGCGCGCCTGTGCGGCCTTGAGGTCGGCACCCTTGGCTTTCACGCCGCCTATGCCCAGGCCCTGGCGCTGGCCCAGCGTGTAGAAGGACAGGCCCACATGCTCGCCGAGCACGCGGCCCTTGTCGTTTTTGATGGGGCCGGGCGCCTTGGCAATGTAGCGGTTCAGGAAATCGCGGAAAGGGCGCTCGCCGATAAAGCAGATGCCGGTCGAGTCTTTTTTCTTCGCATTGGGCAGGCCGATCTCGTCGGCGATGCGGCGCACCTCGGTCTTGTGCAGCTCGCCCACCGGGAACAGCGTCTTTGACAGCTGCGCCTGGTTCAGCCGGTGCAGGAAGTAGCTCTGGTCCTTGGCCGGGTCCAGGCCCTTGAGCAGCTCATGCAGGCCGGTGCTTTCGTTCCTGCGCACCCGTGCATAGTGCCCTGTGGCGATTTTCTCGGCGCCCAGGCGCATGGCGTGGTCCAGGAAGGCCTTGAACTTGATCTCGGCGTTGCACAGGATGTCGGGGTTGGGCGTGCGGCCGGCCTGGTACTCGCGCAAAAATTCAGCGAACACGCGGTCCTTGTAGTCGGCCGCGAAATTGACGTGCTCTATCTCGATGCCGATCACGTCGGCCACTGCGGCGGCGTCGACAAAATCGATGTTGGACGAGCAATACTCGCTGTCGTCGTCATCTTCCCAGTTCTTCATGAAGATGCCGATGACCTCGTGGCCCTGCTGTTTGAGCAGGTGCGCCGTCACAGCGGAGTCCACCCCGCCGCTCAGGCCGACGACGATCCGTTGCCGCTTGCCGCCGTGGCTGTGTGTGTTGATTTGCGGGTTGCCCATGTCCCCATTGTAAAAAGGCGAAAGCTTTTGCGCCCGCTTCGCGCCTTACGGCCCTGCTGGCCATACGGCTGCAGGCTGGAGCCTGGTGCCCGCCAGGGGCGAACCGCCGGGTTCGCTGAGCCATTCGGACTAATGTCGATGGGCGCGGCGTGTCGCCGCGGATGTTTCCAGCACAATGGAAAGCCCCTTCTTGCAGGAGCCGCCACTTTGCAACGACGTCAATTTCTTTCCCGCACCGGCCGGGCCGCCACGGCTGCCGGCATGGCCGCCGGGCTGCCATGGCTTTCGTCGCTGGCCCAGGCCGCGGGCCTCAAACCCATGGGCAAGGCCCAGGCCTTCGACTACGCGGCGCTCAAAGGCCAGGCGCGCGACCTCGCGGCCAAGCCCTACCGGACCCGGGCCATCACCTTGCCCGCCGATATTTCGAACCTGAACTGGGACCAGCACCAGGCCATCCGCTTTCGGGACGACCATGCCCTGTGGGGCGATGACAAGCTGCGCTTTGTCGCGAAGTTTTTTCACCTCGGCCTGTACTTCAAGACGCCGGTGCGCATGCACGAAGTGAGCAACGGCCAGGCGCAGGAACTCGCTTATGACCCTGCCATGTTTGATTACGGGAAAAGTGGCGTGCGCGGCGACAAGCTGCCCGCCGATCTTGGTTTTGCCGGCTTCCGCCTCAATTTCCACACCGATCCGGTGCGCGACGTCGCGGCCTTCCTCGGTGCCAGCTACTTTCGCGCGGTGGGCGGCGAATGGCAGTACGGCCAGTCTGCACGGGGCCTGGCCATCGACACGGCGCAAACCTTCCCTGAGGAGTTTCCGGACTTTATCGGCTTCTGGCTCGAAAAGCCGGACCCGAAGGCGGCTTCACTGACCGTCTATGCCCTGCTGGATTCGCCGAGCGTCAGCGGTGCCTACCGCTTTGTGATCACGCCGGGCGACACGCAGATCATGGACCTGGACGTGGCGCTGTACCCGCGCAAGACCATAGACCGCCTGGGCATCGCGCCGTGCACCAGCATGTTCCAGACCGGCGAGAACGACAGGCGCATGGGCTGGGACTGGCGCGGCGAAATCCATGACACCGACGGCTTGGCCATGCACAGCGGCACGGGTGAATGGCTGTGGCGCCCCTTGACCAACCCGGCGCAGCTGCAGTTCAACGCCTTCCAGGACGACAACCCGCGCGGTTTCGGCCTGATGCAGCGCGACCGGAACTTTGACCACTACCAGGATGACGGCGTGTTTTATGAAAAACGCCCCAGCCTGTGGGTGGAGCCCAAGGCGGGCTGGGGCGCAGGCTCGGTGCAGCTGGTGGAGATCCCGACCGTGGACGAAACCTTTGACAACATCGTGGCCTTCTGGAATCCGAAGGACAAGCCGCAGGCGGGGCAGGAGCTGCTGTTTTCCTACCGGCTGCACTGGGGCGGCCAGCCGCCCGCCGCGCAAGCGCCACTGGCACGCTGCGTGGCCACACGTACCGGCCTGGGCGGCGTGGTGGGCAGGAAGCGCACAGCCTTCACGTGGCGTTTCGCGGTCGATTTTGTGGGCGGCGATTTTGCGCTGCTGACCCCCGGGACCCAGGTCAAGGCTGTGATCACGGCCTCGCGCGGCACGGTCGAGTTGGTGTCGGCGCGGCCGCTGGACGCCATCAAAGGCTGGCGCGCCATGTTCGACCTGCGCCCCGACGGCGACAGCACGGCGCCCATCAACCTGCGCATGCACCTGGAGGTCGACGGCCAGTCGTTGACGGAAACCTGGCTGTACCAATGGGCGCCGCCGCCGGTGGCGCAGCGGGTTCTTTACTGAGGCCTGTTCTGCCTCTCAGCGCTGGCCAGGGGGCGCATGCACGCTGGGATCTGTGGTCACCAGCTCAAGCGGGTAGCGCTTGCCGGCCAGGTAGTCCTCCAGGCAGGTCAGCAGCAGGGGGCTGCGGTGCATGGCGACGCTGGCGCGGATCTCGTCCGCCGTCAGCCAGACGGTGCGCACAATGCCTTCGTCCAGCGCCTGGCCGGGCATGTGCTCGCCGAGTTCGCCGCAAAACGCGAAGCGCAGGTAGGTGATGTCCAGCGGCTCATCCTGCCCGGGCACAGCCCGCTCGAAACGCGACAAATAGACACCGACAATCGCCGTCGGCTTGAAGTGCCAGGCGGCTTCTTCCAGCGTCTCGCGGGCGCAGGCCTCAATCGGGCTCTCGCCCGGGTCCAGGTGGCCGGCGGGGTTGTTGAGCTTCAGGCCGTCCCGGGTTTCCTCTTCTACCAGCAGGAATTTGGGCACGCCGTCGATTGTTTTTTCTATGACCGCAGCGACCGTGACGCTGGGCTTCCATCGATTGTTCATGGCGGTGATTATCAGTCGTGCGGATGACGGTGCTTCCGGGTGTTTTTTCTCCCTCCCCCGCTGGGGGAGGGTGGGGGTGGGGGCCGATGGCCTCAAAACACCCCCGGCGCGGTTTTAAAGGTCGCCGGCCCCCATCCATCCCAACCTTCCCCCAACGGGGGAAGGAGCAAGAGCGGCGCACTTATGGCGCCGGTGCTTGTGGTAACACACCGAACCCGCTGGCAAAACTCTCGCGCAGGTGCTCGACAAAATACTGAACGGCCTTGGGCACCTGGGCCGACCAGGGCCGCAGTGCGTAGATGCGCTCGCCGAAGAAGCCCTGAACCTGCCAGTCGGGCAGCACCTGCACCAGCGGCTGCTGGGAGCCGCCGCTCGAGGGCACGCTGAAATCCGGCAGCAAGCCTATGCCCAGGCCGGCCACCAGCGCCTCGCGCAGCACCTCGCTGTTGTTGGCCTTGAGAGTGCCGGTGATATTGACGCCGACCTGCTCGCGCGACTTGCGCTTGCTGTTACGCATAAAGGTCCAGCTGGCGCTGTTGTGGTTGCCCAGGTACAGCAGGCAGTCGTGACCGGCGAGTTCCGAGGGCTGCGTGGGCACGCCGCGCCGCGCCAGGTAATCGGGGCTGGCCAGCAGGATGGAGCGCGTTTCGCACAGCACCCAGGCCACATGGGTGTCGGGCGGCGTGTTGGTGTGGCGTATCGCCAGGTCGAAGCCTTCGTTGGCCAGGTTCACAAAACGGTCGGTCAGCTCGAGCTCGATGTGGATTTCGGGGAAGCGCTTGAGAAAGGCCGCAACGCAGGGCGCCAGGTGCTGGCGCCCCAGGGCCACTGGCGCTGTCACGCGTATCAGCCCGCGCGGCGTGCCCACCAGGTCTTTCACGGCCGCATAGCTTTCGCTGATCCGGGCAAAGGCCGGCTGCATGCCATTGACCAGCTGCTGGCCGGCTTCGGTCAGGCCCACCGAGCGTGTGGTGCGCCGCACCAGCGTTACGCCGGCGGCGCGTTCCAGTTCGCTGATGCGCATGCTGGCCGAGGCCTTGGAGACGCCCAGGCGGCGCGCCGTCTCGGTGAAGCTGCGGGTGGCCGCCAGCACCGTCAGCAGGTGCAGGTCGGCCACAAGGGGGGAGAGCTGGTCGGAGGACATGGATGGGAGGCTGCGCAGGCTGATTGTTCAAAATTATGAACAATGTAATCACAAATGAGGGAGTTATCAATCCGGCCCTGCGGGCCTAGACTGCCACCAAGCCGCCCCTTTCCGGGCTCCTGCCGGCCGCCAGGCCACCTCCAGAGGATTCCCCGTGTCTTTATTACCCGCCGCCACCGCTCCCCAGGCCACCATTGGCCATTACCTCAACGGCCGCGTCGCCGCGCCCCGCTCGGGCCGCAGCCAGGAAGTCTTCAACCCGGCGACCGGCGCCGTGACGGGCCACGTCGCGCTGGCCAGCACGGCCGAGGTCGACGCCGCCGTCGCGTCCGCGCAGGCGGCTTTCCCGGCCTGGGCCGACACGCCGCCGCTGCGCCGCGCGCGCGTGCTGTTCAAGTTCCTGGAGCTGCTCAACCAGAACAAGGACAAGCTGGCCCACATGATCACCGCCGAGCACGGCAAGGTCTTCACCGACGCGCAGGGCGAGGTCTCGCGCGGCATCGACATCGTGGAATTTGCCTGCGGCATCCCGCAACTGCTCAAGGGCGACTTCACCGACCAGGTCAGTACCGGCATCGACAACTGGACGCTGCGCCAGCCCCTGGGCGTGGTGGCCGGCATCACGCCTTTCAACTTCCCGGTGATGGTGCCGATGTGGATGTTCCCCGTGGCGATTGCCGCCGGCAACTGTTTTGTGCTCAAGCCCAGCCCCATAGACCCCAGCCCCAGCCTGTTCATGGCGGACCTGCTCAAGCAGGCGGGCCTGCCCGACGGCGTCTTCAACGTGGTGCAGGGCGACAAGGAGGCGGTCGACGCGCTGCTGGTGCACCCGGACGTGAAGGCCGTGTCTTTTGTCGGCTCCACGCCGATCGCCAACTACATCTATGAAACCGGCGCCCGCCACGGCAAGCGCGTGCAGGCCCTGGGCGGCGCGAAGAACCACATGGTGGTCATGCCCGACGCCGACCTGGAGCAGGCGGTGGACGCGCTGATAGGCGCGGGCTACGGCTCGGCCGGTGAGCGCTGCATGGCGATCTCGGTGGCGGTGCTGGTCGGCAATGTGGCCGACAAGCTGGTGCCCATGCTGGAGGCGCGCGCCAAGGCCCTGGTCATCAAGAACGGTGTGGAACTTGATGCCGAGATGGGCCCCATCGTCACTTCGGCCGCGCACCAGCGTATCACCGGCTACATAGACATCGGCGTGAAGGAAGGCGCCAAGCTTTTGGTCGACGGCCGCGGCTTCAAGGGCGCACAGGCCGGCGCCGGTTGCGACAAGGGTTTCTGGATGGGCGGCACGCTGTTCGACCACGTCACGCCCGGAATGCGCATCTACAAGGAAGAAATCTTCGGGCCGGTGCTGGGCTGCGTGCGCGTGAAGGATTTCGCCGAGGCGGTGAACCTCATCAACGCCCATGAGTTCGGCAACGGCGTGAGCTGCTTCACCCGCGACGGCCATGTGGCGCGCGAATTCAGCCGCCGCATTGAAGTGGGCATGGTCGGTATCAATGTGCCCATCCCGGTTCCCATGGCCTGGCACGGCTTCGGCGGCTGGAAAAAAAGCCTTTTCGGCGACATGCACGCCTATGGCGAAGAGGGCGTGCGTTTCTACACCAAGCAGAAATCCATCATGCAGCGCTGGCCCGAAAGCATAGGTAAGGGTGCCGAGTTTGTGATGCCTACGGCCAAGTAACACGGCGCGCGCCCAGGCGCGAAAGCCCCCTCAGCCGCATGTGCGGTTGAGGGGGCTTTTTTTCGGGAGGCCCCCGGTCACGCAAAAACTATAGACTGCCCTGACAAAAAATCGCAAAAATCTCATGTAAGCTTCATGACAGGTATAAAAACGCACACGCACAAGACAGATCGCGCACAAGCCCGCCCCCGGGCTGACGTCCACCAAGCCCATACCAACGTACTGAGGAGAGACCCATGCTGATTGGGGTACCCGCCGAAATCACGGCCGGAGAAACACGCGTCGCCATCACGCCCGAAACGGCCAAAAAGCTCAAGGCCCAGGGGCACACCATTCGTGTGCAGTCGGGCGCCGGCGTCGCCGCCAGCGTTCCCGACGAGGCCTATACGGCCGTCGGCGCCGAGATCACCGACGCGGCGGGCGCCTACGCTGCCGACATCGTGCTCAAGGTGCGCTGCCCGCTGGACAGCGAAATGGGCATGGCCAAGGCCGGCGGCGTGCTGGTTGGCATGCTCAATCCTTTCGATGCCGCCGGCCTGCAGCGCCTGGCCGCCGGCAAGCTGACCTCTTTTGCCCTGGAAGCCGCGCCGCGCACCAGCCGCGCGCAAAGCATGGACGTGCTGTCTTCGCAGGCCAATATCGCCGGCTACAAGGCCGTGATGATGGCCGCCGATCGCTACCAGCGCTTTTTCCCCATGCTCATGACGGCGGCCGGCACGGTCAAGGCCGCGCGCGTAGTGATCCTGGGCGTCGGCGTCGCCGGCCTGCAGGCCATCGCCACGGCCAAGCGCCTGGGCGCCGTGATTGAAGCCAGCGACGTGCGCCCCAGCGTGAAGGAGCAGGTCGAGTCCCTGGGCGGCAAGTTCATCGACGTGCCCTATGAAACCGACGAAGAACGTGAAGCCGCCGTCGGCGTGGGCGGCTATGCCAAGCCCATGCCGCCCAGCTGGCTGGAGCGGCAAAAGGCCGAGGTCGCCAAGCGTGTGGCGCAAGCCGACGTGGTCATCACCACGGCGCTGATCCCGGGCCGCGCGGCGCCGGTGCTGGTCACGGAGGACATGGTCAAGGCCATGAAGCCCGGCAGCGTGATCGTCGACCTGGCCGCACCGCAGGGCGGCAACTGCCCGCTCACCGAAGCCGGCAAGACGGTAGTGAAGCACGGCGTGACCCTGATCGGCGAAACCAATGTGCCGGCGCTGGTCGCGGCCGACGCCAGCGCACTCTACGCGCGCAACCTGCTCGATTTCCTCAAGCTCATCATCACCAAAGAGGGTGAACTCAAGGTCGACCTGGAAGACGACATCGTCGCGGCCTGCCTGATGACCCAGGGCGGCGAGGTCAGGAAAAAATGATCCGCGAGTTGCTTTCGCTGGTGATGCTGGCAGCCGGAGCGGCTGCTCTGCCTGCGCATGCCGAAACCGTCAAGGTGGGCAGGGCCAGTATCGAACTGCCGGAAGGGAACTGGAAAGCGCTCACGGCCATCAACGGGCAAGACACGGTGGACGGCAATGGCACGGGCGGTGCGCTGCCTACCGAGACCCGTTCTTTTACGTATACCTCCGGTGGCCGTGTGATGGCCATTCTTTATGTGGACTCGTCAAAGGGCGGGGGGATCCGCGTCAACTGGCTCAATACCTGCACCGGCAACCAGAATGTCCATGCCCTGAATCTGACGAAAGATCCCAATGCGCTCGAATGCATCCGGGCGTCAATTCCGTTGAAGGGCGAGCAGTATCTCAAGCGTGCCATGCCCGAAGTGCTGAGCGCGATGGAAGGCCGCGGCATGGCCGTGCCGCCAGCCTTGCAAGCCATCGGCGTGACGGTGGGCAGCTCCGGCGGCACCAGCATGCACGTTAATCTGCTGGTGGTGCCGGGCTTTCTCGGTTTGCAAGGCGAAGAAGCTTCAACCCTTCCGGCATACCTGAAACCCGGCCAGCTTGTGTGGGCGCGCCAGCTGGCCGCGGCCGTCAAGGGCAGCGTCTACTCCATGAGCGGCAACATGACCCTTCCCCCTCTGGCCTTTGCCACTCCCCCCGTTACTTCATCAACTTCCCAATAGGCGATCATGGAAGCAGTTTCCCCCACCATCATCAACCTGATTATTTTTGTGCTGGCCATCTACGTCGGTTACCACGTGGTGTGGACGGTCACGCCGGCCCTGCACACGCCGCTGATGGCGGTGACCAACGCGATTTCGGCCATCGTGATCGTGGGCGCCATGCTCGCGGCCGCGCTGACCGAAACCCCGCTGGGTAAAACCATGGGCTGGCTGGCGGTGGCGCTGGCGGCGGTGAACGTGTTCGGCGGCTTTCTGGTCACGCGCCGCATGCTCGAGATGTTCCGCAAGAAAGACAAAAAAGTTGCCGCGCCCGCTGAAGGAGCCGCCAAATGAGCATGAACCTCGTCACGCTGCTGTACCTGGTGGCCTCGGTCTTTTTCATCCAGGCGCTCAAAGGCCTGTCCCATCCGACTACGTCGATACGCGGCAATCTCTTCGGCATGGCCGGCATGACGATTGCCGTGCTGACGACCGGTGCGCTGATTGTCGAGACCTCGGGCGGCAAGGCGATCGGCATGGTCTACGTGCTGAGCGCCCTGCTGGTGGGCGGCGCGGCCGGCACCCTGATGGCCAAGCGCGTCGAGATGACCAAGATGCCCGAACTGGTCGCTTTCATGCACAGCATGATCGGCCTGGCCGCGGTGTTCATCGCGGTGGCCGCCGTCGCCGAGCCTTACGCCTTCGGCATCGTCGCCAAGGGCCTGCCGATTCCAACGGGCAATCGCCTGGAACTCTTCCTGGGGGCGGCGATTGGCGCGATCACGTTCAGCGGGTCGGTGATTGCCTTCGGCAAGCTCAGCGGCAAATACAAGTTCCGCCTGTTCCAGGGTGCGCCCGTCACCTTCAGCGGCCAGCACATGCTGAACCTGGTGCTGGGCCTGGCCACCATAGGCCTGGGCATCGCCTTCATGCTGACCGGCAACTGGACGGCCTTCTTCGCAATGCTGGCGCTGTCCTTTGTCATGGGCGTGCTGATCATCATCCCTATCGGCGGGGCCGACATGCCTGTCGTGGTGTCCATGCTCAACAGCTATTCGGGCTGGGCCGCCGCGGGTATCGGTTTTTCGCTGAACAACTCCATGCTGATCATCGCCGGTTCGCTGGTGGGCTCCTCAGGCGCCATCCTCTCGTACATCATGTGCAAGGCGATGAATCGCTCCTTCTTCAACGTGATCCTGGGTGGCTTTGGCGGTGAGGCCGGCGGTGCCGCCGCCGGTGCCAAAGAGCAGCGTCCCGTCAAGTCGGGCTCGGCCGACGACGCCGCCTTCATCCTGGGCAATGCCGAAACCGTGATCATCGTGCCGGGCTACGGCTTGGCGGTGGCGCGCGCGCAGCACTCGGTCAAGGAACTGGCGCAAAAGCTCATCGACAAGGGCGTCAACGTCAAGTACGCCATCCACCCGGTGGCCGGCCGCATGCCGGGCCACATGAACGTGCTGCTGGCCGAGGCCGAAGTGCCCTACGACCAGGTGCATGAAATGGAAGACATCAACGCCGAGTTCGGCCAGGCCGACGTCGCCATCATCCTGGGCGCCAACGACGTGGTGAACCCCGCGGCGCACGTCAAGGGCAGCCCCATCTACGGCATGCCCATCCTGGAGGCCTACAAGGCCAAGACGGTCATCGTCAACAAGCGCTCCATGGCGGCCGGCTACGCGGGCCTGGACAACGAACTCTTCTACATGGACAAAACCATGATGGTGTTCGGCGACGCCAAAAAGGTGATCGAGGACATGGGCAAGGCCATCGAATAAGCGCGGACTGGGCGTTTGCCCGCGGCCGTGCGCCGCGGGACTATCCACTTTAGAGGGGCTTCCCTTCTGATTTCCCGGGTTTCCTAGGGAAAACGCAATAGCCACGAAGAGGGCACGCCGTGAGAATCCATGGCTGTAAGCAAAACGTAATGGAGAAGACAACATGAATGCAGCGACCATTGAACGCCCATGGCTCAAGGCCTACCCGCCGGGCGTTCCCACCGACATCGACGCGTCGCAGTACCCGTCGCTGGTGGCCCTGATGGAGGAAAGCTTCAAGAAGCACGGCAGCCGCGTCGCTTACAGCTTCATGGGCAAGGACGTCACCTTCGGCCAGACCGACAGTCTCTCCCTGGCCTTCGGTGCCTACCTGCAAAGCCTGGGCCTGGCCAAGGGTGACCGCGTCGCCATCATGATGCCCAACGTGCCGCAGTATCCGGTGGCCGTGGCGGCCATCCTGCGCGCAGGTTATGTGGTGGTCAACGTCAACCCCTTGTACACACCGCGTGAGCTTGAGCATCAGCTCAAGGATTCGGGCTCCAAGGCCATCGTCATCATCGAGAACTTCGCCAACACGCTGGAGCAGTGCATCGCCGCCACCCCGGTCAAGCATGTGGTGCTGTGCGCCATGGGCGACCAGCTGGGCATGCTCAAGGGCGCGCTGGTCAACTACGTCGTGCGCAACGTCAAGAAAATGGTGCCGGCCTTCAACCTGCCGGGCGCCGTGCGTTTCAACGACGCCGTGGCCCAGGGCACGCGCCTGACGCTCAAGCGCCCCGACATCAAGCCCGACGACGTGGCGGTGCTGCAGTACACCGGCGGCACCACCGGCGTGTCCAAGGGGGCGGTGCTGCTGCATCGCAATGTGATCGCCAACGTGCTGCAGTCCGAAGCCTGGAACGGCCCGGCCATGGCCAGCATGCAGAGCGGCAACCAGCCCACCTATGTCTGCGCGCTGCCGCTGTACCACATCTTCGCTTTCACCGTGAACATGATGCTGGGCATGCGCACCGGCGGCAAGAACATCCTGATCCCCAACCCGCGTGATCTGCCCGCAGTGCTCAAGGAACTCTCCAAGCACAAGGTCAACAGTTTCCCGGCCGTCAACACGCTGTTCAACGGCCTGGCCAACCACCCCGACTTCAACAAGGTGGACTGGTCGCACCTGAAGATTTCGCTGGGCGGCGGCATGGCTGTGCAAAGCGCGGTCGCCAAACTGTGGCTCGAGAAAACCGGCTGCCCGGTTTGCGAAGGCTACGGCCTGTCCGAGACCTCGCCTTCGGCCAGTTGCAACCCGACCAACAGCAAGGCCTTCACCGGCACCATAGGCGTGCCGATTCCCGGCACCTGGTTCAAGCTGCTTGACGACGACGGCAACGAAGTGCCCCAGGGCCAGCCCGGCGAGATCGCCATCAAGGGCCCGCAAGTCATGGCCGGCTACTGGCAGCGCCCTGACGAAACGGCCAAGGTCATGACGCCCGACGGCTACTTCAAGTCGGGCGACATCGGCGTGCTCGATGAAAACGGCTTTTTCCGGATCGTTGACCGCAAGAAGGACATGATCCTGGTGAGCGGCTTCAACGTCTACCCGAACGAGATCGAGGACGTGGTGGCCAAGCTCGACGGCGTGATGGAGTGCGCTTGCGTGGGCGTGGCCGACGAAAAATCCGGCGAGGCCGTGAAGCTGGTGATCGTCAAGAAAAACCCGGACCTCACCGAAGCCCAGGTGCGCGAATACTGCAAGACCAACCTGACCGGCTACAAGCAGCCCAAGGTGGTGGAGTTCCGCACCGAGCTGCCCAAGACACCGGTCGGCAAGATCCTGCGCCGCGAGCTGCGGGATAAGAAGTGAGGCAAAGCCTCGCTTCTTACAGCGAAGGCTAACAACTGCCCTGCTTGCAGGGCTTGTTATGCCGGAGCTACAAGAAGTGAACCAGTTTTAGGACCTGCAAAGGTTTTCTAAGGGGCGGCGCAAGTCGCCCTTTTTTGCGTCCATGCTTTCTGGGCACAATCCCTTCATGCCGATTTCCCAGACTGCATCAAACGCCGCACCTCCTATCGCCATCCTCAGCGCCCTGTTGCAGGAGCAGCAAGGCCTCATGGAGTTGCTGCACCGGCCGCACAAGGTCAGGCACGCCGGCCGCGACTTCTGGCTGGGCGACTTGCATGGCCGGCCCGTGGTGCTGGCCTTGTCGAAAATCGGCAAGGTGGCGGCGGCCACCACGGCAACCGCGCTGATCGAACGCTTTGGCGTGAGCCGCATGGTCTTCACCGGCGTGGCCGGCGGCCTGGGTGCCGGCGTGAATGTGGGCGACGTGGTGGTGGCCAGCGATTTTGTGCAGCACGACCTCGATGCTTCGCCGCTGTTTCCGCGCTACGAGGTGCCGCTGTACGGCCGCAGCCGCTTCGAGGCCGACGCGGCCCTCACGGCGCTGCTGTTCAGCGCGGCTTCGGCGGCGCTGCATGATGGCGGCGCCAGTGCGGCCTTCCCGGGTGCGCGCGTGCACCGGGGGCTGATCGCCAGCGGCGACCGCTTTGTCTCAGGCGCCGGCGAGTCGCGCGGCCTGCATGCCGCGCTCACGGGTGCGGGCCATGAGGTGCTCGCGGTCGAGATGGAGGGCGCGGCCGTGGCGCAGGTCTGCCTGGATTACGGTGTGCCCTTTGCGGCCGTGCGCACCATCTCGGACCGCGCGGATGACAGCGCGCATGTGGACTTCCCGCGCTTTGTCGAGGAAGTGGCGAGCCGCTATGCGCACGCGATCATGGAGCGCCTGCTGGTCTCGCTGTAGCGTCCACAGCAGCGGGGAAGCTTCAGCCCGCGCCGTGGCACTTTTTGTATTTTTTCCCGCTGCCGCAATGGCACAGGTCGTTGCGTCCCGGCGTGGCCTCGGCGCRCACCGTCTCCACCTTGGGCCCCAGCGTCTTCCACAGCTCGCGCAGGTCGTACACCGCCCAGATGGCCTCGCCAAAAGCATTGAGCCGGGCGATGCTGGTGCTGGGCGCGCCGTCCTCGCTCAGCGGTGAGACTTCGGGCGCGGCCGTGTCGTCCTCGGTCATGGCCACCACGGCCTGCAGCGCACCATCCAGCCATTTGGCGGCATCCTTGTCGCGCGGGGCGGTCCATTCGTCGGGCCAGCTTTCCACCGCGAACATAAAACCCAACGCCCAGACCTGGGCAAAGGCGGGCAGGTCTTCGCTTTTGAAAGCAGCGCGCTCTTCGGGCGCCATCTCGGCCACGGCGCCGCGTATGTCCATTACCTCGGGGTGGTAGCAGTTGTCGTCTTCCAGCGAGTCGACTTCCGAATCCAGCGCCGTTTCAACTTCGTGCCAGCGCCGCTTCCACAGTGTGAGGAAGCGCTCACCTTGCCCGGCGCTCGCGAATGAGCCGCCTTCCGGGTCCGGCGCCTCGCCCTCGGCAGGCACGGCCAGCAGCACCGGCAGGTATTCCGCAGCGACGATGGGCCGGCGCGAGCAGATCACCGCGGCCATAAACCCTTCGCAGAACTCCCATTGCGGCGTCTCGTCGTAGCGCGTGCGCAAGTCGTCGAGGATGGCGTCGAGCTCGTCAAAATCCTCGGCTTCGAGGAAAGCCGGCTCGGACGGGGGCGCTGAGGGGGTGGTGGATTTGGCGGTGGGCTTCATGAAAAACAGTCCTGAGCGTCACGCGAGGCTCTTATGATGCAAAGTGTATCTGCCGCATCGCGGTTATTCTGCCCCTCCCACGGAAGCGCCACCATGTTTCTCCAGCGTCTGGATGCCCGGTTCCCGGTTCGTTACACCTTCATGGCCTTGTGCGCGCTGGGCGTGCTGCTGGCGCTGTTCAGCCTGGCGGCCTTTGGCGTTGGCTGGCTGGCCTTGCTGGTCTGCATCGCGCTCGTCGGGGTGGGCGTGCACGACCTGCGGCAAACGCGGCACGCGATATTGCGCAATTACCCGGTCATAGGCCACATGCGCTTTCTGTTCGAGTTCATACGGCCCGAAATGCGCCAGTACTTCATTGAAAGCGACAGCGAGGCCACGCCCTTCTCGCGCGCCCAGCGCTCCCTGGTCTATCAGCGCTCCAAGAGCGAGCCCGACAACCGGCCCTTCGGCACGCAGCTCGACGTGGGCGCGCAGGGTTATGAATGGGTCAACCATTCGATGTCGCCCACCAAGCTGGCCTCGCATGATTTCCGTGTCTGGATAGGCGGCTCGCCGGGCAACCCTTCACCCTCCGTCGAACCCTGCACCCAGCCTTACCACGCGAGTGTCTTCAACATTTCGGCGCTGAGCTTCGGCTCGCTCTCGGCCAACGCCATCATGGCGCTCAACAAGGGCGCCAAGCTGGGCGGCTTCGCGCACGACACGGGCGAGGGTTCGATCTCGCAGCACCACCGGCTGCACGGCGGCGACCTGATCTGGGAAATCGGCTCGGGTTACTTCGGCTGCCGCAACGAGGACGGCAGCTTCAGCGAAGAACGTTTCGCCGCCAACGCGCGCGACCCGCAGGTCAAGCTGATCGAACTCAAGATGAGCCAGGGCGCCAAGCCCGGCCACGGCGGCATACTGCCCGGCCCCAAGGTCACCGCGGAGATCGCCGCGGCGCGCGGCGTGCCGCAAGGCAAGGACTGCATCTCGCCCTCCAGCCACAGCGCATTTTCCACGCCGGTGGAGATGATGCATTTCATCGCCAGGCTGCGAAAGCTCTCGGGCGGCAAGCCGACCGGCTTCAAGTTCTGCATAGGCCACCCCTGGGAGTGGTTCGCCATCGTCAAGGCCATGCTGGAGACCGGCATCACGCCCGACTTCATCGTGGTGGACGGCGCCGAGGGCGGCACGGGCGCCGCGCCGGTGGAGTTCACCGACCATGTGGGCGCGCCGCTGCAGGAGGGCCTGCTGCTGGTGCACAACACGCTGATCGGCGTGAACCTGCGCAGCCGCATCTCCATAGGCGCGGCCGGCAAGGTCGTCAGCGCCTTCGACATGGTGCGCCTCATGGCGCTGGGCGCCGACTGGTGCAATGCCGGGCGCGGCTTCATGATGGCGCTGGGCTGCATCCAGGCGCAAAGCTGCCACACCGGCAAATGCCCGACGGGCGTCACCACGCAGGACCCGGTGCGCCAGCAGGCGCTGGTGGTGCCCGACAAAGCCGAGCGCGTGCGCAACTTCCACCGCAGCACCCTGCACGCACTGCAAGAGCTGGTGCAAGCCGCGGGCCTGTGCCATCCGCGCGAAGTCAATGCTCACCACATCGTGCGGCGCCTGACCGACACCGAGGTGCGGCTGCTGAGCAACCTCATCATGCAGGTGGAGCCCGGCGCGCTGCTGGGCTCGCTGGAAAAACAGAACACGGTCTTCAGCTACTACTGGCCGCTGGCCAGCGCGCACAGCTTTCGCGCCAACGGCGCGGCCATGCAGGCGCCCGCCGGGCCGGATGGAGCGGCCGGAGTTTCCACGCCCGCAAATGCCTAGGTTCGTGCCTCGCGCGCCTCGCGGCTGTGTTGCTTGAGCCCGGGTTTCTCCTCCAATCGGAGGGCGAGGGACAAATTCACCTAGGCATTTGAGCAGGCCGAGGTGAAAATACCGCCGGGCCACAGGCCAGACAAACATCTCAATCTATAACTTCAAAACCTCATGACACTCCACAAATTTCTGGCTGTACTCCTCCTGGCGGCCCTGGCCTGCACCGGCGCGCATGCGGCGGAAGCGCGTCTGGCCCTGCTGATCGGCAACGCAGCCTACAAGTCGGCGCCGCTGCGTACGCCCGTCAATGACCTGCGCCTGATGGAAGCTTCTCTGAAAGAAGCGGGCTTCACCGTCATGAAGGGCGAGAACGTGTCCCTGCGCGACATGCGTCGGCTGGTGCGTGACTTTGGCGACCGTCTCAAGGCTGACGGCGGGGTGGGCCTGTTTTATTTCGCGGGCTACGGTGTACAGGTGCGCGGCGAGAACTTCCTGCTCTCCACCGATTCGGACACACGCCGTGAAGACGAAATCGCGGACGACGCGCTGAATGCCAACACCATCCTGGAAAAGATGCAGTCCGCAGGCAATCGCGTCAACCTCGTGATCCTGGATGCGGGCCGCAACACCCCATTCGGTGCGAAATCGCGATCGACACCTGAAGGATTGGCCGCCATGCGGGCGCCGAGCGGTTTGCTGCTGGCCTTTTCCGCGGCCCCAGGCTCGGTGGCGCCCGAGGGCGCCGGCCGTAATGGCCTTTACGCCGAAACCCTGGCCAGGACGATTCGCCAGCCAGCCCTGTCGGTGGAGGATGCTTTCAAGCAGGTGCGCATCGCGGTGCGCAAACAAAGCAACAACCAGCAGACTCCCTGGGAGAACATGGCGCTGGAAGGGCAGTTTGCCTTCAGCGGCCTCGCCGTGGCGTCCCGCCCTGATACGGCAACGCTGGACCTGGCCTTCTGGGAAAGCGTCAAGTCGAGCAATTCCGCTGCCGACCTCCAGGCCTATCTCTCGCAATACCCTGAGGGGGTGTTCGCCGGCCTGGCACAAGCCCGGCTTGCGCAGCTGAAACTGGCCGGCCCAACTCCGACCGCGGCACCAGGAGGAGATGGCTCACTGTTGGGCACGCTGGACCTGATCGACAGCTTCAGCAAGCAGAAACGCAAGATGGATGTGAGGATAGTCGATACCGGCAGCACCCGCAAAGGCTATTCAACCGGTGACGTGATCTCCGACCAGGGCCAGGTCATGCAGTTGCGCGTCGGTGAGCATGTGCTCCGCGTGACCGGTGGCGCCTTGTGGACGGTGCCGCTTAAGGACCAGGCTTCCGGGCAAGCCGTGGTGGAGCAGATCGACGCGGGCTATCACGCGCGCGGAACATTCCGCTGGACAGCCACGCCCATTGGCCAGGGAAAGGTTCGCGTGGATGGAACGGTGGCCTACTCTTCGCCGACTCCCCTGAATGCGAAGCCGGTTTACATGTATGGCAAATGGACGTCCACCTACAGCGCCGAACGCGACCTGCCGGACACCACCAGCGCCAAGCTGCGAAGTGAGCTTCCATTGTTCACCAACGTGATGGCTACGGAACTCAAGCTTCGCTAGCCGGACGCCATCACCCTCTGGATTTTCACCATGACCCCACGCCTGTTTCTCTTCCTGATTGCGGTATTTTTCTGGAGCCAGCCTGTGGCGGCACAAGGAACTCCCGAGCCCAAATTGGCTTTGCTGATCGGCAACGCGGCCTATAGGCTGGCGCCGCTGCGCACGCCTGTCAACGACGTGCGTCTGATGGAAACCGCCTTGAAGGAAGCCGGCTTCACCGTGATGAAGGCCGAGAACGCTACCCTGCGCGACATGCAGCGGCTGGTGGGTGATTTCGGCGACCGGCTCAAGGCCGGCGGCGGTGTCGGGCTGTTTTATTTCGCCGGCCACGGCGTGCAGGTGCGCGGCGAAAATTTTCTGATCTCCACCGATTCCGACACGCGCCGCGAAGACGCGGTGACCAATGACTCGCTCAATGCCAACACCGTCCTGGAGAAGATGCAGGCGGCGGGCAACCGCGTCAACCTCGTGATCCTGGACGCCGGCCGCGAGAACCCCTTTACCGTCAGGTCGCCATCGTCCTCCGAGGGCCTGGCCGGCATGCGCGCGCCTAGCGGCTCGCTGGTGGCGTACTCCACTGCACCGGGCTCGGTCACGCCCGACGGCCCAGGCCGCAACGGGCTTTACACCGAAACCCTGGCCAGGGCGATTCGCCAGCCGGGCCTGCCGGTCGAGGAAGTCTTCAAGCAGGTGCGCACTGTCGTTCGCAAGCAAAGCAACAGCCAGCAGACTCCCTGGGAAAACACAGCCCTGGAAGGGCAATTTTCCTTCAGCGCCCAGCCCGCGGCGGGCCGTCCCGATACCGCGACGCTGGACCTGGCTTTCTGGGAAAGCATCAAATCCAGCAATTCCGCAACCGACTTCCAGGCCTACCTGTCGCAATACCCCGGTGGCGCGTTTGCCGGCCTGGCGCAAGCCCGGCTTGCGCAGCTGAAGGCGGCCGAATTGAGCAAGGCGTCGGCGCCCGCCGTGCCCGAACTTGTGGGCACGCTGGCAAGCAACGACCGGGCTTATGGCCAGAAGACCTCGGTCGCCGTCACGATCAGCCAGCGCAACGACCAGCGCACCGTGTATTCATCGGGCGACATCATTGCCAGCGGCGGCCGCATCGAGCAATTGCGGGTCGGTGACGTGGTGGTGAAAGTCACGTCGGGCTCACTCTGGGCGCTGCCCGCCAAAGCCGGAACCAAGGGAGAAGCCCGTATCGAACGACTGAACGCCGGATCGCGCTCGCTCGGCAAGATGACCTGGAGCTCGATCGATGCCGGCGGCGGCAAGACCCGCATCGATGCCAGCGTGGCCTATCACTACCGCTACCTGGGCGTTTATGACGAACGGGTCTACGGCAAGTGGACCGCAACTTACAGCGGCGAGCGGGACCTGCCGGATTCGACCTCGGGACGACTGGAAGGCCTGATGGGCGGGCGTAATGTGGTGTCAACCGAGTTCACGCCGCGCTAAGCCCGCAGCGCCCGGCCATGGCAGCGCGTGCGCGCCATCCGCCAGCCCATCTCACGCTCGGCACAACACCGTTTACATCGTGCTTTGAGCCCGAGCCCCGCAGGCAAGAATCCGTTTTCTCATCGACAGGATGTGGCGGTCCTTGCTTAACAGCAGGGCCTGGTGTGCGATCGCAAGGTCGATAAACTTCTGGTCGTCTGCGTCGCGGCAGGTCAGGACTGATTTGCCGGGCGCATCGCAAAGGCGAACTGTCGCATCGAAGACCGAGAGAACCTTATCCACGGTGAGCTGATAAAACGCAAGACGTGAAACGATTTGCGGATAGGCGAGCACGCGTTCAAGTTCGTCACGCATGGCCTGTGTTGCCAACCAATAAAGCTCACCGTCCGCCAACGCTTGCCGCAATGGAGTCGTGGCCACATCGGCGAATACGAGAATATCCAGGGCGATATTGGTGTCGATGACGACCGGTTTCCCACCAGCAGGCAGGGCTGCGCCAGGCCGGGGGAGTGCACTCACGGTTTGTCTGGTGAAGCAGCCGGCTTGCCGCGTGCCGAGCCGGCCACCATGTCGAAGCGGAACAGCCGGCATTCAATCGGGCCGTTCCACATCGGCACGCGGCGCGATTCCTTCAGGCGCATCTTGCCGGGCAGCTTGAGGTCAGGTGTGAGCACGTGGGCCGTCCAGCCCGCGTAATTTTTCTTCCAGTGCGCGGCCAGCTGCGGGAAGAAATCGGCGGCTTCTTCGCCCCAGGCGTTCTGCGCCTGTTCGCGGCCGGGGTTGGCCGAGCGGTCGCGCGAGGTTTCGAAGGCAGCTTCTTCGCGGTTGTCACCGTGATCGCCGCCATCCTGGTTCAGCGGCTGGCCGAACTCGTCGATAGGCTGGTTGCGGTGGTCGTGCTGGATGGCTTGGTTTTGCTGACGGCGCTGGTCGCGGCCCTGCATGCCGGTGATGCCGGCCACACCGGCAACGTCGATGCGCTCGCCATAGGGGGGGTTCACCAGCATCACGCCCGAGGGCGCTGGCGGCATGCGCTGCAGCGCGTCGCCGCCGCGGAACTCCACCGCGTTGGCCACGCCGGCGCGCTCGGCGTTGCGTTCAGCGAAGTCGACCATGCGAAACGACACATCGCTGCCGAATACCGGCGCCGCGGGCGCTGTGATTGCGGCTTCGGCCTGGTCCAGCAGGCCGTCCCACACATGGCCCTGGAAGGGCAAATACTTCTGGAAGGCGAAGCGCCGGTTGATGCCGGGCGCGATATTGCAGGCGATCTGCGCCGCTTCGATGGCGATGGTGCCCGAGCCGCAGCAAGGGTCGTACAGCGGCACACCGTCCTTGCACAGCTGGTCCCAGCCGCTGGCGGCGATCATCGCGGCGGCCAGGGTTTCCTTGAGCGGCGCGTCGCCCTTGTCTGCGCGCCAGCCGCGCTTGAACAGGGGCTCGCCCGAGGTGTCGATGTAAATCGTGACGGTGTCCGTCGTCAGGTGCACGTAGATGCGCACGTCGGGCCAGCGCGTGTCGACGCTGGGCCGCACGTCGTTGAACTTCGCGCGAAAACGATCGGCAATCGCGTCCTTGATCTTCAGCGCCGCGAAGTTCAGGCTGGTCAGCGGGCTGTGCTGGGCGGTGATTTCTACCTTGAAGGTCTGTTGGGGCGTGAACCAGATCTCCCACGCCACATTGGCGGCGGCGTTGTAGAGGTCTTGCTCGCTGCGGTACTGGTTGTGCTGCAGCTCGATGAGCACGCGCTGCGCCAGCCGGCTGTGCAGGTTGAGCTGCAGCGCGTCGCGCCAGGAGGCCTGCAACTGCACGCCGGCGCGCCAGGCCTTGCCCTGGAGGCCGGTGACGCGCTGCACCTCGGCGGCCAGCAGTGTTTCGACACCCGCGGCGCAGGGTAAAAAGAGTTGAAGTTGGTTCATGACTGACTTTGAGGGACGGGGCAGCGCTGCCTGATCGCGGCTAGAGTGATTTGCGTAAATTAGCCGGCGCGATGCGCAGGGCCTCGCGGTACTTGGCCACAGTGCGGCGCGCGCATTCGATGCCTTGCTCCTTGAGCATCTCGGAAATCTGGTTGTCGCTGAGCGGTTTTTTGGTGCTCTCGGAGGAGACAAACTGCTTGATCAGCGCGCGCACCGCCGTGCTGGAGGCGTTGCCGCCGGTTTCGGTGCCCAAGGCGGAGCCGAAGAAATACTTCAGTTCGAAGGTGCCGAAGGGCGTGCCCATGTATTTGGCGGTGGTCACGCGCGAAATTGTGGATTCGTGCAGGCCGAGCTCGTCGGCGATCTCGCGCAGCACCAGCGGGCGCATGGCGAGTTCGCCGTGCGTGAAGAAATTTTTCTGCCGCTCGACGATGGCGCTGCTCACGCGCAGGATGGTGTCAAAGCGCTGCTGGATGTTCTTGATGAACCAGCGCGCCTCCTGCAAGCGCTGCTGCAGCGCCTGGCCGTCCTGGCCTTTGTGCTGCTTGAGGGCGTTGGCGTAGATGTCGTGCACGCGCAGGCGCGGCATCACGTCGCCGTTGAGCGTGACCTTGAAGCCACGGCCCGACTTCACGACGATGACGTCGGGCACGACCAGGTTGCGCTCCACGTTCACGAAGCGGCGCCCGGGCTTGGGGTCGAGCCTGCCAATCACCGCGATCGCCCCCTTGATCGCGGCCTCAGTGAAGCCGCACAGGTAGCTCAGGCGCTTGACGTCGCGCTTGGCCAGCAGTTCCATCGGATGCTTGCACACGGCAATGGCGGCGCGGGTCTCTTCGCAGTCCTTGCAGTCGAGCAATTGCAGGCCCAGGCATTCGGCCAGGTTGCGCGCACCCACGCCGGCCGGCTCCATGTGGTGCAGCAGCTTGAGCGCCATGGCAAAGCGCTGCTCGAGGTCCTCGGCCTGCTCCAGGTCGCCGCCGGCGAGGCCGGCCGCGAGCGAGGCCAGGCTGTCTTCGAGGTAGCCGTCATCGTTGAGCGACTCGATCAGGAAATGCAGGGCCGCGCGGTCTTCCTCAGACAGGCGCAGGCCCAGCGACTGGCGGTGCAGATGGTCTTGCAGCGACTCATGGGCGCCCGCCAGGTCGGAGGCCTCGGCATCGCTTTCTTCATTGTTGTTCTTGCGCGCCGGCGCATCACTGCCCCATTCGCTGTCGTCGGGCGTGGTCTCGACAGTGCCGTCGCCTTCCCAGCTTTCCTCGAGCTTGGGCTCCGCGCTGGGCTCGGCTTCAGCGGCCGTGGAAATACCTGCGTCTTCCGCACCGCCGCCGGCCGTCGATTCCGCAGCCGATTCAAACTCGCGGCTGTCCTGGCTGACCGGCGTGTTGACATGCTCCAGCCCGAACTCCTCGCGCACCGCGGTTTCGTCCGACACCTCGAGAAACGGGTTTTCGTCGAGCATCTGCTCGACCTCCTGGCTCAGCTCCAGCGTCGAGAGCTGCAGCAGCCGTATCGACTGCTGCAGCTGGGGCGTCAGCGCAAGATGCTGCGAGACGCGGAGCGAGAGGCCTTGTTTCAAGGACTCCCCCCCGTTGGATGCTCACTTCGTGTAGCACCCTCCCCCCTACAGGGGGCGGCGCCTGTGGCCTGGCAAAGCCAGTTCCACGGCCCCCGCTTGAAAGACGATGGCAGGCGTGTCAATGTGGCGACGGCACTCTCGGAAGCCCGCACGTTAAGCGCGATGAACAACAAGGGGGAAACCATCTCTACATCTTGAAGTGCTCGCCCAAGTACACGCGGCGCACATCGGCGTTGTTCACGATCTCGGACGGCGTGCCCTGGGCCAGCACATGGCCGTCGCTGATGATGTAGGCGTGGTCGCAGATGCCCAGCGTTTCGCGCACGTTGTGGTCGGTGATCAGCACGCCGATGCCGCGCGACTTCAGGAAGCCGATGATGCGCTGGATTTCGATCACGGCGATGGGGTCGATGCCGGCAAAGGGCTCGTCAAGCAGGATGAAGCGCGGCTGGGTCGCCAGGGCGCGCGCGATCTCGACGCGGCGGCGTTCGCCGCCCGACAGCGCCGGTGCCGGCGAATTGCGCAAATGGTCCACGCGCAGGTCCTGCAGCAGGGCATCCAGGCGCGATTCGATGTCGGCGCGGCCCAGGGGTTTGCCATTCGCGCCCAGCTGCAACTCGAGCACGGCGCGCACGTTTTCTTCGACCGTGAGCTTGCGGAAAATCGAGGCTTCCTGCGGCAGGTAGCTCAGGCCCAGGCGGGCGCGCAAGTGGATCGGCATGTGCTCGACCGACTGGCCGTCGATGGAGATCTCCCCCGCATCGGCGCGCACCAGGCCCACGATCATGTAGAAGGAAGTCGTCTTGCCGGCGCCGTTGGGGCCCAGCAGGCCCACGACCTCGCCTTTTTGCACGGCCACCGAAACATCCTGCACGACCTTGCGGCTGCCGTAGGATTTTTGCAGCCCTTGTGCAACGAGGCGGCTGGGGGTTGCGGCCCGGGCCGCCGAAGTGTCAGTCACCACATCCATCTGTGCAGGTTCTTTCTAGTTCTTTTCATTGCCCAGCGTGGTGCTGGGGCGCAGGGCGGCCGGCGGGGCCGCTGGCACTGCGTTGGGTGCCGAGGCGGCGGCGCGCGGTGACAGCATGGCGCGTACGCGCCCGCTCGGGTTGGTGGCGGTGCGGTTTCCACCGTCCACGGTGAAGACGTCGGTGTTGTTGTCGTAGACGATCACGGAGCCGGTGGTTTCATCCACCAGGGTGGCGCCGTTGTAGCGGCGCACCACGGCGCGCTTGATGAATTTCACCAGGTCGGCGCGGCTGTCGTATTCGATGCGCTCGCCTTCGCCTTCGATGTATTCGTCCACGCCGTCCCGCTTCTTGCGGTAGAAGGCCAGCTTGCCGGGCGCCGCGATGGCCACCGCCTGCTGGTAGCCCTCGGGATCCTGGCTGACGTCGACCTGTGCGCCGCGCACGATGGTGGTGCCTTTGGTGATCACCACGTTACCGGTGAACACGCTGGTCTGCTTCAGGTCGTCATAGCGCAGGGCATCGGCCTCCGCATTCATGGGCTTGTCCCGGTCGGCTTTTTCGGCCCAGGCCGGACACGCCGCCCCCAGCGCCAAAGCGGCCGGCAGGATGAGGGAGTAAAGGGGGTGTTTCATAAGGCACGAATCTTGCTGCTTTGGGTTCGGCCATTGTAGCCATGCAAGCTGTGGGAATGGCTTGCACGGGAATAAAAAGGCCCCCACGCTCTCGCACTTCGTGTCGTCGCGAGGCCTTGCAGGCCGCGGCTCGCGAGACGCTTCGCCTCTGTCGCCCGTCCAAGCCTGCGCAGGCAGGCTTGGAGCCGCGGGCTCCAGCCCCTCGGGGGCCGCCCGCCTGCGGCCCGGCCCTTCGACAGGCTCAGGACAGGCCAAGGCCGGTTCCGCGGCTCATGCTGGTTGAAGAGTTCAGGAGGGTGCGGGAGGTATTTATCAGTGGGGGCCGCGGGACTGGCTTTGCCAGACCGCGGGCGCCCGCCCCCTTGAGGGGGGAACGGACTACACGAAGTGAGTCCGGACGGGGGTGCTACCTTATTTCTTGGTGCGGGACTGGGCGATCAGGTAGTCCGTGACCTGCAGCGCGCGGGGCATGCTTTGCGCGAGGGTGGCCGAGGTGTAGTAGCGCCCGGCAATGCCCAGCGCGGGCACACCGTCAACCTTGTAGATGTCCTGCAGCTGCGTAGCCTTGCGCACCTTGGTGGTGACGGTGAAGGAGTTGTACATCTCGACGAACTTGGCCTTGTCCAGGCCCTGTTTTTCGGCCCAGGTGGCGATGGAGTCGGCGGTGTTGAGCGCGAATTTCTCCACGTGGATGGCGTAAAACACCTTTTTGTGGAGTTCCTCGACCTTGCCCATGGCCTCGAGCACGTAAAAGAGGCGTTGCTGGGGTTCGAAGTCGGGACGGAAAGCCACCGGTACGCGCCGCACGGTCACATCCTTGGGGGCCTGCTTCATCCAGGCTTCAAGCGTCGGCTCAAAGGCATTGCAATGCGGGCAGCTGTACCAGAAGAACTCCACCACCTCGACCTGGCCGGCGGGCACTTCGGTGGGCGCGGGCTTGTCCAGCGACACGTAATCGGCGCCGTCCTTGAAGGCCCTGGCCTGGGCTTGCGCCAGCGTGGGCAGGGCGGCGATGCCACCGAGGCTGGCGACGGCTGCCGAAGCGGCTGAAAACGAAAACTCACGGCGTTGCATCAGATTCTTCTCCTGGTATGACGGAAATGTTGGGTGGGCCGTCCCTGCGGACGGCGGCCTCATGGTGCGGGGCACAGGGGTTTGTACACCCGCGCCGTTAAAAGTTCAGCTTATCGCCTCAATGCTCAGCGCTGCACACGGACCAGCGCCGTTTCGATGGAGTTGTTGTCCAGCCGCTCTTTGGCTTTGTCGGCGTCTTCCTTTTTGTCGAAGGGTCCAAGGCGCACACGGTATACGGTGCGGCCGGCTTGTTCACGCTCGCTGACCTTGGCCTGCATGCCCAGCAGCAACAGCTTGGCGCGCTGCTGTTCGGCGTCTTCAGGCGTGCGGAAGGCGCCGGCCTGGATGAAATAGCTGAAAGGGTCCGCGCTGGGGCTGGACGACAGGCCTTCTACTTTGGCCTTGGCCAAGTCGCCCAGCGGGTCGGCAGCAGGGGCGGGTTTGGCGGCGGCGGTTTTGGCGGGCGCGGAAGCGGCGGCCTTGGGCGCGGCGGGGTCGGGAACGGCGACGCCGTTCGGTTCAGGGGCTGCCGGTGCGGCCGGCGGCTTGGGCTGGTTCTTGCCGGCCAGCGGCGCGTTGGGATTCCAGTCCTTGTTCTTCTTGGCTTCCGCAGCGTCGCTGTCGGGATTGCGTGCCTGGCTCTTGTTCATGAAAGGCACGGGCACCTTGGTGATGTAGACCGCCACGGCGAGCGCGGCGCCCAGGCCGATCAGCGCGCCAATAACCAGACCCAGCAGGGTCCCGCCTCGTTGTGTATTCATTCCCTTGCCCACGTTCATTGCCTTGTCCTGAAAATCCGGGTGTTACCGGTGTGTGCTTACATCTTGCGCGGGGCGCTCACGCCCAGCACCRCCAGGCCATTGTGCAACACCTGCGCGGTCGCCGCGACCAGGGCCAGGCGGGCGCGCTTGACGGCCTCGTCATCGACCAGGATGCGCTCGGCATCGTAATAGCTGTGATAGCTCGCGGCCAGCTCGCGCAGGTAAAACGCGACGTCGTGCGGCGCCAGGCCGGCCGCCGCGTTGGCCAGCATCTCGGGGTATTTGGCCAGCAGCAGCATCAGCGCCTGGGCCTGCGGGCTGTCCAGCGCCGACAGGTCGGCGGTCTTCAGGCTGGCTTCGTCGCCGCCCTGGCTGGCCCAGATGGTGAGGATGGAGCAGATGCGCGCGTGCGCCATCTGCACGTAGTACACGGGGTTGTCGTTGCTCTGTGCCAGCGCGAGGTCAATATCGAACAGGAATTCGGTGTCGGGCTTGCGGCTGAGCAAAAAGAAACGCACGGCGTCGGCGCTGGTCCACTCGATCAGGTCGCGCAGCGTGACGTAGCTGCCGGCGCGCTTGGAGATCTTGACCTCCTCGCCGTTGCGCATGACGCGCACCATGGTGTGCAGCACGTAGTCGGGGTAGCCCTGGGGAATGCCCTCGCCGGCGGCCTGCAGCCCGGCGCGCACGCGGGCGATGGTGCCGTGGTGGTCCATGCCCTGGATGTTGATCGCCTTGCCGAAGCCGCGCTCCCACTTGGCCAGGTGGTAGGCGACGTCGGGCACGAAGTAGGTGTAGCTGCCGTCGCTCTTTTTCATCACGCGGTCTTTGTCGTCGCCGTAATCGGTCGACTTCAGCCACAGCGCGCCGTCCTGCTCGTAGGTCTTGCCGGCGCCTTTCAGTTTCGCCACCGTGGCGTCGACGCGGCCCGAGCTGTACAGGCTGGACTCAAGGTAATAGTTGTCGAACTTCACCGAGAAGGCTTTGAGGTCCAGGTCCTGCTCGTGGCGCAGGTAGGCCACGGCAAACTGGCGTATCGAGTCCATGTCTTCCACATCGCCCGAAGCGGTGAACTCGCGGTCGTCCGCACTGACCGTCTTTTTCGCCAGGAAGTCAGCCGCGATGTCGGCGATGTAGTCGCCGTTGTAGGCCGATTCGGGCCAGGCGGCGTCGCCGGGCTTGATGCCCTTGGCGCGCGCCTGCGTGCTGGCGGCCAGGGTCTGGATCTGCACGCCCGCGTCGTTGTAATAAAACTCGCGCCACACCTGTGCGCCCTGGGTGGCGAACAGGTTGCAGATCGCGTCTCCCAAGGCGGCCTGACGGCCATGACCCACGTGTAGCGGCCCGGTCGGGTTGGCGGAGACGAATTCGACAATCATGCGCTGCCCGCTACCCGCAGCTTGCGTGCCGTAGGTGGTGCCGGCCTGCAGCACCTCGCGCACGGTTTCCTGCTTGGCGGCGGGCTTGAGGCGGATGTTGATAAAGCCGGGGCCGGCGATCTCGATGGCTTCGACCCAGCGTTCGAAGGCCGGGGCCTTGAGCAAGATGGCGCGCAGGTTTTCGGCCAGCTGGCGCGGGTTGAGCTTGAGCGGCTTGCCCAGCTGCATGGCGGCCGTGCAGGCGAAGTCGCCGTGGGCCGCGACCTTGGGGGATTCAAACGCGGCTTTGTCGCCCGCGCCGGGGGAAAGTTCTTCCAGGCCCGCAGCCAGGGCCACGAGCAGGTCTTTTTTAATCGAGAGCATGGGCTGATTTTACGGTTAAGCCATGCACCGTCCGGGGGGCGCGAATGCCCGGCCGTCGAATTTGGCGTAGCCAAGCCCGGCCTTCTGTGTTTGAATTCCACGGGGAATTCGATTCCGGTTTCCCGCGTTTACATCTGGGATGCATCTATGAAAAAACTATTGACCCTGGTCGCTATGACCTTTGCCATGTCCATGGGCTTGTCGGCCACAGCCCATGCGGCGGGCGCCGAAGCCGACTGCGCGGCCAAGTCCGCCGAGAAAAAACTGGCGGGCGCCGCCAAGGCCAGCTTCGAGAAGAAGTGCATCCGCGACGCCGCCGCCGCGCCCAGCCCCGCCTGCGAGAAATCCGCCGCCGACAAGAAGCTTGCCGGCGCCGCCAAAAACTCGCATATCAAGAAATGCATGGCCGACGAGAAGAAGGCCTCGGCCCCCGCCGCCGCCGCTRCGCCCGCTGCCGCCAAGCCGGCTGCGGCAGCTTCGGCCAAGAAGTAAGCGGCCAGGGGCGGCATCGCCGCCCTAGTCCTGCAGCAAGCGCTCTCTGGCCGCCTGTTTGACGGCCTGGGTGAGCCGCTGCGCCGCGAGCGGTTCGCGCGTCCAGTGCTGCCAATAAAGCCGCACGTCAACCGCGCAACCCTGTAACACCTCCTGCAGGGGCGGGCGGTGCGCGCGCGCCGCCAGCAGGATATCGGGCACCATGCCCCAGCCCATTCCGAGCTCCAGCGCGAATTCGAAGGCATCGACGGCCGGCACGAAGTGGCGAGGGTAGAGCGCATCCTTCAACTTGAAATGCTGGGCCAGGAAGGTGTCCTGCAGCGCATCCTTGCGGTTGAAGATCACGGCCGGGCTGGCCAGCAGGCGATGGGCCAGGCGACTCGGGCCCGCCGCCTTGCCGCCCGCCGCAGGCTCGTTCCATTTCTCAAGCAGCGCCGGCGAGGCCATGCAGCGGTAGCGCATCACGCCCAGCGGCTCGGCCACGCAGCCGCGCATGGCCTGGGCCAGGGTGGTCACGCAGCCGGTGACGTCGCCGCTTTTGAGCGCGTCGTGGGTGTGGTCCTGGTCGTCCACCACCACGTCCAGCAGCAAGCCGTGGGCCTGCAGCACCGGCGCAACGCCCGGTAAAAACCAGCTGCTCAGGGAGTCGGCATTCACCGCCACGCTGAGGCTTTGCAGGCGCCCGCTCTTGCCGTCGCCCTGCAGGCCCGCCAGCAAATCCGATTCCATCAGGCGCAACTGCCGCACATGGCCCAGCAGGGCCTGGCCGGCCGGCGTGGCGCGCACCTGCTTGCCTCGCACCAGCAGGCGCTGGCCCAACTCGCCTTCCAGCGACTTGATGCGCAGGGAGACAGCGGCCAGCGTCAGGCTCAAGGCTTTGGCGGCATCGCCAAAGCTGCCGTGCTCAATCACGGCGGCCAGGGCATCAAGTTGTCGGGCGTCGAGCATGGCTTGCGTGAGTCAATTATTAATTGATGAATATGAGTTTTAGTTAATTTGGTTTAAGCATTATGGGCTTTGCCCGACACTGCGTACAGAGATATGGAACCCCTTGAACGTCGAGCAAACACCAAACACCCATGAATCCCCTTGCCGCCCCCGCCTTCCTGACCGGCATGGTCCTGAGCCTCTCGCTGATCATGGCCATAGGCCCGCAAAATGCCCACGTGATACGCATGGGCCTGCTGCGCCAGCACCTGTGGCTCACGGTCGCCGTCTGCGTACTGACCGACGTGGCGCTGATCGCCCTGGGGGTGATGGGGCTGGCGCAGTTGGGCGGCCTGTCCGACAAGCTGCTGGGCGCGATGACGGGCGCGGGCGCGCTGGTGCTGGTGGTCTATGGCGCGCAGGCGATGCGGCGGTTTTTGCAGCCGGCGCCGCAAGCGGCCGATGGTGCACCCCTTGCCGCCGAGGCCATTTCGCGCCGAAAGGCCATAGGCCTGGCGCTGGCGCTGTCCTGGCTTAATCCTCACGCGTGGCTGGATACGGCGGTGGTGATAGGCACGGCCTCGCTGGCCTATGCTCAGCCCGACAACGCGGTGTTCGGCCTGGGCGCCATCACCGGCTCGTTGCTGTGGTTCACGGGCCTGGGTGTGGCGCTGTGGTGCGTGGGGCGCAGGCTCAATTCACCGGCCGTGTGGCGCACCATGGACTTGCTGGTGGCGCTGATGATGTGGGTGACGGCCTTCTGGCTGGTTCGCGGTCTTCTTTAATTAGCCAAACCCCCGCGCCAGGAAAACGGCCGCCAGCGGAATAAACGGAAAGATGTGCGCCTGCACCATCACCAACCGGCGTGCTTTTTTGACTTCGGCCGCATCGGGCAGCGTGCCGTCTGCGCGCAGCGCGCGCCGCCAGCGCACAAACATCAGGGTCGGCTTGATGGAGATCAGGCCTATCACCAGGAACATGGCCAGCTTTAAATAAAGCAGGGGGTTGTGCGCATACCAGGCAGCGCCCTTGACGCCCAGGAACACGCGCGCCAGGCCGGTCAGCAAGACCATCCCGGCGGCGATGCCGTACACCATGTCCACCTTGCCCAGCCGTTCGACCACGGCGGCATTCAGCCATTCGACACGGCACAGCGCCGCCTCGCTCGCAAGAAAAACCACCATGGTGAATATCGCCAGCAGGTGCGCATAGGCCAGCAGGGATTCGAGGGTCATTGCAAGATCCTTTTCAGTCTCGGTTTGGGTGAAGGGCTCAGGCTTTGGTGGCGGCAGGGGCCGCCGGGGTGCGCCAGAACTCGGGCTGGCTGTAGTGGTGCTTCAGGAAGTCTACCCATAGCCGCACCCGCAGCGGCAGATGCTTGCGCTGCGGGAACACCGCGTAAATGCCGTTGGGCGGCGCGGCAAAGTCTTCCAGCACCGCCGTGAGCCGGCCGGCGGCGATTTCTGATTCAACCTCCCAGGTGCTGCGCCAGGCGATGCCGCAGCCGGCCAGGCACCAGTCGTGCAGGACCTGGCCGTCGGAGCAATCGAGCGGCCCGCCCGGCTTGAGGTGGATCAGCTCGCCGCCCACCTGGAAGGCCCAGCCCCGCGTCTGCGACGCATCGCTGGACAGCGTGAGGCAGTCAAAGCGTGCCAGCTCACTGGGGTGCTGCGGCGTGCCGTGGGTTTTGAGGTAGCGCGGCGTGGCCACGCAAAGGCGCCGGTTGTCGGCCATGCGCACGCTGACCAGTGAGGAGTCGGGCAGGTCGCCGACGCGCACCGCACAGTCAAAGCCTTCGCCCGCCAGGTCCACCACGCGGTCGCTGAGGTTCAGTGAAATGGTGACGTCGGCATGCTGCTCGCGAAAGCGGGTCACCAGCGGCGCGACGTGGCGCCGCCCGAAACCCGCCGGCGCGGTGATGCGCAAATGGCCGCTGGCCTTGACGCCGCCTGCCGAAACGCTGGCCTCCGCATTGGCCAGATCGGCCAGCAGGCGCTGGCAGTCTTCCAGAAAGGCGCTGCCCTCATGCGTGAGCGCGATGCGCCGCGTGGTGCGCACCAGCAGCTTCACGCCCAGCCGCTCTTCCAGCGCATCGAGGCGACGTCCCATGATGGCGGGTGCGACGCCCTCGGACTTGGCGGCCGCTGTCAGGCTGCCGCGCGCCACCACCGAGACAAAGGATTCCAGCTGCTTGAGTTTGTCCATGCCCAATCATTATGCGCACGAATGTCAGTAATCGACAGAGAATCTCCGCTTATTCCACCGCCTGCTTTGACGTGTGGCGCGAATACAAGACAGGGATTGCCGTGATTGAAAGGCTTATCGCGTGATGCCGCCGGCCTGCAGGGCCGTGATGGCTTCGCCCGAATAACCGAGTTCCTCCAGCAGCTCCCGCGTGTGCTCGCCCAGCCGCGGCGGGTTCATGCGCACGCCGGGCCGTTCGCCACCCAGCGTGAGCGGCAGCAGCACGGTGGAAGTCGCCTGCCCCGCGCGCTCGCCGTCGGTGAGCGTGATGGGGGCCAGCCCGCCGGTGGCTTTCAGGTGAGGATCGTCAAACAGGTCTTGCGGCCGGGTGATGGGCGCAAAGGGCAGCGCGTGTTGCTCAAACACCGCGGCCAGTTCGGCGGCGCTGTGCTCCGCCAGGCGCGAGCGCAGCAGGGGCATGAGCCAGTCGCGCGCGCGCACGCGGTCGTTGTTGCTTTGCAGGCGCGGGTCGGCGCGCAGCTCCAGCAGGCCGAAGGCCTCGCAGAAGATGGCCCACTGCGTATCGCTGACGACGGCCAGAAAAACCTGCTCGCCGCCCTTGACCGTGAACACGTCGTAGACCGCCCAGGCCGAGATACGGCTGGGCATGGGCGCGGCGGGCTGGCCGGTCACGGCGAACTGCATCATGTGCTGGGCCACCAGGAAGACATTGTTCTCGAACAGCGCGGCCTGCACTTCCTGGCCCTTGCCGGTTTTCTCGCGCGCGGCCAGCGCCGCCATGGCGCCTATCGCGCCGAACATGCCGCCCATGATGTCGTTGACGCTGCTGCCCGCGCGCAGCGGGTCGCCCGCGCGGCCCGTCATATAGGCCAGGCCGCCCATCATCTGCACCACCTCATCGAGCGCCGTGCGGTGGTCGTAGGGGCCGGGCAGGAAACCCTTGTGGCTCACGTAGATCAGCCGCTCGTTGAGTTGCGAGAGGCTGGCGTAGTCCAGGCCCAGCTTCTTCATGGTGCCGGGCTTGAAGTTCTCGCTGACGATGTCGGCCGTGGCGACCAGCTTGAGCACCAGCTCCCGCCCTTCGGCAGTCTGCAGGTCGACCGCAATGCTTTTTTTGTTGCGGTTGAACATGGGGAAAAAGCCCGCGCCCGAACCCAGCAGCTTGCGGGTGTTGTCCCCGGCGATCGGCTCGACCTTGATGACTTCGGCGCCCAGGTCGGCCAGCAGCATGCCGCAGGTCGGGCCCATGACCATGTGGGTGAATTCGACGACGCGCAGGCCGGCATAGGGCAGGGCCTTTGCAGGCTCGTTCAATGGTGTGCTGGTTTCAGGCACGGGCATCTCCCTGAACGTAACCCTTTTGCACAAAGCCCTTGGGCAGGCCCGCCTCGGGCGTCATGCCGTAAATCAATTCGCCCGGCAGCCCGGCCCTCAGGGGTTCCCGCGCCGCGATCAGCCTGCTGATATCGACGCCGGTCGAAACACCCATGGCCTCGAACATGAAGACCAGGTCTTCGGTGACCACATTGCCCGACGCGCCCGGCGCATAAGGGCAGCCGCCCAGGCCGCCCAGCGAGGCATCGAAGGTGCGCACGCCCTCTTCGTAGGCCGCCAGGCAATTGGCCAGGCCCAGGCCGCGCGTGTTGTGCATATGCGCCGCGCCGGCATGCTCGCCGATTTCTGCGCGCAGCCGGCGAAAGAGGCGCCTGACCTGCGCCGGGTTGGCGTAGCCGGTGGTGTCCGACAGGCCGGATTCGTCGGCGCCTGCCGCTATGCACTGCGCGGCAAGGCGAATGACGTCGTCCTCGGCGACCTCTCCCTGCAAGGTGCAGCCGAAGGCGGTGGAAATGCCGGCCTCGACTTTCACATGCGGTGCGGTGTCACGCCGTAAGGCCGCGACGGCCCGCACTTCCTCGACCATTTCTTCGCGCGTTTTGCGCACATTGGCCAGCGAGTGCGCGGCGCTGGCCGATACCGGCAGAGTCAGCTTGTGCACGCCGGCCGCAAGGGCCGCCTGCGCGCCGCGAAAATTGGGCACCAGCGCCATGACGGTCAGGCCCGGCAGGGTCAGCGCATGCCGCACCACCTCGGCCGCGTCGGCCATCTGCGGCAGCAGCCTGGCGGGTACAAACGAGGCGACTTCGATTTCGCGCAGGCCGGCGTCGTAAAGAGCGGTGATCCAGCGCAGCTTGGCGGCCGTCGGCATGACGGCCTTGACCGACTGCAGGCCGTCGCGCGGGCCGACTTCGCTGACCAGCACCTCCGGGGCTGTGCGGGAAAAGGAACTTGCGGGCATGCTTGATGTTCTGTAAGATAGAATACAGTTCTTTCTTATGAAATGGTCCGCTTTATGCGCCGGCTTGTCAAGTCCGGGCGGCGCGCGGGCCTTGAAAGGTGATCCATGCCCCGAAAAGCCCAGGTCGAATCCCTTGCCGACAGCCACGCCGCACCCGGCGGCGCCGCCGCCGTTGACCGCGCCCTGACCCTGCTGTCGGCGTTCCGCGCGGGCGATGTTTCACTCAGCCTGGCGGAGCTTTCCGGCCGCACGCAGCTCTACAAGAGTACGGTGCTGCGGCTGCTGGCTTCGCTCGAACACGCGCGATTGGTGCAAAAGCTCGTCGACGGCCGTTACGCCCTGGGCGCCGAAGTGGCGCGCCTGCACGGCGTTTACGCCGCGTCGTTTTCACTCGAACGCGTGGTGCTGCCGGTACTGCGCGAACTGGTGGCGGCCACCGGCGAAAGCGCCGCCTACCATGTGCGCCAGGGCGAGGCCCGCCTGTGCCTGTACCGGGTAGATTCCCCGCACCCGATTCGCGACCACATCAAGGCCGGCGACGTGTTGCCGGCCGACCGCGGCACCGGCGCTCGCGTCTTGATTGCGTTCGGCGCCGACAAGGCAAGGGCCGGGGTACGAAAAGACCAGCAGCTTTACGCCAGGATCCGGGAGCAAGGCTACTACACAGCCGTCGGTGACCGGCTGGCCGAGGTCGCCGGCATTTCAGCGCCGGTGTTCGCAGCCGACGGTGCGCTGGCGGGCGCCGTGACCTTGACCATGCCCAGCAACCGTTACAACGAACGCCAGGTGAAGCTGGTGCTTGAAGCCGCCCGCCGCTTGACCGGCCAGGTTTAGCCGCATCTCAGCCCAGGCTTTCGACGCGCCACTGGATCTTGAGCGAAAACCGCTCCCCGGGCCCCAGCACGCGCAGGCCGGGCTGGCCCGGAAGGTGGAAGGCATCGATGGGCTGGGTGATGGGCTCAAAGCAAAAGGCCGCTCCCTGCGGCGGCCGGTAGACCAGGCAAAAGTGCTGCGCCGCGCCGCCGTCCTTTTCAAAGTCCGGCATGCTGGCCGTGACTTGCAGGCCCAGCTCCGGCCAGGCGATGCTGGCTGTGCCGCCCCAGCCGGTGTAACCGTTGTCGATCAGCGGCCCGTTGGCCGGCGCGCCCTCATTCAGGTTCCAGCCCGCCGGGAAGTCGCTGGTGTGCGCCGTCGGCAGCGGGTCGTCGCCGCAGAGCCAGACGCCTTGCACCGGTGCGGTAATCCGCGTTTGCGCGGTGCGCGGAAACCAGGGATGCACGCCCAGCCCATAGGGCCGCGGCGTGACGCCCAGGTGCCGCACCTGCACCTTCTGGTCCAGCCCGCCGTCCACCAGCCGGAAGGTTTGCACGGCCTCGTAGTCATAGGGATTGCCGTCGAAGCCGTAGGACACCAGCGTCATCACCAGTGTGTCCTCAGCCGGCTGCGAAAGCTCCCAGGGTTGCAGCCAGCCGTCGCCATGAATGGGATAGGGCTCGCCTTTGCGGTTGGGCCGCATCCCATAAAACTGGCCGTCATGCGTGAAACCGCGGCCGCTGATGCGGTTGGACCACGGCACCATGGCGAACGATGCGGTCTGGTAAAGGTCTTCGGTTTTGCCATCCCAGGGACGCCAGAGGTCCAGCGGACCTTGCGGCCGGTCAAGCTGCCAGGCGGCGACGCTGCCGCCCAGCGAAGGCAACAAGCCCAGGCGCTGGCCGGCGTGGCGCAGCCAGGCAACGGGATGCGCGGAGTCGGTCATGGATGGAGGTCTTTCACGGTGAAGTCAGGTCAATGATGTTTTTGTGCGCGGCCTCAGCCGCCGAACAGGCCCGCAGGCCTGCCGGGGCTGCCCATGGCCACCGCGAAGAGGCCGCCAGCCAGCGGTTCGGCGGCGAGTTGTTCGGGCGTGAGGCCGATGCGCGCGCTGGTCACAAACAGCGTGCGCATGTCCGGCCCGCCAAAAGCGCAGTTGGTCACCTGGCTCGCCGGTATGGCCACGCGGCAGAGCTCACGCGCCGTGACCGGGTCGTGGCAGCTGACGCAGCCGCCGCCCCAGTGGGCAATCCACAGGCGCCCGGCGGCGTCCGTGGTCATGCCGTCGGGCACGCCGTCGCCCGGTGCAAAGGCCAGCCAGAGCCGTTTGTTGAACAAGGTGCCGGCTTCGGCATCGAAGTCATAGGCATGGACGCGGCCGTTCACCGTGTCGTTGAAATACAGGGTGCTTTCGTCGGCCGACCAGGTGGGGCCGTTGGTCACGGCAAAACCCTGGTCATGGCGCGAGCAGCGGCCGTCGGGGTCATAGCGGTACAGGGCGCCGGTGGGCGCCACGCAGTCGAAGTCCATCGTCCCCGCCCAAAAGCGACCCTGGGCATCGCACTTGCCGTCGTTGAAGCGGTTGCCCGGCAAGCCGGGCTCAGGCTGGTGCAGGTAATGCGGCTCCGTGTCCGAGTCCGGATCAAACAGCGCGAAGCCGCGCCGCAAGGTGACGATCAGGCCGGGCGCGTCCGCGCGTTCGGCCAGCGCGGAAATCTCCTCGCCAAAAGACCAGCTGTCGCGCCCGCCGGTGGCCGGGCGGAAGCGGTGCAGCCGGCGCGCAAGAATGTCCACCCAATACAGGCACTGGCCGCCCGGTGACCACAGGGCGCCTTCACCCAGCAAGGCCTCGGCCGGATGAATGCAATCCACCGCGCCATGCACCGGCGGGGCTGCCGGCGTGTCCAGAATCGATGTCAATCGTGTCTCCGTATTTGGGTGTCAAATGCCCCTGGTACCGGTTTGGTAACCCGCGGCCTCTTGACGCGGTGCATGATAGCAATGCATAGTAATACTGAAAAATCATTATTTTCATATTCATAGATACACATATTGCAATGTCAAACATTTCCAGCCCTGCTCCCTTGCGCGCCGCCCCTGCCAACGACACCCTCTCCCTCTTTCCCAGCCTTAACAAACGACCGGTTTTCGTGACCGGCGGGGGCAGCGGCATAGGCGCCGCCATCGTGACGGCCTTTGCGCAGCAGGGTGCGCGCGTTGCTTTCATCGACGTCGCACAGGAAGCCAGCGAAGCGCTTGCGCAGCAGCTCGCGGACGCGGGGCACACCCGCCCATGGTGGCGCGCCTGCGATGTACGGGACGTGGCCGCGCTGCAGTCGGCGATCACTGACGCAGCAGCAGCCGTGGGCGATTTCTCGGTGCTGGTCAACAACGTCGCCAGCGACGACCGCCACAGCCTGGAGTCCGTCACGCCTGATTACTATGACGACCGCATGGCGATCAATGAGCGGCCCGCCTTCTTCGCGATCCAGTCGGTGGTGCCGGGCATGCAGCGGCTGGGCGCCGGCTCCATCATCAACCTGGGCTCCACGGGCTGGCAGGGCAAGGGCGTCGGCTACCCCTGTTATGCCATCGCCAAGTCTTCGGTGAACGGCCTGACCCGCGGGCTCGCCAAAACACTGGGCCGGGACCGCATCCGTATCAACACCGTGTCGCCGGGGTGGGTCATGACCGAGCGGCAGATCAAGCTCTGGCTCGATGCCGAAGGCGAGAAGGAGCTGCAGCGCAACCAGTGCCTGCCCGACAAGCTGCTGCCCCACGACATCGCGCGCATGGTGCTGTTCCTGGCCTCCGATGACGCCGCCATGTGCACCGCGCAGGAGTTCAAGGTGGATGCCGGCTGGGTTTAACACCCTCCCCCGGGGCGCCTTAGACGGTACGCAGAATCAGCGACGCTGACGCTGATGYGGCCTGCAAGGCACACTGGCGGCCCGGCCCTTCGACAGGCTCAGGACAGGCCAAAGCCGGTTCCGCGGTGTCCCTGGCCTGGGCCGCGCGATTCTTTTAGTCTGCTTCCAGTCTTCGCCCATACAGCGTCAGGCTCGCCGCCTTCAGCGCCTTCATCATGACCTTGGCGGCGGGTGAAGGCAGCCGGTCGGTGCGGGTGATGATGCCGAAGGCGTCCATATGGCAGGGCATGTCCAGCGGCACGATCGAGACAATGCCGTGCGCGGCGTAGTACCGCGCCACATCGGCCGCGACCACGGCCACCATGTCGCTTTGCTGCAGCATGCGCGTGATGAAAAGAAGCGCTGAGGACTCCACCACATTGATCGGCGGCGCGAGCCCGTCCTCCTGGAACATCAGCTCGAAGCGGTGGCGCAGCACGCTGCCCGCGGGCGGCACGATCCAGGCCGCCCCCACCACGTCGCGCAGGGTCAGGCCCGACACGCCCAGCAGCGGATGCCCCGGCCTGGCCATGGCGCACACCGGCTCCTCGACCAGGGGCTCGTAGCGCAAATTCGTCTTGTCGTGCTCGGCGAAAAGGCGCGCCACGAGGATGTCGAGCCTGCCCTGCTCCAGCCGCTCCAGCAGCACCGGGCTGGTTTCGATGTCCAGGGAGATGCGCAGGCTGGGGTGCTCCTGCTTGACCACGGCGACGGCCGACGGCAGCAAGGCCAGCCCCGGCGAGGTGATGGCGCCCACGCCGACCTGGCCGAAGTGCCCGGTCTTGAGCGCGGCGAGTTCGTCATGCGCCTGGTTCAGGCTGGCCAGCGCCATGCGCGCATGTCGGATCATGGTTTCGCCGTACCAGGTCGGCCGCATTCCGCGCGGGAGGCGCTCGAACAGCGGGACTTCCAGCACATCTTCGAGATCCTTGAGCAGTTTGGACGCGGCCGGCTGCGTCATGCTGAGCACCTGCGCCGCGCGGTGGATGTTGCCCTCTTCAGCGAGCGCGACAAGTAACAACAATTGGCGGGTTTTGAGCCGCGCGCGCATGAACCAGTGGTTATAAGTGCTCATCGGGTTTTCCAGAATGCGTAGAACGATATGCATTTTGTCAAAAAAACGATTGGATTGATATCAAAATCAACCCTAGACTGCGCCGTGACCAAAACAAGGCTTACGGGGCTTTCATGAAACTCGGCGAACTGCAGCAAACCGCCCGGCATTACATCAACGGACGCTGGGAAACCGGCACCACCACCGGCATCAGTACCAATCCTTCCGATACCCGGGAGGTGGTGAGCGAGTACGCGCGCGCAGACCGCAACCAGACCGAAGTGGCCATCCGCGCTGCCTCTGAAGCCCTGCCGCACTGGAGCCACAGCACCCCGCAGCGCAGGGCCGACGTGCTCGACCAGATCGGCAGCGAAATCCTGGCGCGCAAGGATGAGCTCGGCATGCTGCTGTCGCGCGAAGAGGGAAAGACCCTGCCCGAGGGCGTGGGCGAAGCGGCGCGGGCCGGTCAGATCTTCAAGTTTTTCGCGGGAGAAGCGCTGCGTGTGCAGGGCGAGACTATCGCATCGGTGCGGCCCGGCATCCAGGTCGACGTGACGCGCGAACCCGTCGGCGTGGTCGGCATCATTGCCCCCTGGAATTTCCCGCTGGCCATCCCGGCCTGGAAAATCGCACCGGCCCTGGCCTACGGCAACACCGTGGTCTTCAAGCCCGCCGAGTTGGTGCCCACCTGCGGCTGGGCGCTGGCCGAGATCATCAGCCGCTGCGGCCTGCCCGCGGGCGTGTTCAACCTGGTCATGGGCAGTGGCCGGGAGGTCGGGCAGACGCTGGTCGACCACCCGCTGGTCAATGCGCTGAGCTTTACGGGATCGGTAGCCACCGGCGAACGCATTCTGCAGTCGGCCTCCGCGCGCCGCGCCAAGGTCCAGCTTGAAATGGGCGGCAAGAATCCGCTGATCGTGCTGGCCGACGCCGACCTGGACCGGGCCGTCGAGTGCGCGGTTCAGGGCTCGTACTTTTCCACGGGCCAGCGCTGCACCGCCTCAAGCCGGCTCATTGTGGAGGCGTCCGTTCACGACGCATTTGTGGCCCGGCTGCGCCACCAGATTGCGGCGCTCAAGGTGGGCCACGCGCTGGAGCGGGGCATCGAGATGGGCCCGGTGGTGGACCGCGGCCAGCTTGAACTGAACCAGTCCTACCTGGAAATCGGGCGCAATGAAGGCGCCGAGCATGTGTGGGGCGGTGAGCTGCTGGAACGCCCGACCCCCGGGCATTACATGAACCCCGCGCTGTTCCTGGCCAAGCCGGAACACCGCATCGCACGCGAAGAAATATTTGGCCCCGTGGCCTGCGTGCTGCAGGCCGATGACTTTGAGCACGCGCTGGCCCTGGCCAACGATACGCCCTTCGGCCTTTGCGCGGGCATCTGCACAACGTCGCTCAAGCACGCCATGCACTTCAAGCGGCATGCCGAAGTCGGCATGACCATGGTGAACCTGCCCACCGCCGGCGTCGACTTTCATGTGCCCTTTGGCGGGCGCAAGGGATCGAGTTACGGCCCGCGCGAGCAAGGCCGCTACGCCGCCGAGTTTTACACCACGGTCAAGACCGGCTATGTGCTGGCTTGACGGTCCGGGCCGCTGAAGATCACGAGAGAGTTGTTAGTTTGTATTTCAACCAAGGAGACAAAAACATGAAGATCCATCGTCGCGCACTCGCGGTCGCACTCGCTTGCGCCCCCTTTGCAGGCCTTCTGCCGGTTTCGGCACAGGCGCAGAAACCCATCGTGCTTGGCTTTAGCCAGGTCGGTGCGGAAAGCGAATGGCGCACCGCCAATACCGAGTCCATCAAATCGGCCGCCAAGGACGCGGGCATCGAGCTCAAGTTCTCGGATGCGCAGCAAAAGCAGGAGAACCAGATCAAGGCGATCCGCTCCTTCATTGCGCAAAAAGTGGACGTGATCGCGTTCTCGCCCGTGGTGGAGTCGGGCTGGGAGACCGTGCTGCGCGAGGCCAAGGCCGCGAAGATTCCGGTGGTGCTCACCGACCGCTCGGTCAACGTCAAGGACACCTCCTTGTATGTCTCCTTCATGGGCTCGGACTTCGTGGAGGAAGGTCGCAAGGCAGGGCGCTGGCTGGTCGAAAACATGAAGGGCACGAGCGGCCAGGTCAACATCGTCGAGCTGCAGGGAACCGTGGGTTCCGCGCCGGCCATTGACCGCAAAAAAGGCTTTGAGGAAATCATCAAGGCCGACCCGAAGTTCAAGATCATCCGTTCGCAAACCGGTGATTTCACGCGGGCCAAGGGCAAGGAAGTGATGGAGGCTTTCCTCAAGGCCGAAGGCAAGAAGATCAATGTGCTCTTTGCGCACAACGACGACATGGCCATTGGCGCGATCCAGGCGATTGAAGAGGCGGGGCTGAAGCCGGCCAAGGACATCACCATCATCTCGATCGATGCCGTGAAGGGAGCCTTCGAAGCCATGATGGCAGGCAAGCTCAACGTTTCCGTGGAATGCAGCCCCTTGCTGGGCCCCCAGCTGATGGCTGCGGTCAAGGACATCAAGGCAGGCAAGCAAGTTCAGAAACGAATCGTTACCGAAGAAGGGATTTTTCCGATGGAAGTGGCGGCCAAGGAATTTCCCAAGCGTAAATACTGAGCTGCTGCCTGTAATGGCGCGTTGATACTCGAAACTGAAAAATCATTCACAACACTCAAGGAGACAATTTCATGAAGCGTAATTTTCTGAAGACTTTGCTGGCCGGCCTCGTCATGGGCGCCTTCGGTATCGCACCGCTCGCGCATGCGCAGGACAAGGGCAGCATCGGCATCTCGATGCCGACGAAGTCCTCCGCCCGCTGGATCGCCGACGGCGACAACATGGTCAAGGTGCTCAAGGAGCGCGGCTACAAGACCGATCTGCAATACGCCGAAGACGACATTCCGAACCAGCTGGCCCAGATCGAAAACATGATCACCAAGGGCGTGAAGGTCCTGGTGATCGCTTCCATCGACGGCACCACTTTGTCCAAGGCCCTGCAAAACGCGGCCGACAAAGGCATCAAGGTCATTGCCTACGACCGCCTGATCAAGGGCTCGAAGAATGTGGACTACTACGCCACCTTCGACAACTTCCAGGTCGGCGTGCTGCAGGCCACGACCATCGTCGACAAGCTGGGCCTCAAGCAAGGCAAGGGCCCCTTCAACATTGAACTTTTTGGTGGTTCGCCCGACGACAATAATGCTTTCTTCTTCTATGACGGCGCCATGAGCGTGCTCAAGCCCTACATCGACAGCGGCAAGCTGGTGGTGCGCAGCAAGCAGATGGGCATGAACAAGGTCGGCACCCTGCGCTGGGACGGCGCGGTGGCGCAGGCGCGCATGGACAACCTGCTGTCGGCCTACTACGGCAAGGACAAGGTCCACGCCGTGCTGTCGCCGTATGACGGCCTGTCCATCGGCATCCTGTCTTCCCTCAAAGGTGTGGGCTACTGCACCGCGCAGCAACCCTGCCCGGTGGTGAGCGGCCAGGACGCGGAAATCGCCTCGGTCAAGTCCATCCTGAAGGGCGAGCAGTACTCGACCATCTTCAAGGACACGCGTGAGCTGGCCAAGGTCACCGCCAACATGGTGGACGCCATGCTGTCCGGCAAACAGCCCGAGATCAACGACACCAAGACCTACAACAACGGCGTGAAAGTGGTGCCCGCCTATCTGCTCAAGCCGGTTGCCGTCGATGCCTCCAACTGGGAAAAAATCCTGATTGGCAGCGGTTACTACAAGGAATCGCAGATCAAGTAATACGCGACTGCATGAGCAGCACGCGTTGAACCGGGCAGTCCCCGCGCCGCAAGGCGCGGGGACTGCCGGCGATAAAAGGTGGCAATCACCTTTGCATCTAAGGACAGGCATTGGAAACGATTCTCGAGATGCGCGACATCCGCAAAACCTTTCCCGGGGTTGTCGCGCTGGACAAAGTCAACCTGCGCGTGCGCGCGGGCGAAATCCACGCGATCGTCGGTGAAAACGGTGCCGGAAAATCGACACTCATGAAGGTGCTCTCCGGGGTGTACCCGCACGGCTCCTACAGCGGCGACATCGTCTATGAAGGTCAGGAGCGCCGCTTTCTCGGCATCCACGACAGCGAGCAGATGGGCGTCATCATCATCCACCAGGAGCTGGCGCTGGTTCCCTTGCTGTCCATCGCCGAGAACATCTTCCTCGGCAACGAGACCGCGCAGCGCGGCGTGATCGACTGGATGGAGGCGCACAGCAAGACCCAGGCCTTGCTGAAAAAAGTGGGCCTCAAGGAGTCCCCCGCCACGCTGATCACCGACATCGGCGTGGGCAAGCAACAGCTGGTGGAAATCGCCAAGGCCCTGTCCAGGCAGGTCAAGCTGCTCATCCTGGATGAGCCCACCGCCAGCCTCAACGAAAGCGACAGCCAGGCATTGCTGGACCTGCTTCTGGAGCTCAAGGGCCAAGGCATCACCTGCATCCTCATATCGCACAAACTCAACGAAATCTCGCGTGTGGCGGATGCGATCACCATCCTGCGCGACGGCAGCACCGTGGAAACCCTGGACTGCCGCGCCGAGGCTATCAGCGAAGACCGTGTCATTCGCGGCATGGTGGGCCGCGAGATGGCCGATCGCTACCCTCCGCGCCAGCCGGACATCGGCGAGACCGTTTTTGAAGTGCGCGACTGGAACGTCTACCACCCGCTGCACACGGACAGGCAGTTCATCAAGGGCGTGAACCTGAAGGTGCGGCGCGGCGAGATCGTCGGCATTGCCGGGCTGATGGGCGCGGGGCGCACCGAGCTGGCCATGAGCATCTTCGGCCGGTCCTGGGGCCGCCGCATCAGCGGAGAGGTTTTGCTGAACGGCCGGCCTGCCGACGTGGGCACGGTGGAGAAGGCGGTTCGCCACGGCCTGGCCTACGTCACCGAAGACCGCAAAGGCAACGGACTGATATTGAACGAAGACATCCAGTTCAACATGTCGCTGGCCAACCTCAACGGTGTTTCGAACGCCGCCGTGATTGACAGCGGCCGTGAATACCAGGTCGCGCAAAGCTACCGGGAAAAGCTGCGCATCCGCTGCTCCAGCGTCGGCCAGAAAACCCTCAACCTTTCCGGCGGCAACCAGCAAAAAGTGGTGCTCGGAAAGTGGCTGTTCACCAGCCCCGAAGTCCTTATCCTTGACGAGCCCACGCGCGGCATCGACGTGGGCGCCAAGTACGAGATTTACACCCTGATGGCGCAGCTTGCGGCCGAGGGGAAATGCATCATCGTCATCTCCTCGGAAATGCCCGAACTGCTGGGCATGACGGACCGCATCTACGTGATGAACGAGGGCCGCTTCATCGCCGAGATGCCCACGGCCGAAGCCTCCCAGGAAAAGATCATGCGCGCGATCATGAAAGCAAGCTGAAAAATGAACAACGAGTCTTCCCAAGCCACCGCGCCCGCGGTTAAAAAAGCCGCGACGGCCAGCGACAAGTCACCGCTCGACTACCTGAAGCACAACTTCCGCGAGTACGGCATGCTGATCACGCTGGTGGCCATCATGGCCTTCTTCCAGTACATGACCGAGGGCACGCTCATGCAGCCCCTCAACCTCACCAACCTGGTGCTGCAAAACAGCTATATCGTCATCATGGCGCTGGGCATGCTGATGGTGATCGTGGCCGGGCACATCGACCTGTCGGTGGGCTCGGTGTGCGGCTTCATCGGTGCGCTGGCCGCCGTGCTGATGGTGCAGTACGACTGGCACTTCGTGCCCGCTTCGCTGCTGTGCCTGGCCTGCGGCGCGCTGATAGGCGCGGTCCAGGGGTGGTTTGTCGCCTTCTTCCGCATTCCTTCCTTCATCGTCACGCTGGCGGGCATGCTGGTGTTCAAGGGCCTGGCGCTGGCCCTGCTGCAAGGCCAGTCGGTCGGCCCTTTCCCCGATTCATTCCAGATGCTCAGCTCGGGCTTCATGCCCGACCCGCTGAGCAGCGAAGGCCTGCGCCTGAGCTCGCTGCTGCTGGGCGTGGTGCTTGCGGCCGTGCTTGCCGTGGCCGGCATCCGCGCGCGGGCCAAGCAGCTCCGGCACGGCATCCAGGCCGAGCCGGCCGCGATTTTCTTTGTCAAGACGGCGGCGTTCTCCGCGCTTCTGGTCTATTTCAGCTACCTGTTGTCCTCCTACAGAGGGCTGCCCAATGTGCTGATCGTGATGGCCGCGCTGATTTTCCTGTTCCACTTCGTCACGAGCCGCACCACCATCGGGCGGCGCGTCTATGCGCTGGGCGGCAACGAAAAAGCCGCCAAACTCTCGGGCATCAAGACCGAACGCCTGGCCTTCTACACCTTTGTGAACATGGGCGTGCTGGCGGCGCTGGCGGGCCTGGTGTTTGCCGCGCGCCTGAACACCGCCACACCCAAGGCCGGCCTCGGCTTTGAGCTCGATGTCATCGCCGCCTGCTTCATCGGCGGGGCTTCGGCTTCCGGCGGCGTCGGCAAGGTCATGGGCGCGGTGATAGGCGCGTTCGTGATGGGTGTGATGAACAACGGCATGTCCATCCTCGGCATCGGCATCGACTACCAGCAGGTCATCAAAGGCGTTGTGCTGCTGGCCGCGGTGTTTGTCGACGTCTACAACAAGAACAAGGCATGAACCTTCCGGCCGTTTCAGGGGCGAGTAACGCAGCGCGCAGCGCGAAGGTTGCCTTATGACCACGGCCGGCACCGTTCCCGTCCTTGAGCTTGAGGGCATCCACAAGCAGTTCTCCGGCACCTATGCGCTGCGCGACGTGCGCCTGCGCCTTTACCCCGGGGAGATCCATGCCTTGATGGGGCAAAACGGCGCCGGCAAATCCACGCTCATCAAAGTGTTGACCGGGGTGCTGGAGGCCAGCGGAGGCCAGATGCGCCTGGACGGCGAACTCGTATGGCCCGACTCCCCCCTGGCCGCGCAACGGCTGGGCATCAGCACGGTCTACCAGGAAGTCAATCTTTGCCCCAACCTTTCCGTCGCGGAAAACATCTTCGCGGGCCGTTATCCGCGGCGTGGTGCCGCGCAGGGATACCGCATCGACTGGGCCGCGTTGAACCGCCGTGCGCATGAGCTGGTCGCGCGCATCGGCCTGGACATCGACGTCACGCGCCTTTTGTCCAGCTATCCGGTCGCGGTGCAGCAACTGGTGGCCATCGCGCGCGCGCTCAGCATCGAATCCAAGGTGCTGATCCTCGATGAGCCGACCTCCAGCCTTGACGATGACGAGGTGCAAAAACTCTTTGAGGTGCTGCGCCGCCTGCGTGACGATGGGCTGGCTATTGTTTTTGTCACCCACTTCCTGAACCAGGTCTACGCGGTGTCGGACCGCATCACCGTGCTGCGCAACGGCACCTGGGTGGGCGAGTGGCGCGCCGCCGAGCTCGGCCCCCAGGCCCTGATCACGGCCATGCTGGGCCGGGAACTGGCTGCGCAGTCCGCGGGGGCCACGGCGTCGCCGGCATTCGACGAGGCGGTGCCCGCGCTGTTGCAAGCCGAAGGCCTGGGCCAGGCGGGCCAGCTGCAAGCCGTGGACCTGCGCGTGCGCGCCGGAGAGGTTGTGGGCCTGGCGGGGCTGCTGGGCTCGGGTCGCACGGAACTGGCGCGCCTGCTGTTCGGCCTGGAGACGCCGGACCGCGGCGTGCTCAAGATCGATGGCCAAACGGTCGCCTTCTCCAATCCCGCCGATGCGATCCGGCACGGCCTGGCCCTGTGCCCCGAGGAGCGCAAGACCGATGGCATCGTGGCCGAACTGTCGGTCCGCGAGAACATTGCGCTGGCGCTGCAGGCCCGCATGGGCATGCGCCGCTTTCTGTCGCGCGCCGAACAGGCCGCGTTGGCCGAACGCTTTGTCCAGGCCATGGGCATCAAGACCACGAGTGTGGACACACCGATAGGCCTGCTGTCGGGCGGCAACCAGCAAAAGGCCATGATCGCGCGCTGGCTCGCCACCGAGCCGCGCCTGCTGATCCTGGACGAGCCCACACGCGGCATCGACGTGGCCGCCAAGCAGGAAATCATGGAGCAGATCATGCGCCTGGCCCAGGCCGGCATGGCCGTGGTCTTCATCTCTTCTGAAATGAGCGAGGTGGTGCGGGTTGCGCACCGCATCGTGGTGCTGCGCGACCGCCGCAAGGTGGGCGAGCTTCCGGCCGGCAGCAGCGAAGAGACCGTTTACGAACTGATAGCGGCTGAACATGCCTGAAGCTGAAGTGAAACCCTCTCGAGGACCCCTGCAGGCGCTGGCCGCGACCATGCAGCATCGCCTGGCGTGGCCGCTGGTCACGCTGCTTCTCCTGCTGGCTGTCAACACGGCCTTCAATACCAGCTTCCTGCATATCGAGTGGCGTGACGGCCACCTGTACGGCAGCCTGGTTGACATCCTCAACCGCGCCGCGCCGCTGGTGCTGGTGTCGCTGGGCATGACGATGGTGATCGCTACGCGCGGCATCGACATCTCCGTGGGCGCCGTGGTGGCCATCGCGGCCGCCGTGGCCGCGTGGATGATTGGCGGGTCGGTGTCGGCAAGCGTGAGCCGCTTCCCCATGCCGCTGGCGATCCTCGCGGCGCTGGCCATCGCGCTGCTGTGCGGCCTGTGGAACGGATTGCTGGTCGCCAGGGTGGGCATGCAGCCCATCATCGCCACGCTGATCCTCATGGTGGCCGGCCGCGGCATCGCGCAGCTCATCACCGGCGGGCAGATCATCACCATTTATTACGCGCCGTTCTTCTTTTTGGGCAGCGGCTACCTGCTGGGCCTGCCTTTCTCGCTCTTCATCGCGGCAGTGGTGTTTGCCCTGCTGTACCTGGCGGTGACCCGCACCGCCCTCGGGCTGTTCATCCAGGCGGTGGGCATCAATCCGACCGCGGCGCGCGTCGCCGGTGTGCAAAGCCGGCGCCTGGTTGTCGCGGCCTACGCCTTCTGCGGCGTGTGCGCGGGCATTGCGGGCTTGCTGATCAGCTCCAACGTCAAAAGCGCCGACGGTAACAACGCCGGGCAGTTGCTGGAGCTGGACGCGATCCTGGCCGTCACCCTGGGCGGCACCGCACTCACCGGCGGCCGTTTCAGCCTGGTGGGCAGCGTGATCGGTGCGCTGATCATCCAGACCCTGACCTATGCCATTTACTCGCTGGGCGTTCCGCCCGAGATCAACCTGGTGGTCAAGGCCGTGGTGGTGTTTGCCGTGATGCTGCTGCAGTCGCCCGAGTTCCGGGTTGAAGTCGCCATCCTGATGCGGCGGCCGGCCGCGCGGGGGATGCAGCCATGAGCGAGGTGCTTGCCAAGCCCGTCGTCGTCACCGCGCCCCGGCCAGCGGCGGCGGCGCCCAGCGCCCGCTTCAACCCGAAATACCTGCCGCTGGCGGCCACCATCTCGCTCTTTGTGGCCATGGCGGCCATGGGCTCGGTGCTCTACAGCGGATTTTTCTCGGCGCAGGTTTTTCTCAACCTGCTGATCGACAACGCCTTCCTGATCATCATCGCCGTGGGCATGACTTTCGTCATTCTCTCGGGCGGCATCGACCTGTCCGTCGGCTCCGTGGTGGCGCTCACCACCATGGTGTCGGCCGCGCTGGTGGAGCACCACGGCTGGAGCCCGGGGGCGGTGATTCCGCTGGTGCTGCTCATGGGCACGGTTTTTGGTGCCTTCATGGGCTTCCTGATCGAGCGCTTTCGCCTGCAGCCCTTCATCGTCACGCTGGCCGGCATGTTCCTCGCGCGCGGCCTGTGCTACCTGATCAGCGTGGACTCCATCAGCATCACCAACGAGTTTTACTCGGAGGTCTCGCAGCTGCGCATCCCCTTGTGGGAAGACGCCTCGCTGTCCATCAGCGCGGTGATCGCCATCGTGGTGCTGCTCGCCGCGGTGTTCATCGCGCACTGCACGCCCTTTGGCCGCACCGTCTATGCCGTCGGCGGCAACGAGCAATCGGCCTTGCTGATGGGCTTGCCGGTGCGCCGCACGCTGGTGGGGGTGTACACGTTGTCGGGATTCTGCTCGGCGCTGGCGGGCGTGGTCTTCACCTTCTACATGCTCTCGGGTTACGGCCTGCACGCCACCGGCATGGAGCTTGACGCCATCGCCGCAGTGGTGATTGGCGGCACGCTGCTCACCGGCGGCGTGGGCTATGTGGCCGGCACCCTGTTCGGCGTGTTGATGCTCGGAATCATCCAGACCCTGATTTCCTTTGACGGCAGCCTGAGCTCGTGGTGGACGCGCATCGTCGTCGGCGTGCTGCTGTTTGTGTTTTGCCTGCTGCAGCGCCTGCTGACGAACCGCAAGGCCCGCTCTTCCTGAACGGCCCTGAACTTTCACAATTTATCGACAGACCTACCCATGACAAACCCCAAACGAAAGTTACGCTCCAGCGAATGGTTCGGCTCGGCCGACAAAAACGGCTTCATGTACCGCAGCTGGATGAAGAACCAGGGCATTCCCGACCACGAGTTCGACGGACGCCCCATCATCGGCATCTGCAATACCTGGTCGGAGCTCACGCCCTGCAACGCCCATTTCCGCAAAATCGCCGAGCATGTGAAACGCGGCATCTCCGAGGCCGGCGGCTTCCCGGTGGAGTTCCCGGTGTTCTCCAACGGCGAATCCAACCTGCGGCCCACGGCCATGCTCACGCGCAACCTGGCCAGCATGGATGTGGAAGAAGCCATTCGCGGCAACCCGATTGATGCCGTGGTGCTGCTCACCGGCTGCGACAAGACCACGCCGGCCTTGCTGATGGGCGCCGCCAGCTGCGACATCCCGGCCATCGTGGTGACCGGCGGGCCCATGCTCAACGGCAAGCTGGAGGGCAAGAACATCGGCTCCGGCACGGCCGTGTGGCAACTGCACGAGTCGCTCAAAGCCGGCGAAATCCAGCTGCACCAGTTCCTGGCGGCCGAGGGCGGCATGTCGCGCTCCGCCGGCACCTGCAACACCATGGGCACGGCCTCCACCATGGCCTGCATGGCCGAAGCGCTGGGCACTTCCCTGCCGCACAACGCGGCGATTCCCGCGGTGGATGCGCGGCGTTATGTGCTGGCGCAGATGTCGGGCGCGCGCGCCGTCGAGATGGCGCGCGAAGGCCTGACGCTGTCGAAAATCCTCACGCGCGAAGCGTTTGAAAATGCAATCCGTGTCAACGCCGCGATTGGCGGCTCCACCAATGCGGTGATTCACCTCAAGGCCATCGCGGGCCGCATCGGCGTGCAGCTGGACCTGGAAGACTGGACGCGCATCGGCCGCAACACGCCCACCCTCGTCGACCTGCAGCCTTCAGGCCGCTTCCTGATGGAGGAGTTTTACTACGCCGGCGGCCTGCCCGCCGTGCTGCGCCGCCTGGGCGAAAACGGCCTGCTGCCGCATCCGGGTGCGCTTACCGTCAACGGCAGTTCGATCTGGGACAACGTGCGCGAGGCCCCGCAGTACAACGACGAGGTGATCCGTCCGCTGGACAACCCCTTGATCGCCGACGGCGGCATCTGCATCCTGCGCGGCAACCTGGCGCCGCGCGGCGCGGTGCTCAAGCCTTCCGCCGCCTCGCCCGAGCTGCTCAAACACCGCGGCCGTGCCGTGGTGTTTGAAAACCTCGAACACTACAAGGAACGCATCGTCGATGAGAACCTCGACATCGACGCGAGCTGCGTGATGGTCATGAAGAATTGCGGCCCCAAGGGTTACCCCGGCATGGCCGAGGTCGGCAACATGGGCCTGCCGCCCAAGCTGCTGCGACAAGGCGTCAAGGACATGGTGCGGATTTCCGACGCACGCATGAGCGGCACCGCCTACGGCACCGTGGTGCTGCATGTGGCGCCCGAGGCCGCAGCGGGCGGGCCGCTGGCCGCCGTGCGAGACGGGGACTGGATCGAGCTCGATTGCGATGCCGGCCGCCTGCACCTGGACATCAGCGACGCGGAGCTGGCAGAGCGCCTGGCCGGGCTTGACGGCAAAGCCGCAACAGGCATGCGCGGCGGCTACCAGCGCCTTTATGTCGACCATGTTCTGCAAGCGGACGATGGTTGCGACTTCGATTTTCTCGTCGGCTGCCGCGGCTCCGAAGTTCCCCGCCACTCCCACTGACACAACTGAAACCGCTGGAGCACCCAGCCCTGAGCACCCAACCGGATCCCGCCATGATCATGTCCCGCCAGCCGCGCTACCGCGGCATCTTCCCCGTTGTTCCCACCACCTTCACCGAAACCGGCGAGCTTGATCTGCAAAGCCAGAAGCGCTGCGTTGATTTCATGATCGACGCCGGCTCCGACGGCATCTGCATCCTCGCCAACTTCTCGGAGCAGTTCGTGCTGTCGGACGAGGAACGCGAAATCCTCACCCGCACCATCCTCGAGCACGTGGCCGGGCGTGTGCCCGTGATCGTGACCACCACCCACTACGGCACGAAGATCTGCGCCGAGCGAAGCCGCCGCGCGCAGGAGATGGGCGCGGCCATGCTGATGATCATGCCGCCGTACCACGGCGCCACTTTTCGCGTGAGCGAGCCGCAGATCTATGAGTTTTATGCCCGGGTGTCGGATGCGGTGGACATCCCCATCATGATCCAGGACGCGCCCGCCAGCGGCACCGTGCTGTCCGCCTGCTTCCTGGCGCGCATGGCCCGCGAGATCGAGCACATCGCCTACTTCAAGATCGAGACGGCGGGCGCGGCGTCCAAGCTGCGCGAGTTGATCCGCCTGGGCGGCGACGCCGTCGAAGGCCCCTGGGATGGCGAAGAGGCCATCACGCTGCTGCCCGACCTCGACGCCGGCGCGACCGGTTCCATGACCGGCGGCGCTTACCCCGACGGCATTCGCCCGATCATCGAAGCCCATCGCGCGGGTGACCACGACAAGGCGTATTCCCTTTACCAGCAGTGGCTGCCGCTGATCAATTATGAAAACCGCCAGGCAGGGCTGCTGGCCGCCAAGACATTGATGAAAGAAGGCGGCGTGATCGCCTGCGAGGCGCCGCGCCATCCATTTCCGGCGATGCACCCGGACACACGCGCCGGGCTATTGGCGACCGCCAGGCGGCTGGACCCGCTGGTGCTGCGCTGGGGCCGATAAGGTACCGCGCTCTCAGCGCGGCGTTCCGGACCCGGTCTGGTGCGCCAGGTGCGCCATGTGAACCTGGTGCAGGGTGATCTTGCGCACCTCGGCCTGGCTGGTTTCGATGTGGGCGCGCAGCAGCATGGCGGCCTGGTCGCCGCGCTTGGCCTGTACCGCCTTGAGAATCTTGGCATGCTCCTCATAGGTCGCATCAATGCGCGGCTGCTTGATGAAGTCGAGCCGGCGAATGATGCGGATGCGGTCCGTCACGTCACGGTGCACGCGGGCCATCTCGGCATTGCCGGCGGCCGCCACCAATGCGCAATGAAAAGCCTCGTCCCACTGGGCCACCTGTACATGGTCGGCGCTGCGCAGCGCCGCCGGTACCAGCCAGATGGCGGTCAACTCATCAAGCAGCGCCGTGTCCACCGCCTGGCTGCCGGCGCACAGGCGCTGCACCGCAGTGGTCTCCAGCACCATGCGCAGATCGTAAAGCTGCTCGAACTTGTCGAAGTCAAAAGGCAGCACGCGCCAGCCGCTGCGAAACAGCACTTCGACAAAACCCTCTTGCTGCAGGCGAAACAGCGCCTGGCGCACCGGTGTGCGCGAAACCCCCAGGCGGTCACTGATTTCGGTTTCGGTGAAACGGTCGCCGGGCACCAGCTTGAACTGGGATACGTCGCGCTTGAGTTCTTCGTACACCTCGTCGGCTCGCGAACGGTGGGTGGGCGGGCCGGCAAGGCTCGCGGGATGGCTGGAGACTGTGTGCATGGCGAAACTCTAGCAGTGTTGGGGCCGTGCCGGCAGTGCCGCCAGCACAGGGAGCAACTCGGCGCTGGTGGCGGTCCAGCCGACAATGGCGCCCTGGGCGCGCATCATCGCCACGGCCGCCGACTTGAAGGAGGGGAAATAGCTTTCGGTGCAGTCTTCCAGCAGCAGGCTGTCGTAACCGCGGTCGTTGGCCTCGCGCATGGAGGTCTGCACGCAGACCTCCGTGGTGACGCCCATGAACAGCAGGTGCGTGATGCCGGCCTGCTGCAGCAGGTTGTGCAGCGGCGTGGCGTAGAACGCGCCCTTGCCGGGCTTGTCCAGAACGATCTCGCCGGGCATCGGCGCAAGCTCGTCGATGATCTGGTTGCCGGGCTCGCCGGTGACGAGGATACGGCCCATCGGACCCACGTCGCCGATGCGCAAGCTCGGGTTGCCGCGGTTGCGCTTGGCCGGCGGGCAGTCGGCGAGGTCGGCGCTGTGGGCTTCGCGCGTGTGCACCACCAAGCCGCCGGCGCGGCGCCAGGCATCGAGCACGCGCTTGCATGCGGGGACGATGGCTGCCAGCAGCGAGACGTCGTTACCCAAAGTCTCGCCGAAGCCGCCGGGTTCGATGAAGTCGCGCTGCATGTCGATGATGACGAGCGCGGCGGATTCGATGTCGAAGTCGAACGCGAAGGGTTGGGCGGCGATCTGCATTGTGGCTCCTGGTCCAGGGATTGCGGTCAAGCCGGCGATGGCATGGCTTCGGTCGCGACATCGGGTTCGTGGTGGCCGCCGCCCATGTGGGCACCCAGAACATGACGCTCGGCATCCGCCGCGAGCGTCTCGAAAACGACGCGGCCTTCGCTCATCACCACGATGCGGTCGGCCAGCTCCAGCAGTTCGTCCAGGTCTTCGCTGATCAGCAGCACGGCGCCGCCCTTGTTGCGCACGCCGCGGATGCGGGTGTGGATTTCCTTGACGGCCGCGAAGTCCAGGCCGAACACGGGGTTGGCCGCGATCAGCACATTGATGTCGCCGTCGAGTTCGCGCGCCAGCACGGCGCGCTGCACGTTGCCGCCCGACAGGCTCTTGATCGGTGCGTTCTCGCCTTGCGTCTTGACGCCATACGCGGCGATCCAATCCCGCGCGCGGCCGCGCCATTGGCCGAAGCGCAGGCGCCCGCCCTGGCACAGCGGCGGCCGGTCGAAGTCGCGCAGCGCCATGTTCTCGGCAACCGACAGATCGCCGACGCAGGCATTGCGCAGCGGCTCTTCAGGCAGGCTGCGCACTTTCAGGCGGTGGTTTTCTTCGCGGTGCGCGGCATACGGCTGGTCGAGTACGGCGACGCTGCCGGACGCGCGGTCGCGCTGGCCGACGAGGGCTTCGACCAGTTCGCGCTGGCCGTTGCCGGAGACACCGGCGATGCCGAGGATTTCACCCGGTGCGACTTGCAGATCGAGATCGCGCACGGCGAGGGTGCCGCGGTCGCCCATGACGTTGAGTTGCGTGACTTGCAGGTGCGGCGGCTCCTCGCCCCGGCCCTTCCCTCGGGGGCGAGAGGCAGGGACGTCCGGCTCTTCGGCGGCGGCCGACGCGTCGCCGACCATCGCTTGCGCCAGCTTGGCCGGATCGGTGAGCGGCACGCTCGTGCGGTGCACGGCCTTGCCCCGGCGCAGCACGGTCACGTCGTCGGCATAGGCCATCACTTCGCGGAACTTATGCGTGATGATGAGCACGGTGCATTGGCCGCTGCGCGCGAACTGGCGCACGTGGCCGAGCACTTCGTCCGCCTCTTGCGGCGTCAGCACCGAAGTCGGCTCGTCGAGGATCAGCAGGCGCGGCTTCAAGTACAGCTGCTTGAGCAATTCGAGTTTCTGCTTCTCGCCGGCGGCGAGCTCCTGCGGACGCGCATCCAGGTTCAGGCGAAACGGCGTGGATGACAGAAACTCTTCCAATTCCGCGCGCTTGCGTTTCCAGTCGATCACGCCCGGCGTCTTGCCGCCGGCAAGCAGCAGGTTCTCGGCGACGGTCATGCCGGGCGCGAGCGTGAAGTGCTGATAGACCATGCCGATGCCAAGCGTGCGCGCGACAACCGGATTGGCGATGTCCTGTTCGCGGCCGTCGGTGACCACGCTGCCTTCTTCCGGGCGATGGAAACCCGCGATGCATTTGACCAGCGTGCTCTTGCCCGCGCCGTTCTCGCCGAGCAGCGCATGCACCGTGCCGGCGCCGACTTTCATGGTCACGTGGTCGAGCGCGGTGAAGGGACCGAAGCGCTTGGTGAGGTCGTAGGTCTCCAACGACATCGCGCCGGTCGGCGCCGGCATAGGATCGACATGCATTGTCATGTGGCCCCCAGGCTTGTCACTCCGTGTACTGCGCTGTCCCCCGAGGGGGCCTTCGCGCCTTGGGGCGGCCCGGCGGTGCTCATACAAGCGCTTCCAGCACGGCGCCGGACGTCGCATGCGCACCGAACACTCCGCCCTGCATCGTGATCATCTTCAGTGCCGCATCGTGGTTGCCCTTGTCGGTCGCGGCCGTGCAGTCCGACAGCAGCAGGCATTCGAAGCCGCGGTCGTTGGCCTCCCGCATGGTCGTGTGCACGCAAACGTCGGTGGTGATGCCGGTGAGGATCAGGTTCTCGATGCCGCGCGTGCGCAGGATCAGCTCAAGATCGGTGGCGCAGAACGAGCCCTTGCCTGGCTTGTCGATCACCGCTTCGCCCGGCAGCGGCGCAAGCTCGGGGATGATTTCCCAGCCGGCCTCGCCGCGCACCAGGATGCGGCCGCACGGACCGTCGTCGCCGATGCCCACGCCGCCGGTGCCGACCTGGCGCGAGCGCCAGCGCTTGTTGGCCGGCAGGTCCGACAGGTCCGGGCGATGGCCTTCGCGCGTGTGGATCAGGTGGTAGCCGCTCTTGCGCATCGCGGCCATGAGCTTCTTGAGCGGCTCGATCGGCGCGCGCGTCATCGAGATGTCGTAGCCCATTTTGTCGACATAGCCGCCGGGGCCGCAGAAGTCGATCTGCATGTCGATTACGACCAGCGCGGTGTTCGCGGGCCGCAGGTCGCCGTTGTACGGCCAGAGATAAGGATGGGCTTGGACGAAACGTTGCATGGCGTGTGCTCTAGCGTGTCGAAGACAACTCGCCCGGACTGCCCGCGACCACGCTGCCGGGACGGCAGGTGATCACCAGGATCAGCAGGGTGAGAACGTAGGGGACGATGTTGAACAGGTGGTAGCCCCAACCAACGCCCACCGACTGCAGTGCCGGGCCGATCGCACCCGCACCGCCGAACAGCAACGCCGCCCAGACGCAGCGGATCGGGCTCCAGCGCGCGAAGATCACCAGCGCCACGGCGATCAGGCCCTGGCCGCTGGAGATGCCTTCGTTCCAGCTGCCGGGATAGAACAGCGTGAGCGACGCGCCGCCCAGGCCGGCGATCATGCCGCCGGCGGCGGTCGCGGCGATGCGGATGCCCGAGACCGAGTAGCCGAGCGCGCGCGTGGCATTGGCCGAATCGCCCGCCATGCGCACAAGCAAGCCGGCGCGCGTGTTCGCGAATGCCCACCACAGTGCGACCGCCAGCGCGACACCGATCGGCACCAGCGCGTTGACTTGCAGTGCCGAGCGCACGGCCGCCGAGTCGCTCCAGTTGCCCAGCGCGATCGCGGGCAGCTGCGGCGCCTGCGGCTGGATCAGCGGCTTGCCGAGATAGAACGCGAGCCCCATGCCCAGCAGCATGAGCGCGATGCCGGTCGCGATGTCGTTGACGCGCGGCAGCGAGCACAGCACGCCGTGCAACGCGGCCAGCAGCGCGCCGGTCGTGGCGCCGGCGAGTACGCCGATCCAGGGCGAGCCGCTCAGATACGACGCGCCGAAGGCCGACATGGCGGAGAGCACCAGCACGCCTTCGAGGCCGAGATTGATGCGGCCGGACTTCTCGGTGATGCATTCGCCCAGACTCACGAAAAGAAACGGTGCGCCGACGCGCAAGGCGCCGCCGACGATGCCGGAGGCGAAGATGAGAATCTGGTCGGCGGTCATCGCTTGTCATCCCGAACCCGATCCGGGATCCATGCCTCGAATGAAGCCGTGAGCCGGCGTAGATGCCGGGCCGAGCCCGGCATGACATGGTGTGTGTTCATGCGACTTTGTCCCCCATCGAGGGTTGCGCAGGGCTGGGTCCGGCGACACGCGCCCACAGCGCTTTCCAATCCATGTCGCGCAGCGCCTCGCTCGCGAGGATCAGCACGAACGCGATGCCTTGCAGCAACAGCACCGACGCATCGGGCAGGCCGAGCCGGCGTTGCAACAAGCTCCCCGCCGCGCCGAAACCGCCGAACAGAATTGCCACCGGAATGACCGCGATCGGATGCTGGCGCGCGATGAAGGCCACCAAAATTCCTGCGTAGCCGTAGCCCGCGATCAGCGAGGCATTCGCGCTGGTGTGCACGGCCGCAACTTCGATCGCGCCTGCCAGGCCCGCGCATGCGCCGCCCAATGCGCAAGCGAACAGGATCAACTTCGACGCCGGCAAGCCGACCAGTTGCGCCGTGCGCGGGTTGCCGCCGACCACGCGCACTGCGAAGCCCGACGGCGTCAGCTTGAGCCACAGGCCCGACGCGATGCACGCCAGCACGCCGACGATCAAGCCCCAATGCACGTCCGAGCCCGAGATGCCGCCGATGCGTATGCCTTCGGCCAGCGCGAAGGTCGACGGCTTGTTCAAGCTGCTCGGGTCGCGCAGCGCGCCCTCGACCAGATGCTTGAAGATACCGATCGCCACGTAGGCGAGCAGCAGGCTGCTGATGGTTTCGTTGATGCCGCGGTATTGCCGCAGCCAGCCCGCCAGCGCGATCCACAGCGCGCCGGCGACCGCGCCCGCGACACAGACCAGAATCGTCCCGGCCATGTTCGCGGGCAACGGAAATGCCTGCGCGAGCCACGCGCAGGCCAAGCCGCCCAGCACCAGCGCGCCCTCGCCGCCGATCACCGTCAGACCCGCGCGCGCCGGGATGGCGACGCACAGGGCCGTGAGCATCAAGGGCGCCGCGCGTTGCAGCGTGTTCTGCCACGAATACCAGTCGCCGAACGCGCCCTTGAACAGCAGCAGCCAGACTTCCACCGGACTCACGCCGGCGAACCAGACGACCACGCCGAAGATCAGCAGCGCCGCCGCGATGGCCGCGGTGGGCAGGAGGATGTTGGCGAAGTTGTTGCGCATGGTGCGGCGAAACTAGATCGAGCCGTTGACCCCCTCGACCAGATAGTTCATCTTCTCCAGCTCGATGTCGGTCTGCTTGAACGCCTTGCCGCCCGCGATGACTTCCTTGCCCTTGTTGTCTTTGAGCGGGCCCTTGAAGATGTCGAACTTGCCGGCCATCATCTGCGCCTTCACGCCGTCGGCCGCCTTCTTGGCCGCATCCGTCACGGCGGGGCCGTAGGCGGACATCTTCACGTAGCCGTCCTTCAGGCCGCCGCGGATGAAGTTGGGGTGCGGCTTGCCGCTGCGCGCCGCTTCCAGGAAGGTGGTGTAGGCGGTGAGCCAGTTCCACTCCGCGCCTGTAAGGTACGCCTGCGGCGCCAGCTTGGCCTGGCTCGCGTGGTAGCCGCAGACCATCTTGCCGCGCTTGGCCGCCGTCTCCACGATCACCTTGGGTCCGTCGACGTGCATGGTGAACACGTCCACGCCCTGGTCGGCCATGCTGTTGGTGGCCTCGGCTTCCTTGACCGGCATCGACCAGTCGCCGGTGAAGATCACGTTGGTGGTGATGCCCGGCTTGACGGAGCGCGCGCCCATGGCGAAGGCGTTGATGTTGCGCAGCACCTGCGGGATCGGCTTGGCGGCGATGAAGCCGATCTTGCCGCTCTTGCTCATGTGGCCCGCGACGACGCCGTTCAAGAACTGGCACTCGTCGATGTAGCCGAAGTAGCTGGCGGTGTTCTTCGGGTGCTTGCCCTCGGTCCACATGCCGCCGCAATGCGCGAAGCGCGCGTCGGGGAATTTCGCGGCCACGGCCAGCATGTGAGGGTCGAAGTAGCCGAATGAGGTCGGGAATACCAGCGACGCGCCGTCCTGCGCGATCATGCCGGTCATGGTTTTTTGCACGGCCGCGGTCTCGGGCACGTTTTCTTCTTCCACCACCTTGATGCCGGGCATCTTCTTGAGCTCGGCCGCCGCCTGCGCCTGGGCCTGGTTGTAGCCGTAGTCGTCGCGCGGGCCGACGTAGATCACGCCGACGGTGATCGGCTTCTGCGCGAACGCGAGTTCGCTGAACGATCCGAGCGTGCCGGCGGCGCTGAGCGCTGCCAGGGCCTTGAGTGAATCGCGGCGGTTGGGATGGTGCTGGTTGCTCATGGTGGACTCTCTCTCCGGTGGTTAAGTGGTTCAAGCAGGATTCATGCAAGCAGGCTGACGTGCGCGGCGACGACGCGCCAGCCGTCAGGCGTTCGCATCCAGGTCTGGCTTTGCCGGCCGGGCCGGACGCCGCCCGCGCGCTGGAATTCGAGGTTGGAAGTCGCGAAGTCACGGCCGTAGGTGGTGACGACATGGCGCGACACTGCGCGCGCGAGGCCCTGCGCGGGGCGCGCGGCCCGGAACGCCTGGATCGCCGCGTAGCCGTACAGGTTCTCGGTCGCGCCGTAACGCAGCGTGTGCGCGCTGTTCCAGAACAGCGCGTCGAGCACGGCAACGTCGTTGCCCACCAGCGCGTCTTCGTAGAGCGCGCAGACGGCCTCGACTTCGGCCATGACCTCGGGAAGATTGATCTGCGTGCCGTCGATCACAGCGATGGCTCCTTCAGGTGCGCGATGCCCTGCTGCTCCAGCACCAGCGCCGCGCGCAGGGCCAGGCCCTCGCGCCACGGCGCCGCGATCAGCTGCACGCCCAGCGGCAGGCCGGCGCCTGCCTGCGGCCACAGCGGCGCGGCGACCACGGGACAGCCGGCGAAGGAGACCGGCTGCGTAAGCAGGCCCATCGAGGGCCGGCAGGGCATGCGCTGCCCATTGATCTCCAGCCACTCGGTGCCGATGGCCGGCGCGCACACCGGCGTGGCGGGCGCGACCAGCACGTCCCAATCCTGGAACAGCGCATTGACGCGCTCGCGGTAGACGCGGCGAAAGCGCTGCGCGCGCACATACCAGGCCGCGGGCTGCAAAGCGCCCGAGATGAAGCGGTCGACCGAGAGCGGCTCGAAATCGTCGGCGCGCGTGCGCAGGTCGTCCAGATGCAGCGCGCCGCCTTCGCTCGCGCTCACGATGAAGGCCGCCGCCCGCGCCGGCGCGGGATGCGGCCATTCCACAAGCTCGACCACGCCCAGCGCCTTGGCGGCCGTGTTCGCCGCCTCGCGTGCGGCCGGACCGGCGTTCTGCATGAAGTAGCCGCCAAGCATGCCGATGCGCAGGCCGTCGATGCCGCGCCCGAGCTCGGGCACGGCCGGCTGAACGGCAAGCGCATGGCAGCCGGGATCGAGCACGTCGGGGTATTGCAGCGCATCGTAGGCCAGCGCCAGGTGCGCCACCGAATCGGCGAATGGTCCCAGGTGGTCGATGCTATGCACGAAGGGATAGCTGCCGCGCCGCGATAGCCGCCCGAATGTCGGCTTCAAGCCCCACACGCCGCACAGCGACGACGGCACGCGGATCGAGCCGTTGGTGTCCGACCCCAGCGCGAGCGGCACCTGCCGCGCCGCCACCGCCGCGCCCGAGCCGCCGGAGGAGCCGCCCGCGATGCGCGCCAGGTCGTGCGGATTGCGGCTGGGGCCGTAGTGCGTGTTCTCGGTGGTGAAGCCGTAGGCGTATTCGTCCATGTTCAGGCCGCCGACCAGCACCGCGCCGGCCGCCTGCATGCGCCGCACCAGCACCGCATCGGCCTTGGCCGGCGCGTGGCCGGCGTTGATCTTCGAGCCCGCCAGCGTGGGCACGCCTTCCACGTCGAACAGGTTCTTCACCGCGTAGGGCATGCCCGCGAGCCGCGGCAGCGGCTCGCCGCGCGCCCGCATCGCGTCGATGAGGGCGGCTTCGCGTCGGGCGCGTTCGCGGCCGATGTGCGTGAAGGCGTTGACGCGTGCGTCGGTGTCCTCGATGCGCGCGAGGCAGCTCTCCAGCACCTCGGCCGCACTGCGCTCGCCGCGCGCGATGGATCGCAGCAGATCGGCCGTCACGGCTGCGCCTCATCCGGGAACGGCGCCGGGCAATACACCTGCGCCGGCTCCGCATCCACGTCCATCGCCACGCCCTGCAGCAGCGCCGCCATGTCGGCCGTGCGCCCCATGTGCTCGGCCACGCGCTGCGCGCGCGCATCGTCCACGGGGATGCGCAGCATCGCGGCCGCGGCCTTGACGTAGGCGAGGACGTCGGCTTCTTCCATCTAGCGCCTCACCTCGCGCTGGAAGATTTCCAGGCTCAATTTCTTGGTGCTGATGAAGCTGGCCTCTGACAGCGTTTCCACCGTGCGTGGTCGTGCATCGCCATACGGCAAAATTTCGGCCACACGCGTAGGCCGCTTGGTCAGCAGCAACACCTGGTCGGCCAGGTACACCGCTTCTTCCAGGTCGTGCGAGACCAACAGCATGGTGGTGCCGGTCTGCATGAAGACTTCCTGCAGCTTTTCGCGGATGAACAGCGTCATCTCGAAGTCCAGGGCCGAGAATGGCTCGTCCAGGAACAGCACCTCGGGATTGGGCGCCAGCGCCCGCATGATGGAGGCCGTCTGCTGCTGACCGCCCGAGAGTTCATAGGGGTAGCGGTTCAGGTCGAACTTCACGTCGAAGGAGGCCACGAGTTCGGCCATGCGCCTGTCGACCTCGGCTTTGGATTTGCCTTCGAGCTTGAGCGGGTAGGCAATGTTGTCGATGGTGCGCATCCACGGGAACATGGCCTCGCGGTAGTTCTGGAAGACGTAGCCGATCTTGGTGTCCTTGAGCGACTTGCCGTCAAACAGAATCTCGCCCGCGTCGATCGGGATCAGGCCGGCAATCATGTTGATCAGCGTACTTTTGCCGCAGCCGTTGGGTCCGAAGACCGAGACGATCTTGTGCTTGGGGATGTCCAGGTTGAAGTCTTCGTACAGCGGCCAACCGGCGAAGTACTTGGTGAGGCCGCGTATGGTGATGTGCGTGCCGGCCGGACCGGGCTGGAACTCGCGCACCGGGACATCGGCGAAGACAGGGGCGTTGATTACAGCGGACATGACGCGCTCCAGCAAGTTTCACAATTGGAGAATAGGCAGGAAGACCTCCCCTTCAAGCAGGGGCCGCGGAACTGGCTTTGCCAGGTCGCAGGCGCAGCGGCCCCCTCGGGGGGCAGAGAGCTACACGCAGTGAGCGAACGTGGGGGCAACATCATCTTCCACTCCAATGCACGATGCGGCGTTCGGCGATGAGGAACAAAATATTCAGTGCATAGCCCAAGGCTCCCGCGGCCAGGATGGACGCGTACATGTCCTTCACGTTCATGACCTGCTGCGAGTTGATGATGCGGTTGCCCAGGCCGGTGTCGGCCCCGATGAACATCTCCGCGACGATCACGATGACCAGCGCCATGGACACCGCCGAACGCAGGCCGACAAAACTCGGCTGCAGGCTTTCCCAGATCAGCACGTCCTTGAACACCTGCCAGCGCGAGGCCCCCATGACCTTGGCCGCCATCACGCGCTGCTTGCGCGCGTTGATCACGCCATAGGCGCTGTTGAACACCACGATCAGCAGTGCGCCGAACGCGGCAATCGCCACCTTGTTGATGTCCGACACGCCGAAAATCATCAGAAACAGCGGGATCAACGCCGAGGACGGCGTGGAGCGGAAGAAGTCGATCAGGAACTCCACGCTGCGGTAGGCTTTTTCATTGCTGCCCAGCAGCACGCCCAGCGGCATGCCGACCGCAGCGGCGATCAGGAAGGCCTGCACCGTGCGCCATACGGTGACCGCGAAGTCCTTGAGCAGCGGCCCACCGGCCAGGCCGCTGAGCAGCGCGCTCAGCGCATCGATAGGAGGCGGCAGCAGGATGGCCTTGATGAAGCCCAGGCGCACCGCGAGGTCCCAAATGATGAAGAGCACCACCGGGCCGATGAAAGGCAAGGCCTTGTCGAGCGCGGGCTTGCGCTGCGCGGTGGCCGCCGGCGCGGTGTTTGGAGGCGTCCAGGGTTTGGCGGGCACTGCCGTCGCAGGGGAAGTGGTACTCATGACGTTCAGCCCTTGTAGAGCATGGAGTCCACCATGAGGCGCGAACTGAAGATGCCTTTTTCGGAGAACAGGTCGAAGAACTTCTGGAAGTGCGCAACGTCGGCCGGGGTGAATTCGTTGTACATGGTGTAGGCGGCCAGCGGCACCTCGCCCGTGAGCGGGCCTTCAATGGCGGTGTAGCCTTTGAGGTACTGGCGCGCCTCAACCGACTTGCTGCGCACGTAGGCCACGCCCTTGCCGTAGGCGGCGACGAACTTCTTCGCTGCGTCGGGGTTTTTCTTGATGAAGTCCGAGGACAGCGAGGCCGAGCCGCCGAACCACGGCGCCATCGGGTCGCCCAGCACGTAGCGCGCGATCACACCGGCTTCGAGCACGCGGGTGCTGCCGTTTATGCGGCCTATGGTGCCGGTGGGCTCCAGCGTGTAGGCGCCGTCGATCTGGCCGGCGGCGAGCGCGGCCACATGCTGGCCGATGGGCAGCTCCACCACGGTCGCGCCGGCGGCGCCGCCGCGTTCCAGCACGGTTTTGGCCAGCGTCACGTTCTGGATGCCGGGGCCGCTGCCGACGCGCTTGCCCTTGAGGTCGGCCATCACCTTGGCAGGACTGGCTGCCGGAACGATCACCTCGTCGAGCACGTTCTTCACATTGCTCGGGTTGGAGCAGAAGATCTTGAAGGTGCCGGGCTGGGCGATTTCGCCGATGGCGATGTTGGCCGAACCGGTGCCATTGGCGGTGCCGTCGGCACGGCCCGAGAGCACCGCCTCCATCACCTGCTGCGCGCCGGCGAACTTCAGCGGCTCGACGTCCAGGCCGGCATCCTTGAAGTAACCCAGTTCGATGGCCGAGTAGAACGGCAGACCGGCGGCGATGGGCCAGTAGCCGATGCGGATTTTCGGTCCGCCCTGCGCGTGCAGGAGGGCGGGCATGCCCAGCATTCCCAGTGCCGCGCCGGCGGCCGTGGTCTTGAGCAGCGTACGGCGTGCCGGGCCGGAAGAGGCGGATAGCGGTTTTGGAACGGGCTTCATGGAATGCTCCTGCGGGTGATGGATAAGCGGTGGATGAATGGGTTGGTAAAAAAAGAATGGCAAGTTCATACCGGTGCGGCCGGCTCCAGGGATGCGAGATAGGCGCGCCAGCCGCCCAGGTGCGTGATGTCCTTGGCACCTTGCAGGGCGTGCGGTTCGCAGACAAAGCCCTGGACGCTGCCGCCGTCCTCAAGTGCCAGCGTGCCTATGCCCAGCGGTGCGGGAATCAGCGCGACGAAGGAGCCGTAGTGCTGCACCGGCATCTCCCAGATTTCCAATGCGATGCCCGCGCCTTCGCCGGCTGCCACGCGCAGCAGCCCAGGCTTGGGTGGCACCGTGCCAGGCAAGGCGTAAAAGCGATAGTCCGGCGCGGTGCGCGCGGGACCGACCAGCGTGGCGCCGCGCGAGGTCAGCTGGCTGTTCAGCGGCATGCCCGACAGGTGCGCGCCCACAACGGCCAGCCTGACGGTGGCCGGCGGCTTGATGCCCGGCAATGCCGCGGGCGCGGGCAGCGCTTCGTTCGAGGCGCCCTGCGGCAAACCAGTGGCGTGGTGGTAGCGCTGGCCGAGTTCGGCCAGTTGCCAGTCGCTGCCCGCCAGCCCCACCAGCGTGATGCCGAAGGGCAGGCCGTCGGGGCGCAGGCTGCTTGGCACGGAAAGCGCCGCGTAGTCCAGCAAGTTGACGAAGTTGGTGTAGGTGCCGAGGTGGCGGTTCAGCGTGACGGGGTCGCGTTGCATGGCCTGCAGCGTGTAGTGCGTGGGCGCGGTCGGCAACAGCAGCACGTCAATGTCATGCCACATCGCGCCCGCCTGCTGGCCCAGCGCGCGCAATCTTGTCTGGGCCGCATACAGGTCGGCGGCGCTGTACTGCCTGCCGGCGCCGATGATGCTGCGCACCGGCTCAATCACCGCGTCTTCGTGTGCGTCGAAAAAATCGCGCACGGCGGTGTAGCGTTCGGCCACCAGCGCGCTTTCATACAGCAGCGCGGCCGCTTCGGCCAGCGGCGCGAAGTTGACGGGCACCGGCACGCCGCCCAGGGCCTGCATGCGCAGGGTGGCTTCGCCGAAAGCCTGTTCGGCCAGCGCATCACCGTAAAAGTCCAGCGTCGAGGGCACCCCGAAACGAAAGCCGGCCGGAAAGGCCGTGGTGGCCATCGCCAGCGTCCGCGAGTACGGATCCAGCGCGTCATAGCCAATGGCCGCTTCGAGCACCCGGGCGGCCGTGGCCACCGTGCGCGCGAAGATGGAAACGCAGTCCACGCTTTGCGCGGCCGGCACCACGCCGCGCGCACTGATCAAACCTTTGGAGGGCTTGAGGCCCACGATGTTGTTCAGTCCCGCAGGCACGCGCCCGGAGCCCGCCGTGTCGGTGCCCAGTGCGAAGTCCGCCTGCCCGGTCGCCACCACGTAGGCGGAGCCGGAGCTGGACCCGCCTGATATATAGGCCGGGTTGATCGCGTTGGGAACCGCGCCATAAGGCGAGCGCGTGCCGTTCAGGCCGCAGGCAAACTGGTCGAGGTTGGTTTTTCCCAGCAACCGCGCACCCGCATCGAGCAGCTTTTGCACCACGGCGGCGTGCACCGTTGGGGTGTAGGCAAAGGCGGGGCAGGCGGCGGTGGTGGGCACGCCTGCGACATCAATATTGTCTTTGGCGGCAAAAGACAGCCCGGCCAACGCGCCGCTGTCGCCGGGGGAGAAGGACGGTGTTCTGGTAATCCAGGCCTGCGGCGCGAGTGCAATGTCCGCGCCAGCATGCTGCGCCGCCAGCCCAGGCACGCCGGGCTGTGCGGAAGGATTCATTGTTGAGGAGATGTGCACCACTTGAAAGCATCCATACTTGTGTACAAGACGAGATGCAAGAGCTATGCCAATTTATTTAAATCTGTTTTCGGCGGCTTACGAGCGAACGGGTGGGGATATCCGGTTAATTTTTGGATTGAGCACGTTTAAGTCATGGATAAAGCGATTTCGCGTTGATTAATCGCGGTCCATGTATCAAATACAGTAGAGGGCCATGGAAAAGCCTCGCTCCCATCAACCCGCCGCGCTTCGCGCCGTGCTGTTCGACGCCTACGGCACGCTCTTCGACGTCTACAGCGTGGGCTTGCTGGCCGAGCAGCTGTTCCCTGGAAAAGGCGAAGCGCTCGGCCTGCTCTGGCGCGACAAGCAGATTGAATACACCCGCCTGGTGACCACCAGCAACGGCGGCGCGCACTACCAGCCCTTCTGGGAGCTCACGCGCGCCGGCCTGCGTTATGCCTGCAAACGCCTGGGGCTGGACCTGGGGCCCGGCCAGGAAGACCAGCTCATGAACCAGTACCGCCACCTGTCGGCCTTTCCGGAGAACCGGGAGGTGCTGCAGGCGCTGAAGGCGCGCGGCGTGGTCACCGGCATCCTGTCCAACGGCGACCCCTCCATGCTGGGCGTGGCGGTCCGCTCGGCAGGGCTTGAGGGCCTGCTGGACCATGTGATCAGCGTGGACGGCATCCGCAAATACAAGACCGCCCCCGAGGCCTACGCGCTGGGGCTTGCGGCCACCGGGCTGGAGGCCAGGCAGATCGCTTTTGTGAGCTGCAACGGCTGGGACGCACTGGCCGCCACCTGGTACGGCTACCGCACGCTGTGGGTCAACCGTTACCAGCTTCCGTTTGAAGAACTGGGCACGCAGCCCGTGTACACCGGCAGCAGCCTGCGCGACGTGCTCGCGCTGCCTTTCCAATAATCCGCTTTCATTTTTATTTTGGTTTTCTGAAAAAAGGGACAACACCATGAGCACCAGCATCGCCAACAACGCCGCCGACAGCACCGCGCGTACCGCCAGCCACCGCCTGCAGGTCGCGACCGGGCTTTACCGCTTCATCGAAGACCACGTGCTGCCCGGCACCGGCGTGGCCAGCAGCGCTTTCTGGAAAGACTTTGACGGCATCGTGGCCGACCTGGCCCCGAAAAACATCGCCCTGCTGGCCGAGCGCGACCGCCTGCAGACTGAACTCGACGCCTGGCACAAGGCCAACCCCGGCCCCATCGCCGACATGAAGGCCTACCGCGGCTTCCTCGAAAGCATTGGCTACCTGGTGCCACAGCCGAAAAAAGTCAGCATTACCACCGCCAAGGTGGACGACGAGCTGGCCCTGCAGGCCGGCCCCCAGCTCGTGGTGCCCATCCTGAATGCGCGCTACGCGCTCAACGCCGCCAACGCACGCTGGGGCAGCCTTTATGACGCGCTGTACGGCACCGACGTGATCGCCGAAACCGATGGCGCCGAAAAGGGCAAGGGCTACAACCCGGTGCGCGGCGCCAAGGTGATTGAATACGCACGCTATGTGCTGGACCGCACCGCGCCGCTCAAGAAGGGCTCGCACATCGACTCGACCGGCTATGCCGTCAAGGGCGGCAAGCTGGTCGTCACGCTCAAAGGCGGCAAGAAGGGCGCGGAAACCACGACGCTGGCAGACGCCGCCCAGTTCATCGGCTACCAGGGCAAGGCCTCGGCGCCCTCGTCGGTGCTGCTGCAGCACAACGGCCTGCACCTGGACATCCGCATAGACCGGGGCACGCCCATCGGCAAGACGGATGCGGCCGGCGTGAGCGACCTCGTCGTCGAAGCCGCGCTGTCGACCATCCTGGACCTGGAGGACTCGGTGGCCGTGGTCGATGCCGAAGACAAGGTGCTGGCCTACCGCAACTGGCTGGGCATTTTGCAGGGCACGCTGACCGAAAGCGTGACCAAGGACGGCAAGACCTTCACCCGCGGCCTGAACCCGGACCGCGAATACACCTCGCCCAAAGGCAAGCCCGTCGCGCTGCACGGCCGCTCGCTGATGTTCGTGCGCAACGTCGGCCACCTGATGACCAACCCTGCGGTGCTGTACACGGCGGCCGACGGCGCCACCCGCGAAATTCCCGAAGGCATCCTGGACGCTGTGGTCACCACCACCATCGCCATCCACGACCTTAAACGCAAGGGCAAGCCCGGCATCAAGAACTCGCGCAAGGGCTCGGTCTACATCGTCAAGCCCAAGATGCACGGCCCGGCCGAAGTGGCGTTTGCCGCCGAACTCTTCAGCCGCGTCGAAAAAATGCTGGGCCTTCCGGACAGCACCGTCAAGCTCGGCATCATGGACGAAGAGCGCCGCACCAGCGTCAACCTCCAGGCCTGTATTGCCGCCGCCTCCAGCCGCGTGGCCTTCATCAACACCGGCTTCCTGGACCGCACCGGCGACGAGATGCACACCGCCATGCAGGCCGGCCCCATGATCCGCAAGGGCGACATGAAGACCAGCGCCTGGATCGCCGCCTACGAGAAAAACAACGTGCTGGTGGGCCTGTCCTGCGGCCTGCGCGGCAAGGCGCAGATCGGCAAGGGCATGTGGGCCATGCCCGACCTCATGAAGGCCATGATGGAGCAGAAGATCGCCCACCCGAAAGCCGGCGCCAACACCGCCTGGGTGCCCAGCCCCACGGGCGCCACGCTGCACGCGCTGCACTACCACCAGGTCAAGGTCAGCAAGGTGCAGAAAGAACTCGAAAAGATAGACGCCAACAAAGAGCGCAACGTCCTGCTGAACGGCCTGCTGCAAATCCCCGTGACGCGCACGCCGGCCTGGAGCCCCGAAGCCAAACAGCTGGAGCTGGACAACAACGCCCAGGGCATCCTCGGTTATGTGGTGCGCTGGATCGACCAGGGTGTGGGCTGCTCCAAGGTGCCCGACATCCACAACGTCGGCCTGATGGAAGACCGCGCCACGCTGCGCATTTCAAGCCAGCACATGGCCAACTGGCTGCTGCACGGCGTGGTGACCCAGGCGCAGGTGACGGAAACCTTTGAGCGCATGGCGGCTGTGGTCGACAAACAGAACGCCGGCGACCCGCTGTACCAACCCATGGCCGGCAACTTCGGCACCTCGGCGGCTTACAAGGCGGCCTGCGACCTGGTCTTCAAAGGCCTGGAGCAGCCCAGCGGCTACACCGAGCCGCTGCTGCACGCCTGGCGGCTGAAGGTGAAGGCCGGCGCGGCCTGAGCCTGAGGATGGTTGCCGGCCTAGAGCTCGCCGGCATCCACCAGCTGCCGCTGCTTGATCACGACGCGCAGGCTGGGATGGCCCGGCCGGCCCGAGCGGAACAGCATCACGTCGGCGTCCGCGCTGACCCATGATGCCGTGTCGGCCACGGCGCCCGGCGCGGCGCCGAAAGCCGCCAGTTCGGGGCCCAGCCTGGCGCGCAGCGACTGCAGCAAGGCCGCCTGGGTCTGGTTCAGCGCTTCGTCGGCGCCGGGGCCGGAAGCGGGGTTGAGCAACACCAGGTCTATTTGCGTGAGCTTTTGCTGCGCAAAAAACAGGGTCTGCTCGAAATGGGCACCCTCGAAAGCCGCGTCCGGCACGCGCAGCGATCCCAGTGCGCCGGTGGGCAAGCGCCGCGGTGACCGCACCGGTTGCGCATCGGGCAAGCTGGCGGTGACCTGTTCCGGGCTCATGCCCAGCAAGGCCGTGTTTTCCAGCGCGGTGCGGGACCAGGCGGCGGAACACAGGCACAGCGCGCCGGCCAACAGCCATGGAAGCGGGAAACAGGAACCAACAAGCCGCGGTGACACCAAACCATGCTCCGTGGGAAATGACGGCTATCTGGACGCCAAAGTGTTGCGCCAAACCGACCTTTACAAAGAAGCGCCGATCTTACAAAAAACCCTCCTGCAGTCGTGCGTTAAGGGGGTTTAAACGGCAGCTTGCGCCGAGTTGCCGGAAGAGCGCGGCATAAATCATATGTGTGCAGGCGAAACCAAGTGAAACACTTTGCAAGCTTCTCGATGAAAACACGGTTGCGCCTTACGCTAGGGATCTCTCTAGCCCCGGCACGTATGGTTGCAAGCTGGCTGGCTGAGCGCTTTCTCATTATCTATTCCTGAAATCCTGGCTCCAGATGGCTTCGCAACCTGACGTTCTTCAATCCTGTCTTCAGTCGGCGGCCACAGCGGCAAAGTCGGCTTTGGAAAAGTGCATGGAAGATGCCGTCGCAGGCCTGCAGGTGGCCGAAACCCAAAGCATGAAGGTGGCCGAGCGCGACGAGCTGGCCACCGCCTGGCGCGAGCTGCTCAAAAACAAGGCCGCCTGGAGCGCGCAGTACCCCGCCGACCTGACGGTCCAGTTCAAGGCCAACGTGGCCGCCGCGGCGCTGGCGGCCCGGGCCCCGCAGGCTGCAGGCGAGCAGCCGGCCGCTCCGGTCGCCCCGGCCTCGGGCTCCTCCAGCGCCTTCGCCGCTTTGGGCCATGCGAGCTTTTCCCTGGTTGACGACCAGGACGTGTCCAAGGCGATTGAATCCTCCCGTCTGCTCCAGCAGGTGCTGCCGGCCGTGGACCACGTCCTGGCCGAACTCAACAAGCTGATCAGCACGGTGCAGGGCCTGCCCAACGTGAGGCCCGACCTGAATCCGCTGCGCCCCGAAGTGTTTGCGCAAACGTTGCGCGAGATGGCGGTGGCGAGCAAGGCCGAGCCGGCGGTGGTGTCGCTGTGGCTCAAATACATGGCCGACCCGCTGGGCCGCGAGCTCAAGCGGCTTTATGAGCGGCTGGTCAACCAACTCGAGCTCGCCAACGTCCAGGGCGCCAGTTACCGCGTGCTGCCTACGCCGGCCAGCGCGGGCCACGGCCGTGGGCGGGGCGGAAACGGTTCGAGCATGGCGGCGGGCTCCGGTTCAGGTGGTGGCGCCGACGGCGACGGAAGCGGCGGCGGTAGTGGTGGTAGCGGCGCAGAAGGCGGCTTTGGCGAGGGCGGCGCTGCGCCGGTGCCGCAATACGCCGACCTGTCCAATTACGAAATCCGCGACGAGCTGTTCCAGGACTTCCTGTTCCACGGCGGCAGCAATGCCCACCATGGCCTGGCGCCCTCGTATTACGAAACCGTCGAGGAAGAACTGGTCGCGCTGCAGTCCGCGCCCGACTCCGGTTCCGCACCGCTGGCTGGGGCCTACAGCGCGCCGCATCCGGGCTACCAGGACATGCCGGCCGTGGACCGGCCGCAGCGACTGATCGACGAGCGCAGCCAGCTCAGCCCGCAGGTCTGGGGCTCCTATGCCAAACCCCGCGAGCGCGCCATCGTGCGCACCCAGCTCAAAAAGGAAGCGCGACAGGTCGGCCAGGTTTTGGGCCTGGAAGTGGTGCGCAAGCTGGTCAACCAGGTGGCGCAGGACCCTCGCCTGCTGGTGCCGGTGCGCGAAGCCATCGTGGCGCTGGAGCCTTCGCTGCTGCGCCTGGCCATGGTGGATCCGCGCTTTTTCAGCGACGAAGGCCATGCCGGCCGCCGCGTCATGGAGCGGGTGGCCCAGCGCAGCTTCAAGTACAACGACGAGTTCAGCCCCGAATTCCTGGCCTTCTTTGAACCGGTCACGCGCGCCTTCATCGAGCTCAACGGCCTGTCCATCGAGGATGCCCAGCCCTTCGCCATGGCGCTGGCCACGCTGGAATACGGCTGGGACGAGCAGGACCAGCGTGAGGCGGAAAACCGCAACAACGTGCTGCAGGCCCTGCGCTTTGCCGAAGAGCGCCAGACGCAGGCCGACCAGATCGCCTTTGAACTCAGCACGCGCTCGGACCTGGACAAGGTGCCCGGCCTGGTGCTTGATTTCCTGTTCGGCCCCTGGGCGCTGGCTATGGCCCACGCCAAGCTGATCGACACTCGCAACCAGATCGACCCCATGGGCTTCGGCTCGGTGGTGCCCGACCTGCTCTGGAGCGTCAAGCGGGAGGTCACCCTCAAGCGCCCGGCCAAGCTCATCGAAATGATCCCCGGCCTGCTGGCCAAGCTGCACGAGGGGCTGGAGCTGCTGGGGCAGGACCCGCGCGAGAGCGAACCCTTTTTTGAAGGCCTGATGAAACTGCACCGGCCGGTGCTCAAGCTGCGCCGGCTCAAAAGCCAGCGCGATGCCGAAGAGTCGGGCGCCGCACCGCTGGAGCCCGAGGAGCTTCCGGCCACGCCCGAGCAGCGCCTGGCCAAAGCGGCCGCCCACCCCTGGCTGGCGCGCGACGAACTCGATGCCGCCGGCTTTGAAGACACGCTGCCGACGGCGCCGGGCGAGCTCATGCCGCTGGAGGAAGAACACGAAACATCCTCGGGCATGGAGACCGCAGACTCTGTGGGGGAAGAGGTCGACTCCTCCCATGCCGAGCTGATCGCCGAGCAGGAGGCTTCGGCCAACGCCGCGCCGGCCCTGGCCCAGGGCGATGCCGAGCGCCTGTTGATGAGCCTGCGCGCCGGCCACTGGGTCGACCTGTATTCACGCCGCCGCTGGTTGCGCGCCCAGCTGATCTGGGCCAGCACCAAAGGCACGCTGTTCATGTTCGTGAGCCACGGCGGCCAGCCGCATTCCATGACCAAACGCAGCTGCGAACGCCTGATCCGGGAACGCCTGCTCAGGCCGGTCGACAGCCAGGGCGTGGTGGCGCAGGCGCTGGACGCGGTCGCTTCGGAAGTCGCTTCCCCGGCCGACCAGGCCGAGCCGGAAACCGCGTAAGACCCCAGGCCACTGTAGGAAGCGTCCGGCGTGCGCCACGCGGCGCCGTCCGACACCCCTGCGGGCCGCCGGCGCGCACATTGGTGAATTCGCTTTCACGCATTCACCTTCAAGGGGCCTCCATGATTGAAAAAAACGCTTCCGTTCACTGGGAGGGCGCCGGCAAAAAAGGCCAGGGCCGCATCAGTACCGACACCGACGCGCTCAAGGACTATCCCTACGGCTTTGGCAGCCGCTTCGAAGACGACCGCAGGGGCACAAACCCCGAAGAGCTGCTGGGCGCGGCCCATGCGGCCTGTTTCACCATGGCGTTTTCCTTTGCCTGCGACAAGGCCGGTTTTGCCACCACGTCTGTCGACACCCGTGCCAAAGTTCGCCTCGTGCCGCAGGGCGACGGTTTTCTGATCGACCGCATCGCGTTGACGCTGGAGGCCGCCATTGCCGATATCGACGAGGCGAAATTCCAGGAAATCGCTGAAGGCGCCAAGAAGGCCTGTCCGCTGTCAAAGGCCCTTGCCGGCGTGCCCGAGATCACGCTTGTGGCCACCTTGCGCAAATAGCGTTTCATGGCTTTCAGACCCGAACCACCCAGCATGAATCCCAAAACCAACTTTTCATTTGAAGTGCAGTACACCGACGAAAGCGGCGCCGGCAGCAAGGAGCGTGAAGGCGTGATGGCCGCGCTTGGGCCGTCGCTGCAAAAACTGCTGGCCGTGAGCGATCCTTCGGCTACCGTGGCGGTGAGCGACAGCCACAAGGGCGACGGCAACAAGCTGGTGGAACTGGTCACCACCCTGCAGGACGCCGAAGTCGCCGGTGTGCTCCAGGCTTTCTCCCGCCAGCACGGCGTGAGCGTGAGCGCGCTGGAATAGCCGCCGCGCTCAGGCCTGCCAGACCCCGTAGCCCGCCTCGCGCAGGCCTATGCCGAGCTCGACCTCCATGTCGCGCGCCGCGTCATACGGCATGGGGTTGTACATCTCGTAAAGCCGGGGCAGCAGCCGCACGCCGAAATCGCGCGCGAAGCGGTTGGACTGTATGCCGGCCTTGTGCTTGTCAAAGCGCACGTCCGGGTCCAGCCCGGTCATGCCGACATACACAAACGGTTTGCCCAGCTGGTAGTCCGGATTGGCGCGGCGAAAGCGCGGCACGTCCCACACCTCGGGCGCGAGTTCGATCACATAGACGCTGTAGTGATGGCTTTTGGGGCGGCGCGGCATGGCGCCACCACTGTAGCGCACGCGCCGCGCCCGGCCCGCGTTTACCCCGCCGGCTGCGCTTGCGGCACCTCTTGTGTCTGCTCCTGTCCCTGTGCCTGAACCGCCTGGCTTGCCTCCTGCTCACGCCAGCTACCCGAGCTCACCAGCAGGTGAATGAATTGCAGCTTGCCCACCGCGTCCAGGGGCAGCACAAAGGGATAAAAGTCGGGCTGGCCCATGCTGCGCGACATCTCGTTGAGCATGGTGGTCAGCCGGGTCCAGTGGTTGATGAAGGCCAGGAACTGCGCCGCATCCGGGTGCTCGGGCTGGTACAGCGCATCCAGCGTGAAGGGCGTGAATTCGAGGTCGAAGCGGTCCACGCTCAGGCCGAAGCTCAGTGCGGTGTCTATGGCGTCACGCATGTGCATGTAGTGCGCCCAGCACTCGGCCCAGTCTTCCCAGGGATGGGTGCTGGCATAGGCGCTCACGAAATGCAGCGGCCAGTCGGAGGGCGGGCCTTCGTCGTAGTTGCGCTGCAGAGCGGCCTTGTAGTCCAGCGCTTCGTCGCCGAAGAGCTGGTGAAAGCCCTCCAGCCAGGGCGTGCCGGCCACCAGCCGGTCCCAGTAATAGTGGCCTACCTCGTGGCGCAAGTGGCCGAGCAGGGTGCGGTAGGGCTCGCGCATGGCTTTGCGCACGGCCTCGCGCTTGGCGTCGTCCGCCTCGTCGATATTGAGCGTGATCAGGCCGGTGCTGTGCCCGGTCATGATGTGCGGCCCATTGACCGGTGAACGCAGGAAATCGAACATCACGCCGCGCTCCGGGTCCTCGCTCATGCGCGAGGCCACCGGCAGCCCCAGCAGGATCAGCGAGGACACCAGCCGCCGCTTGGCCAGTTCTATGCGCCCCCAGAGGTAACCGTTGTCGGGCTGTTCCGGGTTCGTCAGGTCGGGAATCGTGCGGTTCAGCCTGCAGGCCCGGCACATGTCCGCGGGGTCGTGCCAGGCCACAAGCCAGTTGCAGGAGGCGGGGGTGGAGAGATTGAGGCAGCGCTTGTAGGTCGGCACACCGTCGTCGTCGGCCTCGCTATCCGGTTCGGCGGACGGCGCCGGCGCGGCGTCGGGCGCGGATTCCTGGCCGGGAATCTCATCCAGCGAGGGGGGCTGCGCCTCGTCGGGCGGCGGCGTGGTCGGCGCGGTGCCCGCCTGCCATTCGCGCCAGCTGCCTTTGCGCGGTCCCGGCATCAAGGGCAGCAGCAGGCCTCGCTCGCAGTCATAGCCCAGCGGCGTGCCGCAGGCCAGGCATTTGCTGTTGCGAAAGAACACCGGCTGCCCGCACTGGCAGTGGTAGTTGCGACCTGCCAGGAGGGGCAGGGGCGGCTCGGCGGAGGTGGACGGGTTGGTGAAAAACAAGTGCTTGCCCGGAAGAGGCCTGCGGGGAGCGCGCGGAGCGCCCGGCAGGCCGGAAAATGCAGTGTCCCATGGTTTGCCGCGCGGGCCTGCGGCGGCACTACCCGTCGGCCTGTCAGCGCAGGCCGACAAATCCGCCCCCGGCGCTTGCTTTTATCATCGGGTATTCACGTGCCCTGCGGCAATCCCGCTGCAGGCACTTCATTCCAGAGGAACCCATGCCCACTTACCACGTCGAAATGATGGAAGGCCGCACCATCGAGCAGAAGAAAAAGCTTGTGGAGGCCATTACCCGCGTCAGCGTTGAAATCCTGGGCGGCCAGCCCGAATCGGTGGACATCCTGATCACCGACATCAAGCGCGAGAACTGGGCCACCGGCGGCAAGCTCTGGTCCGAGCCCAGGGACTGAGCCCGGCCGAGCGCATGTCCGCTTCCCTCGCCGACCTGCAGGCGCGCCACGGCCCGCGCTACCGCTGGCTGCTCCTGCTGTCGGTCATGATCGGCACGATGGCCTCCATCATGTCGTCGACCATCGTCAACGTGGCGATTCCCGACATGAGCCACCACTTCACGCTGGGGCAGGAGCGCGCGCAGTGGGTCAGCTCGGGCTTCATGGTGGCGATGACCGTCTCCATGCTGACCACGCCCTGGCTGCTGGCGCGCTATGGCTATCGCCGCACTTACGCCGGCACCATGCTGCTGCTCATGGCCGGCGGCATCGTCGGCGGCCTGTCCAACCATTTCAGCCTGGTGCTGGGCGCGCGCGTGGCCGAGGGCCTGGCGGCCGGCGTGGTGCAGCCGATTCCCGCCATCATCATCATGCGCGCCTTCGGGCCGCATGAGCAGGGTCGCGCCAGCGGCCTCTTCGGCATGGGCGTGGTGCTGGCGCCGGCCGTGGGGCCCAGCATAGGCGGCGTGCTGGTCGACCTTTTCGGCTGGCGCTCGATTTTTTTCATGGTCATCCCGCTGTGCCTGGTCTCGCTCTGGATGGCTTACCGTTATGTGCCCGACACCGCACCCGGCGGCGTGGCGGCGAACCGCAACACCGCCATGATCGACTGGCGCGGCCTGCTGCTGGGCGCGGTCGGCACGCTGTGCCTGCTCAACGGCATGGTCCAGCTGCACGGCGCGGGCGGCGGTGCGCAGGCGCTTGTGCTGCTGGGTGGCGCGGTTGCCGCGCTCGCAGCTTTTGTCTGGTGGCAGCGCCGCCTGGCCGCGAACGGCGGCGCTCCGCTCATGAACCTGGCGCTCTTCGGTTACCGCCCTTTCGCCATGGGCAGCATCGTGGCCTTCATCTACGGCACAGCCTTGTTTGGCTCGACCTACCTGCTGCCGGTCTATCTGCAGCTGGGGTTGCAGCTCTCGGCCTCGCACGTGGGCACCATCCTGCTGCCGGCAGGGCTGGTGCTGGCCGCCACCATCGCCGGCGTCGGCCGCCTTGCTGACAAACACCCGACTTGGCTGCTGGTGAGCACAGGCCTTGCGCTGCTGGCGGCCTCTTTCGCGCTGATGCTCACGGTGAGCCTGGCCTCGGGCCTGTGGATGCTGGTAGCCTGGGCCACGCTGGGCCGCATCGGCCTCGGCTTCATCCTGCCGTCGCTCAATCTCGGTTCGCTGCGGCCGCTGCATGAGCACCTGTTGTCGCAGGGCGCCAGCGCCATCAACTTTTTGCGCATGCTGGGCGGCGCCATCGGCGTGAGCCTGTGCGGCATCGTGCTCGAATGGCGGCTGGCCGCCCATGGCGATTCATTGGCCAATACCAGCAGCAGCCCGGCGCGTCTGGCCGCCTTCAACGAAGCGTTTTTGATGCTGGCCGCGCTGTGCCTGCTGGCCATGGTGGCGGCCTGGCAGCTTCGCGCGCCGGTGGCCGGCATCCCCAACGACCCACAGAAAGCAGGCTGACCATGTGCCAACTCCTGGGCATGAACTGCAACGCGCCCACCGACGTGACCTTCAGCTTTCGCGGTTTTGCGCAGCGCGGCGGCCACACCGACCACCACGCCGATGGCTGGGGCATCGCTTTTTTCGAGGGCGACGACAGTGTGGCCGGCGCCGGCGACAAGGGGCTGCGCCATTTTGTCGACCACCAGCCGGCCTGCAGCTCGCCGGTGGCCGAGCTGATCAGCCGCTACCCCATCAAAAGCCGCAATGTGATCTCGCACATCCGCAAGGCCACACAGGGCCGCGTGGCGCTGGAGAACTGCCATCCCTTTGTGCGCGAGCTCTGGGGCCGCTACTGGGTGTTCGCGCACAACGGCGATCTGAAGGATTTTTCGCCGCGCCTGCATGGCAGCTTCCGGCCCGTGGGCACCACCGACAGCGAGCGCGCTTTCTGCTGGATCATGCAGGAGATGGCCAAGTCGCATGCGGGCGTGCCCAGCGTGCGCGAGCTCAGCATCACGCTGCGCGAACTCGCGGCGCAGATCGCCAGTCACGGCACCTTCAACTTTTTGCTCAGCAACGGCCAGGCGCTCTGGGCCCATGCGTCCACCCATCTCTATTACGTGGAGCGCAAGCATCCCTTTGCGCACGCCACGCTCAGCGACGAAGACGTGAGCGTGAACTTCGCCGAGCACACGCGCCCCACCGACAAGGTGGCGGTGGTCGTTACCGCGCCGCTGACCACGAACGAGCAATGGACGGCCTTCGCGCCCGGTGAGCTCAAGGTGTTTGAGGACGGCGCGCTGGCAGCGGCTTAGTCCTGCCAGGTCCTAAGGTTTGGGGCAGCTTGCGGCTTGCCCGTCGAGCTGCTGCTGCTCATGGCGAAAGCTCGCGACGGCCTTGCCGCCATCACGCTGCACGGTCAGCACATAAATGCTGTCGAAGTCGCTGCCCTTCCAGTGCGGCACGTCGCCGGGCTGGCCGCCCATGCCCGCCAGCATGGCCTTGACCATGTCCTCAAGTTTTTTGTGCTCCCAGGCCACCAGCACCACGGCATTCTGGTAGCGTGGCGCCGCCAGCTCCTGCTGCAGCCCCTTGATGTTCTCAAAGCCGAAAGAGGTGTTGATCGGCAAACCGGCCTGCACGGCCGTGGGCGCGACGGTCAGCAGCGGCCGGACGTAGTTGTAGAGCGCATCGCCGTCGGGTTTTTTCTCGTGCGGGTCGGACGCGAACACAAAATCCGGCTTGCCGAACTTCGCCAGCAGCACGGCCGGCAGCGCCAGCGCGCGGTTCAGGCCCTGGCAGTTGAGCTGGCCCAGGCCTTGGGCGGGCTTTTCCGCATGGCGGATGAAAATGATTTTCTGCTCGGCCGCCTGCGCCAGCAGCGGCAGCGCGGTGCAGGCGAGCAGGGCAAGCGGCCGCAGCGCGCGGCGCAATGAACGGAGTCGGATGGCTGGTTTCATGATGCAGGCGTCGTGGAACGGGCCTGCCAGCTTAACCGGCGCGCCGGCGGCGTCAAGCCTTCAGCGCCGCCTCCAGCGCATCGATGAACATGGCCGCCACGTCAAAGCCGGCCTGGTCGTGGATTTCCTGGAAACAGGTTGGGCTGGTGACGTTGATCTCGGTCACGTAGTCGCCGATCACGTCGACACCTGCCAGCAACAGGCCGCGCGCGGCCAGCACCGGGCCCAGCGCCTCGGCGATTTCAAAGTCGCGTTTGGACAGCGGCTGCGCCACGCCCAGGCCGCCGGCCGCCAGGTTGCCGCGCACCTCGCTGCCTTGGGGAATGCGCGCCAGGCTGAAGGGGACGGGCTTGCCGCCGATGACCAGCACGCGCTTGTCGCCCTTGGCGATCTCAGGCAAAAATTTCTGCACCATCACGCTCTGCGCGCCGTCGCGATTCAGCGTCTCGGTGATGCTGCCCAGGTTCAGGCCGTCTTCCTTCACGCGGAAGATGCCCATACCGCCCATGCCGTCCAGCGGCTTGAGGATGATGTCCTTGTGCTCGGCATGAAAGCGCTTGATGTCCGCGGCGCTGCGCGTGACCAGCGTCGGGCCGCTGAACTGCGCGAATTCGAGGATGGCGAGCTTTTCCGGGTGGTCGCGCAGGGCCCGCGGCTTGTTGAAGACTTTCGCGCCCTCGCGCTCGGCCTGCTCCAGCAAGTGTGTGCTGTAGAAGTACTCGCTGTCGAAGGGCGGGTCCTTGCGCATGATGACCGCGTCAAAACCGGCGATGGCCTCGCGCGCATCAGGGCGGCCGGCGTCGGCCGTGAACCATGTTTTGGGATCACCGGTCAGCGTGATGTGGCGCACCTGGGCCGTGACCTTGGAGCCCGTCTGCCAGCTCATGTCGGCGGGGAGGCAGGCGCTGATACGGTGGCCGCGCTTTTGCGCTTCGCGCATCATCGCGAAGGTGGTGTCTTTGTAGATTTTGAAGGACTCTAGCGGGTCGGCGACGAAAAGGATGTTCATGGTTTGGAAATGGTTCGGGCGTCCGGCGCCGGGGCGGACGGGGATTCACGGCTTTGTTGGCCGTATTGTTGTACAAACAGCGCCAGCGCGCCCGCGACCACCCCCCAAAAGGCCGAACCCACACCGGCTATTACCACGCCCGACAAGGTGACGAGAAACGTGATAAGCGCCGCCTCGCGGTGCGATTCGTCCTTGACCGCAGCCGCCAACCCGCTGCCTATGGAGCCCAGCAGCGCCAGCCCCGCGATGGCCACCACCAGCTCCCTGGGGAACGCCGTGAGCAGGCCGGTGATGGCCGCGCCGAAAATGCCGATCACGATGTAGATCACGCCGCAGGAGACCGCCGCCGTGTAGCGCCTGGCCGGATCCTCATGCGCCTCCTTGCCCATGCAGATGGCGGCGGTGATGGCGCCCAGGTTGAGCGCGAAGGCGCCGAAAGGCGCCAGCACCAGCGTGGCAAAACCACTCAACGTGATGACTTTGGAGATCGGAATGCCGCCGTCCGCGCTGTCCGGCCCGTAGCCCGCCGCATAAATGGCCGCCACGCCCGGCAGGTTTTGCGAGGCCATGGTCACCACAAACAGCGGAATCGCCAGGCTGACGATGGCCGCGAAGCTGAACTTCGGCATCACGAACACCGGCATGGCGAAAGAAAAAGCCACTTCCGACCAGGCCAGCTGCCCGCGCGCGGCCACAAAAACAATCGCACCGACCAGCGTCAGCACCACGGCATAACGCGGCAGCAGGCGCTTGCCCAGCAGGTAGATCGCCAGCATCAGCAACACCAGCGGCAAGGCCGTCTGCGCCGCCGCGAAAGCCTGGATGCCGAAGCGCGCCAGCACGCCCGCCAGCAACGCCGAGGCAATCGCCACGGGAATGCGGTTCATGGCTTTTTCAAACCAGCCCGTGATGCCGAACAGCGTGATCAGCGCGGCGCTGACCATAAAAGCAGCCACCGCCTCCCCCATCGAAAACCCCCCGGCCAGCCCGGCCGTGGCCAGCACCGCCGCCCCCGGCGTGGACCAGGCCACCATCACCGGTTTTTTGAGCCACAGCGAGGGGATTACCGAGCACAGCCCCATGCCGATGCCGAGGGCCCACATCCACGAGGAGATTTCGGCCGGCGTGGCGTTGAAGGCCAGCGCGGCCTGGAAAACAATGGCCACCGAACTGGTGAAGCCGACCAGCATGGCCACAAAGCCTGCGGTGAAGGTGGAGAGGTTGAGGTCTTTGAAGAATTGCATTTGGGGGATTTTGGCAGGGGTTGGATTGCCGGGTCTTGCTCCGGCGGGAGCGCGCTCTTCTCTCCTCTGCTCTTTTTCGGTCTCTTTTGTTCTCTGCTGAGGCTTGCTGGCCGGGTCTCGCCCCGGCGGGCGACTTACTTTCTTTTGGCGAAGCAAAAGAAAGTTACTGGCCGCCGGGCCACTCCCGGCCAGCAGAAGTCAGAGGAGAAAACAGGAGCGCGCACCCGCCGGAGCAAGACAAAAGTTGGATTATTTCAGCGCCCCTTGTCACAATCAACCAGGCCCATACGTCTTGCCGGTATATGGACAACGCTTCCTCCCCTTCGGCCGAAAACTTTAACGCCCACCGCCCACGCCTGCTGGGCATTGCCTACCGCATGCTGGGCTCGCATGCCGATGCCCAGGACGTGGTGCAGGACGCCTGGCTGCGCTGGAACAGCGCGCGCCCAGATGATTTGCGCAGTGCCGAGGCCTGGCTGGTCACCACGGTCACACGCTTGTCCATAGACCGGCTGCGCGCCGCCAAAACCGCACGCGAGCACTACACCGGTTTCTGGCTGGCCGAGCCGATGCTGACCGATACCCAGGACTTCCAGGATTCGCCCGAGCAGATGCTGGCGTTCGCCGGCGACATCTCGCTGGCCTTTCTGGCGGTGCTGGAGCGCCTGACGCCCGACGAGCGCGCCGCCTTCCTGCTGCGTGAGGTGTTCGACGCCGACTACGCCGACATGGCCCGCACGCTGGGCAAAAGCCAGGCCGCCTGCCGCCAGCTGGTCAGCCGCGCCAAGGCGCAGGTGCGGGAGGGAAAAAAGCGTTTTGCCGTCAGCCGCGAGGAGCACCTGCGCCTGCTGGAGCGCTTTGCCGCCGCCGCGCGCGAAGGCAAGCTGGACACCATCAAGGGCCTGATCAGCGAAGACGCCAGCCTGGTCAGCGATGGGGGCGGCGTGGTGCCGTCTTTCGGCCAGGTGCTGCGCGGCGCCCAGCGCCTGGCCCAGCTCTATTTCGCCACCGCGCTCAACCACGGGCCGGCGCAGCGCCTGGAGATCGCCGACATCAACGGCGTGCCCGGCCTGCTGCGTTTTGTGCACGGCCGGCTTGAATCGGTGCAGTCGCTGTATTTTGAGAACGGCCTGCTGGCCGAGATACACACCCAGCGCAATCCGGCCAAGCTGGTGCGCGTGCTGTCACAACTGGAAGAGGCCGGCCGTCTTAAGGGGTGAGGCTTCCCGGTTGTCGGGAGGCTGAATCAAAGGAGTTTCCCATGAGCACGATTTCCATGCCCTCGGCCAACGGCCGCCTCCAGCACCGCAAGGTGATTCCCGAAGCTGTGGGCGCCTTGGGCGCCGTCAACGCCACGCTGGAGGACTCCACCCTCGGCATGCGGCTGATAGACCTGGTGCGCCAGCGCATCTCGCAGATCAACGGCTGCGCCTACTGCGTGGACTCGCATGCGCGCGACCTGCTGGCCGGCGGCGAAGACCTGCAGCGGCTCAACAGCCTCAGCACCTGGCGCGAAGTCACGCTGTTCACCGAACGCGAGCGCGCCGCGCTGAACTGGGCCGAAAGCCTGACCCTGCTCACGCAGACACAGGCACCCGACGAGGACTTCGACGCCTTGGCCGCGCATTTCAACGAGCGCGAGATCGCCGAGCTGACCATGGCGGCGGCCTTGATGAACGCCTGGAACCGCATAGGCGTGGGCCTGCGTTTGCCGGTGCGGGCCATGCCTTTGAAAGTGCCGGCGGCTTGAAGAGGCCCTGGTCTAAGCGCCCTTGCCGCGCATGATGGCCGCGGCCACGTCGGCCGTGGTTTCGGCATAGCGTTTGAACTCCATGGTGTAGGTCGCGCGGCCCTGCGTGAGCGAGCGCAGGGTGGTGGAGTAGCCGAACATTTCCGACAGCGGCACCTCGGCGCGCACCAGCTTGCCGCCGCCGCCCGCGATGTCTTCCATGCCCTGCACCATGCCGCGCCGCGACGAGAGGTCGCCCATCACGTTGCCCATGAAGTCTTCGGGCGTTTCCACCTCCACCGCCATCACCGGCTCCAGCAGCACGGGTTTGGCGCGGCGCATGGCTTCCTTGAAGGCCAGCGAGCCGGCCATACGGAAGGCGTTTTCGTTGGAGTCCACGTCATGGTAGGAGCCGAATACCAGCGTGGCCTTCACGTCCACCACCGGGTAGCCGGCGAGCACCCCGGCTTTCAGCGTTTCCACAATGCCCTTGTTGACGGCGGGAATGTACTCGCGCGGGATCACGCCGCCCTTGATGGCGTCGACGAACTCATAGCCCTTTCCCGAAGGCTGCGGCTCCAGGTTGAGCACGGCATGGCCGTACTGGCCGCGCCCGCCCGACTGCTTGATGAATTTGCCTTCGACGTCGTTCACCGCCTGCCGGATGGTTTCGCGATAAGCCACCTGCGGCTTGCCGACATTGGCCTCGACGCTGAACTCGCGCTTCATGCGGTCCACCAGGATTTCCAGATGCAGCTCGCCCATGCCCGAGATGATGGTCTGGCCCGACTCCTCGTCGGTGTGCACGCGAAACGAGGGGTCCTCCTGCGCCAGGCGGTGCAGCGCGATGCCCATTTTTTCCTGGTCGGCCTGTGTCTTGGGTTCCACCGCCTGCGAGATCACCGGCTCGGGGAACACCATCTTCTCGAGGATGATCACGTGGGCCGGGTCGCACAGGGTGTCGCCGGTGGTGGCTTCCTTCAGTCCCACGGCGGCCGCGATGTCACCGGCCCGCACTTCCTTGACTTCGTTGCGCTCATTGGCGTGCATCTGCAAAATTCGGCCCAGCCGCTCGCGTTTTCCCTTGACCGGGTTGTAGACCGTGTCACCGGCGCTGATCACGCCGGAATACACGCGAAAGAAAATCAACTGCCCGACATAGGGGTCGGTCATGATCTTGAAGGCCAGGGCCGAGAAAGGCTCGTCGTCTTTCGGGTGGCGTTCGGCTTCGCCGTCGTCCTCGGTGTGGCCCAGGATGGCGGGCACGTCCGCCGGCGAGGGCATGTAGTCGATCACGGCGTCCAGCATGGCCTGCACGCCCTTGTTCTTGAAGGCGCTGCCGCAAAGCATGGGCACGATCTCGTTGGCGATGGTGCGCTGGCGCAGGCCCTGCTTGATCTCGTCTTCGCTGAGCGGCTCGCCCGCCAGGTATTTGTTCAGCAACTCGTCGTTGGCTTCGGCGGCCGCTTCAATCATTTTGGTGCGCCATTCGTTGGCGGTCTCCAACAGATCCGCCGGGATCTCGCCGTATTCGAAATGCAGGCCCTGGCTGGTGTCGTCCCAGATGATGGCCTTCATCTTGACGAGGTCCACCACGCCCTGGAAATGATCTTCCGCGCCCACCGGGATCTGCACCGGCACAGCCACGCCCTTCAGGCGCTCGCCGATCTGGCGCTGCACGCGAAAGAAATCGGCGCCCACGCGGTCCATCTTGTTGACGAAGGCCAGGCGCGGCACCTTGTACTTGTTGGCCTGGCGCCAGACGGTTTCCGACTGCGGCTGCACGCCGCCCACCGCGTCGTAGACCATCACGGCGCCGTCGAGCACGCGCATGGAGCGCTCCACCTCGATGGTGAAGTCCACGTGGCCCGGCGTGTCGATGATGTTGATGCGGTGCTCGGGGTAGTTGCCCGCCATGCCCTTCCAGAAGGCCGTGGTCGCCGCCGAGGTGATGGTGATGCCGCGCTCCTGCTCCTGCTCCATCCAGTCCATGGTGGCCGTGCCTTCATGGACTTCGCCGATCTTGTAGTTCACACCGGTGTAGAACAGGATGCGCTCGGTCGTGGTGGTCTTGCCGGCGTCGATGTGCGCGCTGATGCCGATGTTGCGGTAGCGCTCTATGGGGGTATGGCGGGGCATGGCGAACTCCTTTATGACCCGGTCCGCGCGTGTTGGAGTTGTGGCGTGGCCGGGCCTGTCAGTTTGCGCCAAAGTATCGTTTTTTGCTTGGCTCATTTGCAGCAGCCACATTGACGGCAGGCTTAGGGCTGAGGTCTTCAGCCGCTTTGCAGCATTTGTGCCATGAAGGCAGGCAAGGGCCGGCCATCGGACAGCAGGTATTTCGCCATGGGGATCACCACCTCGCGCACCGAGGCGCGCGCGCTCATCCGGTCGCGCCAGGCCAGCAGCCGCGGTGTCTCCGGCGTGAGAGGGGCGCCCATGCGCTCGCCGAAAATCATGGCCATGTACAGGGCGATGTCGGCATTGGAAAAATCCCTGAGCATGTAGTCCTGCTCGCCCAACAGTGGTTCGAGGTAGAAGTAAAAATCCCGCGCGCCCTGCAGTGCCGCGACGGCCTGCGGGTCGTCCAGCCTGTCCTGCAGGCCCATCAGCTTGATGACGTGCGGAAAGTAGACCTCGTCCGAGCGGTGCTCCAGCTGACGAGCACGGGCACGGTTGTTGATGCCGGTGAGCCACAGCACCGGCTCGGGCTTGAGGTCTTCGAGGTATTCCAGGATTTGCGTCGAGTCGAAGATCTCCACGTCGCCATGCACCAGCACCGGCACCTGCTTCTTGGGGTTGATGCGCACCACCTCCGGGTCTTTGGGCGAATAGCCCTGGGCCTGCGTGAACGGCACCATGACGACGTCCAGGGCAATGCCTTTTTCGATGGCGGCAATCTGCACTTTCGCGCCGAACATGCTGAGGCGAGCCGAGTACAGGCGGATGGACGGCGATGCGGCGTTGGAGGCGGAGGGCATGGGTAGGGGGATTCCGTGTGAGGTCAAAAATCAGTGCGTGGAAATCGGTGGTTCGCGGTCGAACAGGCCGGGTGCGCCGCCTATCTCGGCGCCTTCGATCAGCAGCATACGCAACTTGGTCGAGACACCGCCGGGCGCCGAGAAGCCGCCCGAGCGCGCGCCCGAGGCCAGCACGCGGTGGCAGGGCACGATGACGGGAAAAGGGTTGTGCCCCAGCGCCTGGCCCACGGCGCGCGACGCGCCGGGCTCGCCCAGCAGGGTGGCGATCTCGCCATAGGTCTTGGTCTTGCCCGGCAGGATGTCTTGCGCGGCCGCATAAACGCGCCGCTGGAACGGCGGCGTGCGGCGCAGGTCCAGCGCGCAAAAGCGCAGGTCGCGGGCCTCGCCTTCGAACAAGGCCACCATGGCGTCTATGGCTTGCTGCATGGCGGGCGGCGGCGTGGCTGCCTCCAGCATCGGGAACCGCCGGTGCAGGCGCGACAGCATGCGGCCTTCGGTCTGCTCGGGCAGGCGCACGGCGGCGATGCCATGGGCGTTCCACACCAGTGCGCACCGTCCTATCGTGGTGCCAAAAAGCGTGAAGCCGTGAAGTTCGCTGTCGGCGGTCATGGTGCGCTCATGCTACACGCGCGGCGTCGTCGCTGCTGAATGTAAGAATTAATTTCGTTACCTCTCTTGCATGCTGCCCGAGCTTTTAATTTTTCACGGACGTACCATGCCTTCTTTTTTGAAGGAACTCACAATGGCAACACCGTTCTTTGGCAAGCGAGAAAATGAGACTCCGACAGGCCTGCGCAACAGCCCTGGAAACGGCTACGGCAACTCGGGTTCGGCCAGCACGCTGCATTCCTCGCCGCTGTCCGGTCAGCAGAACAATGCCGCCAAACCTGTGAACGAAGCCGCGCCTTCCACCACTGTCGCCAAGGAAGGCGGCAGCAAGCTGACGGTGGGCCCCAACATCAAGCTCAAGGGCGTGGAGATCACCGACTGCGACACGCTGGTCGTCGAAGGCCTGGTGGAAGCCACCATGGATTCGCGCGTGATCCAGATCGCCGAGCAGGGCGCTTTCAAGGGCTCGGCGGAAATCGACGTGGCGGAAATCCGCGGCGAATTCAACGGCAACCTCACGGTGCGCCAGAAGTTGGTGATCTACTCGACCGGCAAGGTCACGGGCATCATCCGCTATGGCAAGCTGGTGATTGAAGAGGGCGGCCAGCTCTCGGGCGAGATTTTGTTCGGCGCACTGGCTGCGGCGAAACCCGCCAGCGTGGTGAAGCCGGGTTTGCAGGCGGTGTAGGAGACTTTTAAAGCAAGGATAAGGCGCGGTTCAACCGCGCCATCAAAAAAGCCACATCACCTCCCTGTCGTTCGCGGCAGGAAAGTGATGCGGCATTTTTGCGTGCGTCTTACAAAAAGCGAAACGCCAGTGGTATCAGCGCGGAGGCCAGCACCACCTGCAGGCCCAGCGCCAGCCCGGCATAGGCACCCGCGTCGGCATTGACCTGCAGCGCACGGGCCGCGCCCAGGCCGTGGGAGACAGTGCCCAGCGCGAAGCCGCGTGCGGCCCAGCCCTCTGCGTCACGCGGGATGCGCAGGGCGTCAAACAGGTATTTGCCGCTGAGCGCACCCACCAGGCCGGTGATCACCGCGAACACCGCCGCCAGCGCCGGAATGCCGCCTATCTTTTCTGCGATGCCCATGGCGACCGGCGCGGTGACGGATTTCGGTGCGAGCGACAAAGTCACTTCCGAAGGCAGGCCCAGCGCCCAGCCCATCAGCAGCGCAGAACCACTGGCCGCGATGCCGCCGGCCAGGGCCGCCAGCAGCAGGCGGCCCCAGCGCCGGCGCAATTCCTCGCGGCGCAGCCACAGCGGCCAGGCCAGCGCCACCACCGCCGGGCCCAGCAGGAAGTGAATGAACTGCGCACCCGCGAAATACGTGGGGTAGGGCACACCGGTGGCCAGCAGCGCGCCGGCCAGGCACACCACCGTCCAGAGCACCGGGTTGGCCCAGGGCGCTTGCCCGAGGCGGGTATAAACCGCTTGCGCCAGCACATAGACCACCAGTGTGGCCGTCAGGCCGAACAGCGGCGTGGCCGACAGGTAGACCCAGAGTTCGACGAATTTAGGCATGGGGCGGCTCCTTGGGGGCGGTCTCGCCGCGGTCCCGCAGCAGGTGCAGGGTCAGCACGGTGACCGCCAAACCCGCCAATGTGGACACCACCACGGCCAGCAAAATGCGCACGCCATACTGGCTTACCAGTGAAAGATGGGTCATGACGCCCACGCCGACAGGCACAAAGAGTAACGAAAGGTGCGCGAGCAGGAAGTCTGCGCACACTGACACAGGGCCTCGCACCAGCTCTGCACGCAGGCCGATCAGCAGCAAAACCATGCCAATCACGGGCCCTGGAAACGGCAGGGAGAAGCCGCGCGACAGCAGTTCCCCCATCGATTGAAAAACCAGTAACCAGGCCAATCCGCGCAGCGCTGTCATGGCGTCAAGCCTTTAGGGGTTGTTGGCAAAAAGATCTCCTTGCGGCCATTCCTTGACCGCATTGGCCGCGCCCCACAGCGCCTGGTCTATGTCCTTGAAGAAAGCGCGGCGCTCGGCATGCTCGGGCCTGGAGTTGAAGGCCACTACCCAGGCATAACCCTGCCGTGTCCTCAGTGCCAGGGTTTGCAGGCCCGGCTGGCTGCCTGTGTGCCACCAGTTGTCGCCCTTGTCGCTTCTGACCACATGGATGCCCGCTCCATAGAAGGCGCGCGGGTTGACTTCTTTTGCCAGCACAGGTTCGCTGCGCATGGCTCGCAACGATTCGTCATTGAGCAGGCGCTTTCCCCGGGTGCCGTCGATCGCCAGGAAAAATTTCAGGACATCCGTCGGCGTTGCAATCCATGCGCCCAGCGCATCCATGTTTTCGACGGAGTAGGAGCCATAGGGGCTGGGCACATTCGCGTTCGAGATGCCGGGCGCGCCGCGTTGCAGGGGCTCGCCGGGATAGGGGTAGTACTTCGTTTCGCCGGGACGGCTTTCTGTGCTGTTTGCGGCCTGAAAGCCTTTGCCGATAGTGGGCTGCAGAAGCTCCCTGCTGCTGAAAGCCCGGTAGGACTCTCCGGTGACGATTTCCACCACCCTCCCAAGCATGCAGTAGCCGGTGTTGGAGTAGGCGAAGCGCTCGCCCGGTGCGAAGTCCAGTTTTTCCTGCAGCGAGTCCCGGATGATGGCGTCGCAGCTGACGGGCGAGACGCCTTGCCGGCGGGCAACTTCCCTGAGCCGCGGCTGGAAAAACGGATCACCCGAGCGCTCGCGGTCAAACCCGCCCGAATGCTGCAGCAGGTGGCGGATGCGGATGTCCTTTGCGCGCGGGTCGGTGGGCGAAGCAGGGGCTATACCGGCCTTCTCGAACAGGGGCAGCACCGGGTCGTCCAGTTTCAGTTTCCCGTCCTCCGCGAGCTTGAGCACCATGACGGCCGTCAAGGTCTTGTTGATGCTGCCCATGCGCGTGAGGGTTTGCGGCGTCATGGCTTCCTGTTTGTCCTTGTCGGCATAACCGTAGCCTTTGGCGAGCAGCAGCCTGCCGTCCTTGGCTACGGCCAGGCTGGCGCCGGGAATGTCGTGTTTCCTCATGACCTCCAGCACGGCCTTGTCGAAGGGCTCGAGGTTGGGCAATGAAGAACCTTGCTGGCAAAGCCCCGATTGCGGAAGCCACGCGAGCAAGATGCCTGCGAGGCCGTAAAGAAGCCGTCCAGGTGTGGTGAAAGAAGTGCTGGCGCCGCTGGACCGTGTTGTGTGCATGACCTTGCCCCGGGGTTTTTCGCGCAGTCTACGTGATCCCGATCCGGCCGTGCCCCGGCCCTTGTTTAGAACCGCGGCAAGTCAGGATGCTTGATCTGGCCGGCCCGCACCAGCATCTTTCCGTATTCCGCGCAGCGGTTCAGCGTGGGGATCACCTTGCCGGGGTTGAGCAGGCCCTTGCTGTCGAAGGCGCGCTTCACGCCGAACATCTGTTCGTTTTCCTCGGCCGAAAACTGCACGCACATGGAGTTGAGTTTTTCCACGCCCACGCCGTGCTCGCCCGTCACCGTGCCGCCCATGGCGACGCTGGTTTCCAGGATGTCGGCGCCGAAGAGTTCGCAGCGGTGCAGCTGGTCGGGGTCATTGGCATCGAACAAAATCAAGGGGTGCAGGTTGCCGTCACCCGCGTGGAACACATTGGCGCAGCGCAGTTGGTATTTTTTTTCCATCTCCGCGATCGCGAGCAGGATGTCGGCCAGGCGCTTGCGCGGAATCGTGGAGTCCATGCACATGTAGTCGGGGCTGATGCGCCCCGATGCCGGGAAGGCGTTCTTGCGGCCGCTCCAGAAGCGCAGGCGTTCGGCTTCGTCGCGGCTCACCGCGATCGCGGTGGCGCCGCTGCGGCGCAGCACCTCGCTCATGCGGACTATCTCTTCCTCGACTTCCTCGGGCGTGCCGTCGCTTTCGCACAGCAAAATCGCTTCGGCGCTGAGGTCGTAGCCGGCATGCACAAAATCTTCTACCGCAGCCGTCATCGGCTTGTCCATCATCTCGAGCCCGGCCGGAATGATGCCGGCGGCAATCACGGCGGCCACCGCATCGCCGGCTTTGCGCAGGTCGTCAAAGCTGGCCATGATGCAGCGCGCCAGCCGGGGCTTGGGCACCAGCTTCACGGTCACTTCGGTGGTCACGGCCAGCATGCCTTCGCTGCCGATGATGATGCTCAGCAAATCCAGGCCGGGTGCGTCGAGCGCGTCACCGCCGAACTCGACCTCTTCGCCTTCAATGGTGAAGCCCTTGACCTTGAGCACGTTGTGCACCGTCAGCCCGTACTTGAGGCAATGCACGCCGCCGGAGTTCTCGGCGACGTTGCCGCCTATGGTGCAGGCGATCTGGCTGGAGGGATCCGGCGCGTAGTACAGCCCCAGCGGCGCGGCCGCTTCGGAGATTGCCAGGTTGCGCACGCCGCCCTGCACCACGGCCGTGCGGCTGGCGGCGTCGAGCTTGAGGATTTTGTTGAACTTGGCCAGCGACAGCGTGACGCCCAGCTTGTGCGGCATGGCACCGCCGGAAAGCCCGGTGCCGGCGCCGCGTGCCACCACCGGCACGTCCAGCGCGTGGCAGGTCTTGAGTACGGCTTGGACCTGCGCGTAGGTTTCGGGCAGGGCAACGACCAGCGGCCGCTGGCGGTAGGCGGTCAGGCCGTCGCATTCGTACGGTGTGGTGTCTTCGTTGTTCCAGAGCAGCGCGTGAGCCGGCAGCACGGCTTGCAGCGCGCCGACCACCTGGACCTGGCGTTCACGACGTTCAAGCGGGTGCTGTTGCCAGGCTTCAGCGAGTGCGTTCATGGGGGGCCTTCGGGGATGAAACCGGTCCTCGCCGGTGATGAAGGCACTTTAATGCAAAGGCGGGGCTGGGTGCGTGAAGAAAATGAAGGTGTTTTGTGAAAACGCCTGCGGTCACTCCTTGCGGATGTCGGCAAGTTCCAGCGCCTCGTCGACAAGAAAGGAATGGATGCCGATTCCGCCGCGCGTTTTTGCATCAAATCGCACTATGCGGCCAAGCTCGGGCGCGTACCACGCATTGGCGGTATAGACCGCGTATGTCCTGTTGGAGCCTCGTTCTGTCGAGCCCTTGAACTCGACCCGCATGATGCGAAGTTCACGCTCGCCAATGCGCATGGTCGACTCATCCGTTGCGCGGGCCGTAACGTTCATTTTGATTCGCTGGTTTTGCCTCAGGTTTTCGTACCGAAGCTGCCATGTCTGCCCGGGCTCCGGTGTCTTGGTGATCCAGCCGCGCGGCGGCATTGCCAGCTCATACTCTCCGGCGATGGGGCTGATGAGGGTGACAACTTCGCCACCGGCTCTCTCCACCCGGCCCCCTTGGTTGAAGATCAGCTGGTCTCCATCCGTGCGGTCCAGCCGGTACCTGATGTTCTGCGTCAATCCGGTGGTTCGATCGCGCAGCCGATATTCAAAGACCTGCGCACCTGCTGCCTGAGTGGCCGCCGCGGGTTTGCTGCGTTCACTGCGTGCTGCCAGCGCCGCCGCTGAGCGCGCAGGGACTTCGGAAATCCAGCTGGCCGGCAAGGCGAAATTCAGGTTCTGCGAATCGCGAAGGGCAAAGGTGGTGATACCAATCAGACGGCCTTGGGCGTCGAAAAGGCCGCCGCCGCTGGAGCCAGGCGAAATGGGGACGGTGACCTGCAGCGCGACGAATTCGTCGTTGTCTGCACGTCGGATGCCGGACAGAAGACCATCGCTGATGGTCGTTTCCAGCCCGCGTGGATTTCCAATGGCATAGACCCGGGAGCCGATTTTCGGTGTTTCTGCCGCAATGGTTACCGGCGGCGCAGTGAAGTTGGCTACCTTGAGCTGGCACAGGTCGCGCGCGGTGTCTGCGTGTTCCAGGGTGGCGCCGTAAGCGATGTTGTCGCGTGTCACCGAAACCTTGCGTGCCTTCGCCAGCACATTGCAATTGGTGATGAGCGTGCCGGTTCGGATGACCACCGCGCTGCCCGAAGCAACTGGCCTTCCCGCGTCATCAAAGGTCTTGACGACCCAGATGCTGGGGGACAAGCGTTCGAAGAGCTGCTCGGCGCTCGGTGTGGCGTTTTGCGCAAGAACATTGCCGAAAACGAAAAACAGGCCTAAGCCGCGAAGCATGGATTGAGATATCACAGTGCACCTTTGGGGCGTTGGTTATCGTGCGGCTGGCAGCAGGCCGCTCAGGTCGTCGAGCGTCGCTGGGCCGGATGCGCGGGTTCGTTCATTGGTGGTGCTGCGTCCTGGGGTGTTGTTCGCGGTACCGGCGGGCGGTGCGCTTGGCAACAAGCCGCTCAGGTCGTCGAGCGTCACGGGGCCGGATGGGCGGGTTCGTTCATCGGTGCTGCGTCCTGCGGTGTTGTTCACGGCAATGGCGCGCGGCTTGCCCGGCACGAGTGGAATTCCGCCGGTATAAGCCAGCCGAGGTAGTTGCGGTACTGCCGTGCTTTCGCTTTGAAGGGCCAGGCTGGGATGGCCTACAAAAAGGCCCATCGTGATGCTGGTCTGCACGTAGGTCGTGCGGCCTTCCACCAGCTCGGCGTCCAGGGTCGTTTCGATTTCGGTGCGAGCACTGACTGTGTATCTGCCTGCCGTGCGGTCAACAAAGAAGAAACCTTGGGGTTGCGACTTGCCGATAACCTCGCCGTTGAGCTTGATGTCCGGCTGGACTGCCGGCCCCAGGCCGCCCGAGCGGTAGACCACCAGCCGCCCATAGCCTGAGCGCAGGGCAGGAAAGCTGGCTTCGACTTCGGTGTATCGGGGACCTTTGGCCGCACAACCAGTCAGAAAAATTGCTGCCGCGATGACAAGCAGTCGAAAAATCTGCATCCATGCCCTCCGGTTTTGTTGTTAGAGTCGCGCGAGTCTAGCATTCGGTCGGCTTGGAAAATGGCCAGGGGAAGGCCTGCCTGGCGATGGCTCGGCGGCAACAAACGCAGGTGAGGACGGTGTCGCGCGCGGCCACGCCTCCAGCAGGAGGGGCACCTGCCCCGTCAAGCCGATCACGGGTGGCGTCGGTGACCGGTGCAGGGCCAAAGCCCGTTCAGGCCCTCAACAGATTGTCAGGTCTTGTTGGCCGGAGCCTTGCTGGCGCCGGGCGTGTCATAGAACTTGACCTTGCCGGTCTTCACGTCGTACATGGCGCCGACGATCATGATTTCGCCTTTTTGCTCCATCTCGCGCAGGATGGGGCTTTTCTCGCGGATCGTTTCCACGGTGAGGCGCACATTGCTTTCGGCCACCATTTCGACGAAGGCATAGTTCTTGGACGTGCGGTCCTTGATGTCGCCGGACACCAGGTCCACGGCCGGCTTGATCTTGCCGATGAGGCCGGTCAGGTTGCCAAGCTGGGCGTCGTCGCACGCGCCCTTGATGGCGCCGCAGCTGGTGTGGCCCATCACCACCAGCAGTTTGGCGCCCACGACCTTGTGCGCGAATTCCAGGCTGCCCAGGATGTCTTCGTTGACGATGTTGCCCGCCACGCGCGCATTGAAGAGGTCGCCTATGCCCTGGTCGAACACGATTTCGGCCGGCGCGCGCGAGTCGATGCAGGACACCACGCTGGCCAGCGGGAACTGACCGTCGGCCGTGGCCTTCATTTCCTTGAGGTAGTTCTGGTGGCGCGGTTTGCCGGAGACGAATCGCGCATTGCCGGCCTTGAAGCGCGACAGTATTTGCGCGGGCGTCACAGCGTCCTGGCAGGCCTTGGCATCCTGGATGGTGCAGAAGGTGCCGGGTTTGACGGATTTGCCGGCCGCTTTGCCCTCGGCGTGAGCCAGGGGTGAAAAGGCCAGCATGGAGAGCAGGATGCCGGCCACACCGGCGGCTAATTGATTTTTTCTCATGAGAATTCCCCTCGTTGAACAAGTTGATTTTTTGACCATGCGCCGCTGGCCGCGTCCTCGTACGGTGCCATGGCCAGCCCATCATAGGCATGCGCCGGTATGGGCGCAAAACCACTTGTCGGACGCATGGGATCCGTTAACGCTATCGGCGTACGCAAAATGCGCTACAAGTCAAAAAGGGTTTGCACGCCGGGTAGGGGCGCCGGGTTGCAGTACTAGCCCAGGCTTTTGCGCAGCCAGTCGGCAAACGCCGCGCATTCCCAGCGGTCCATGGTGCCGGTGCGCCAGCACAGGTAGTGCGCATGCGGGCTGGGGACATTGCCGGCGAAGACGGCGTTGCTGCCCAGGCGCACCAGCGAGCCGTTTTCCAGCCAGGGCGCGCCCAGCTTGAGGCGTATCAGCGCGATGCCCATGCCGGCCGCGGCGGCGTCGCACATCAGGCCTATGTCGTTGAACTGGGAGCCGTCGGCCGGCTCGGGCCAATCGAGTTTGTGGGCGGCAAACCAGGTGCGCCAGGGCTCCAGCGGCGAGCGCAGCAGGCTTTCGCCTTCCAGGTCTTCGGCCGCCTCGAAGGGGCCGTGCTCGCGCACAAACGCGGGCGAGGCCAGCGGCGCGACTTCGTCCTTGCTGAGGCAGACGTGCTCCAGGTCCGCATAGCGGCCTGTGCCGAATCGCACGATGAGGTCGGCATCCTCGGCGACCACATCAAGGAGCGGAATCGAGACTTGCAGCGTGAGGTCGATCTCGGGGTAAGCATCGGTGAACTGGCGCAGCCGCGGAATCAGGATGGAGCGCGCGAAGGTCGGCGTGACCGCCAGGCGCAGCTTGCGCTTGCCGGGCGTGGCGCTTTGCCCGGCCGCACCGGGAAATTTCTGCAGCGTGGCCAGGCCCTCGCGCACATGGGCCAGGTATTCGCTGCCCTCGGTGGTCAGCGAAAAATCGGCGCGCCCGAACAGCTTGGTGCCAATGATCTGTTCGAGCTGCTTGACGCGGTGGCTGACCGCGCTGGGCGTGACACACAACTCCTCGGCCGCCTGCGTCACGCTGCGCAACCGCGCCAGCGCCTCGAAGGTCAGAAGACACTGGATCGGAGGAATGCGCGCCGGCGTGGCCATGGCGTTTATTTAAAGATGACCGTCTTGTGGCCGTTCAAAAGCACGCGGTGCTCGCTATGCCATTTGACGGCGCGGGCCAGCACCTGGCTTTCGGTGTCGCGGCCCATGGCGGTCAGGTCTTCCACGGTCTTGCTGTGGTCGGCGCGCGCCACGTCCTGTTCGATGATGGGGCCTTCGTCGAGGTCTGCCGTCACATAGTGCGCGGTCGCGCCTATCAGCTTCACGCCGCGGTCATGCGCCTGGTAGTAAGGCTTGGCGCCCTTGAAGCTGGGCAGGAAGGAGTGGTGGATGTTGATGGCGCGGCCCGAGAGCTTCTGGCACAGCTCGTTGGACAGCACCTGCATGTAGCGCGCCAGCACCACGAGTTCGGCGCCTTCGGATTCGATGATCTCCAGTTGCTTCGCCTCGGCCTGAGCCTTGGTGGCCGCCGTGACGGGGATGTGGTGGAAGGGAATGTTGTAGCTGGCCGCCAGCTGGTAGAACTCGCGGTGGTTGGAGACGATGGCGCGCACGTCGACGGGAAGCAGGCCCGACTTGCAGCGAAACAGCAGGTCGTTGAGGCAGTGGCCTTCCTTGCTGACCATGATGACGGTGCGCATGGGCTGGGTGGTGGCGTGCAGCTTCCAGTTCATGCCGAAGGGCTCGGCGAAGGCCTTGAGCCGGCTGGAAAGTTCCTCATGGCCCAGCGTGTCGCAGGCAAACTGCACCCGCATGAAAAACAGGCCCGTGTCGTGGTCGTTGTATTGCGCGGCTTCTTCGATATTGCCGCCGTTGTCCAGCAGGAAACCGGACACGGCATGAACAATGCCCATACGGTCCGGGCAGGACAGGGTAAGGATATAAGCGTGATTCATAGGGGATGAATTGTCGCAGGTGGGGCCGGCCTTTGCCGGGAAGTGCCAGAATGCAGAAACACCCCTTATCGCTTCACCCTCCCCCTTCCAGACCCGGACCCAGACGCAGGAGACACGCCATGGCCTATCAAGACTTCAACATGGAGCACCACTGGCTCCCTTTCACGCCCAACCGCAGCTTCAAGAAGGACCCGCGTGTGTTCGTGGCCGCCGACGGCATGCACTTCACCACGCACGACGGCCGCCAGGTCATCGACGGTATTTCCAGCCTGTGGTGCGTGGGCGCGGGCCACAACCGCAAGCCCATCAACGACGCCATCAAGAAGCAGCTGGACACGCTGGACTACGCGACCGCCTTCCAGGCCAGCAACGACCAGGCCTTCAAGGCCGCCGAAGTCATCGCCGGCATGGCGCCAGGCGACCTCAACAAGGTGCTGTTCTGCAACTCGGGCTCGGAGGCGGCCGACACCTCGCTCAAGGTTGCGCTGGCTTACCACCGCGCGCGCGGTGAAGGCCACCGCAACATCTTTATAGGCCGCGAAAAGGGCTACCACGGCGTCGGCTTCGGCGGCATGAGTGTGGGCGGCATTCCGGCCAACCGCAAGGTCTACGGCGCCGCGCTGCTTCCGCGCGTGGACCACATGCGCTTCATCCACGACCCGGTTAACCATGCCTACATCAACGGCGCCGAGCCGGTGTGGCAGGAAGACCTGCTGCTGGAGCTGGAAAACCGCATCCTGCCGCTGCACGACCCGAGCAACGTGGCGGCCGTCATCGTCGAGCCTGTGGCCGGCAGCGCAGGCTGGTATCTGCCGCCCAAGGGCTACCTCAAGCGCCTGCGCGAGATCTGCGACAAGCACGGCATCCTGCTGATTTTCGACGAGGTCATCACCGGCTTCGGCCGCCTGGGCACGGGCTTTGGCGCCGACTACTACGGCGTGGTGCCCGACATGCTGAACTTCGCCAAGTGCGTGACCAACGGCGTGATCCCGATGGGCGGTGTGATCTGCTCGGACCGCATTTACGACGACATGATGAATGCCAACAGCGCCGCGCCCGAGCATGCCATCGAGTTCTTTCACGGCTACACCTATTCGGGGCATCCGGTCGCCTGCGCGGCGGCCATCGCGACGCTGAAGCTGCTCAAGGACGAAAAGCTCTACGAGCGTGCCGGGCAAATGGGCAAGGTGCTGGGCGACGCGATGCACGGCGGCCTCATGGGCCTGCCCAATGTGATCGGCCTACGCGCCCTGGGCCTGGCCGGCGCGGTGGAACTGGCGCCCGTGGCCGGCGCGCCGGGCAAGCGTGCTTACGACGTCTTCATGGAGTGCTTTCACCACGGCGTGCTGGTGCGGCCGGCGGCCGACAACATCGTGGTCTGCCCGCCCTACATCGTCGAGAAAGAGCACATAGACCGCATCGTCAACGTGGTGGCCGACGCGATCCGCAAACACGCCTGAGGTCGTTAACGCGCGCAGTAGCGGTCAGGGCCTGGACGGCTGTTGCAATTGTTTGTCCAGGCCTTCGCAATAGTCTTTCTCGGGCAGCGCTGGCGTTTCCCAGACGGCATCGAAGGCCTCGGCTGACTCCTTCGGCGCGGCGCCGCCGGCGCGCAGGCGCACGGCTTTGGTCTTCACATCCGACGGCAGGTGCTGCGGCACGCCCAGCTGGCGGTCCGCATGGCCGCTGCCGGCCAGCAGCACCACGGTTTTGCCCGGCAAGGCGGCCTGGGTCAAGGTGTTGGCCATGCTGATGTCCTTGGCGATCTGGATACGCGCCATGGGTGTGACCTGGCTTTCGGGCAGCAGGTTGCAGTGGCCGATGCGTATGAGTTGCTGCTGCGCCTTCAGAGCCGGCCCCGGCAACTGGAGGTCCAGCTGGCGGTCGGCCATGCGGTCCCGCATTAGCGCGCGCGGCAGGTTGGCGCCCAGCACCGGCACGCCGGCGCGCACCGCCGTCATCACGGTGGGGCCGTAGGCGGCCCAGGGCCAGCCTTTGTCGTTCCAGGCCAGCGCGTTGCGCACCTGTTGCTCGGTGGCGCTGGGTTTGAGCGCCGAGGTGCTGGCGCCGGTGTCGGCCATTTCCAGCGCCAGCGCGGCCAGCGCGCCGCGGGCGGCGAGCAGGGCGACGACCTGCTGCTGGATCTGCTGGTGCTCGGCCGCGTCGTGCTGTTCGCCGAGGATGAGGATTTCCGCGGGAAGAACGGCCTCCAGCCAGGCTGAGGTTTGCGTGCTGTCGCCGCCGGGCGCCTGCACGATGGGTGCCTCGGGCCGGCCCGCGCAGCCGGCGGCCAAAGCCATCGCGGCGGTGCACAGCAGCCATGCCAAAGGACGAGGGGCGGCAAAATAGGGCATCAAGGGATACTACTGCCTCCGGCCGGTTTTTGTTGGCCGCGCCTTAAGCCATGCCATTCTTTCCCCTCTACGCCCGCGTCTTTGCGACGCGCGTCATGCTGACGCTGCTGCTTGCCTGGGCTGCCGCCTCTCTGTGCGTCTGGCTGCGTACGCCGCTGCCCTGGATGATCGGCCCGCTGCTGGCGACCGCCGTGGTCTCCATGCTGGGCGGACCGACCGCCAGTTGGACGCCGTTGCGCAACACCGGGCAATGGGTCATCGGCAGTGCGCTGGGGCTGTATTTCACGCCGCAGGTGGTCGGCCTGCTTGCGGGCCTGTGGTGGGCGATCGCGCTGAATATCGTCTGGGCATTGGCGCTGGGGCTGGTGTTTGGCCAGTGGCTGTACCGGGTGCACCAGAGGCCCGGGCCTTTTCATGTGAAAGGCCTGTCGCGCATCACGACCTACTTTGCCGCACCCATAGGCGCCGCATCGGAAATGACGCTGATGGCCGAGCGCCACGGTGCGCAGACCGACCTTGTGGCCTCTGCCCACAGCCTGCGGGTGCTGCTGGTCACGCTGGTCATCCCCTTCGGTTTTCAATGGGCCGGGCTGCACGGGCTTGACGCCACCTTGCCGGGCGCGCGCGTGGTGGATTTACCCGGCCTGGCCCTGCTGGCTGTACTGACCGGCGTGGGTTGCTGGACGATGCTCAAGCTGGAGCGCACCAACCCGTGGTTCATAGGCGCATTGCTGGTGTCTTTGCTGCTGACGGCCTTCGGCGTGACGCTCTCGGCCTTGCCGCAGTGGATGACCAACGCCGCGCAGCTGGTCATCGGCATCAGCCTGGGTGTGCGCTTTACCAGCGGCTTTGTGCACATGGCGCCGAGATGGCTGGGCTCGGTGGCGTTGGCCACGCTTGGAATGATTGCACTGTGCGCGGGGTTTGCATGGTCGCTGGCGCAATTCACCAGCCTGCACTGGGCCACGCTGCTGCTCGGAACCTCACCCGGCGGCATCGCCGAAATGGCCATCACGGCCAAAGTGCTGCAGCTCGGTGTGCCGGTGGTCACGGCCTTTCACGTCACGCGGCTGGCGGCAGTACTGTTGCTGGTGGAACCTGCGTACCGCTGGATTTACCAGCGACGCTCAAGGGCTCAAACCGAGAGCCCGTCGGCCGAATAAGAAGAAAAAAAGAAGAGGCGATGCGAAGCGAGCCGCCCCAGGCCAGCAGGGGCCGCGGAACCGGCTTTGCCGGGCCGCAGGCGCAGCGGCCCCCTCGGGGGGCAGCGCATTACACGAAGTGAAAAGCGTGGGGGCCTAATGAAGCGACATCGGGGTGTTAGCGAGCCCGCTATACCCTTCAAGCGTATCTTCGATTTCCTCTTGCGTAGGGGTGTTCTGTGCCCATGCGCTCAGGCGTTGCTGGAACATTTCGGCCCAGGAGCCGTCCAGGTAAACCTCTTTGCCCGAGCGTTTGTCCACGATTTCGAAGCCGTGGCGTGCCAGCTGGGGAACGGCCGGTGTGGGTGCGGATTCCTCCGGCGCATTCGCCAGGATCTGCAGAACGGCAAAAGAGTCGGAGTCGTAAAGCATTTGCATGGTGGATTCCTTTCTCGTCAGATAGCTACGATGAGGCCAAGTTCAAGAGTCCGCACTATCTGGCATGCAAGTGTTCGGTAAAGACGGGCGACATCGTGTGAAACCACACATAAAGCGCTCACCAGCGTGCGGCAATCACAACGCATGCCGCGGCATTAACCCTTGCTGACCGCGCTGAGTTGCTGGTCGATGAAATTCCCGTTCGACTGGGTGATTTTGGTGCGCACCGGCAGGTAACCCAGTGACGGTGCGTACCAGACCTCTACCTTCTGGTCGAACTCGCGCCGCGGCTGGCGGGTGAGTTTGACCGCGGCGATTTCGCCGAAAGGCAGGGCAAGTTTTTCCTCGGCCTCGACCAGGAAGGTCCAGGTGTCCGCATCGCGCGGCCCGACGGTGTAGATCGAAATCGTGGAGCCCGTGGGGAAGCCTGCCGGGTTGCCCGCCAGCATGCCGGCCAGTTGCATGAACACGCTGACCCGGTCCTGTGCGCCCTTGACCCATGGCAGCGTGGGCGTGTTGGCGCTGAAACTGATCTGGTTCTTCTCGGGCTCGAAATGCGCGGCCACTTCGGTTCTGGACTTGTCCGAAAAGCGCTTGGGCGCCAGGCCGTCGGGGTCGAGCTGCCCGGTGCTGGCCATGCTGCGCGAGCCGAGGAAGAGCGCACTGACGCGCATCGAGGCCTCGTAGGCATCGCCAGTGTTTTGCCAGCGCAGTTCGGCGTTCGCGTAGTAGTTCATACCCTTGTCGTTGCCGGTCATTTTGTAGTCGAGCACCACGCTCGCAGGCACGGCCAAGGTGGTCACAGCTGCCTGTGCGGGGCCGGCGGGCACCGCCTCGGACGCGCTTGCGGCGGGCGCTTCGCTGCGGGCCTGCTCCGCCAGCAGGTCCGCCGGGCTGGGCGCATCGGGCAGGTAGTCGGCGGGCCGGGGCTTGGGCACTTTCACCGGCTCGGCGTCTTCGAAATCTTCCGCGGGTTTTGCCCTGACCGGCTTGGGTTTCGGCGCGGCCTCCGGCAGCGCAGCCGGTGGGGGCTCCGCCGGCTTGGCCGGCTTGGGCGGCGGGATGCTGCGCGTCACGAAGGCCGGTGTGGCGTCCGAAGACGGCGGACGTTCAGGGCCGAAGCGCGCCGGCACGGAGGTGAGCACCAGCGTGTGCGCGACCAGGACCAGCACGGCCAGCAGGGCCAATACGCGCCGGGACGGCGCGTATTGGGGGGAATGGGGTGCCGGGAGGGTGCTCATGCCGCTTCGAAGCCCAGGTCGCGTGAAAGTTGCCGCGCCGCCGCCGCCAGGGGCGTGGCCACCGCTCCGTCCCAGTCGGCATCGAAGGTGGCCAGCGATCCCAGCGCCACCATGCCCAGGGCCAGGTGGCCGTCGGCATCGAAGACCGGTGCGCAAAAGCCGGCCACGCCGGGCAGCAGCGTGTTGACGGCGCGCGCCATGCCCCGGCGGCGTACTTCCTCCAGCACATCGGCCAGGCCGGCCAGGGTGGTGGGTACATCCTGGCGCGCCAGCTTCTGGTTGCGCGCCAGCTCGTCCTTGAGCAGCAGCGCCAGTCGCCCTTGCGGCCTCGTAGTGGCGGGGAGCAGGCGCGGCGATGAAAACGCGGTAAAGCACAGGCCTGTGGCGGAAGACAACAGGGGCATCACGTCGCCCAGCCGCAGGTTGACCGTCACGGCCCGCGGTGATTCTTCCCAGTGCACCAGCGTGGGCCCCTGGTTGCCCCAGACCGCCAGGGCCAGGGTCTGGCCGGTTTGCGCCATCAGGGGCTGCAGGCGTTGCCGGGCCAGCTTAACGCTGTCCAGCCTGGAAAGGGAAGCAAGCCCTAACTTGAGGGCCGCCGGGCCCAGGTCGTACAAGGTGGTGGACGGGTCCTGAACTACCAGTTCCAGCCGCTGGAAGCTCACCAGGTAGCGATGGGCCTTGGCCGCGCTCATGCCGGCGGCCGCCGCCAGGTCGCGCAGCATCAGGGGGCCGGGTGAGGCGGACAGCACCTCCAGCAGGGCGAAGCCGACTTCCAGCGACTGTATGCCAGCGCGCTGCGGCGCCGGGCTGCGGCGTGCGGAGGCGGTGGGGCCGGGCTTGGCTTTCATGGGCTTGACTAAAATTTCGGGTGACCCGTCGGGCTGAGGAATGCATGGATCGTAACGCGGGTCCGCAAGGCGCCGGCCGCCACGGCGCACACGGCACAATCAGGCCTGCGCCGCAAACCGGCAGCCACCCAACAGGATATTGATGAAACTCGCCACTTACAAAGACTCTTCACGCGACGGCCAGCTCGTCGTGGTGTCGCGCGATCTCTCCACGGCCCATTACGCGACCGGCATTGCCGGCAAGCTGCAGCAGGTGCTGGACGACTGGAACTTCATGTCGCCGCAGCTGCAGGACCTGTATGAAACGCTGAACGGCGGCAAGGCCCGCCACGCCTTCCCTTTCGAGCCTTCGCGCTGCATGGCGCCGCTGCCGCGCGCCTACCAGTGGGCCGACGGCTCGGCCTACATCAACCACGTGGAGCTGGTGCGCAAGGCCCGCAACGCCGAGGTGCCCGAAAGCTTTTACGGCGACCCGCTGATGTACCAGGGCGGCAGCGATGACTTCATCGGCCCCTGCGATGACGTGGTCGTGGCCAGTGAGGACTTCGGCATCGACTTTGAGGCGGAAGTCGCCGTGATCACCGGCGACGTTCCCATGGGCGCCACGCCGGCCCAGGCGCTCGAAGGCGTGCGCCTGCTGATGCTGGCCAACGACGTCTCGCTGCGCAACCTGATTCCCGACGAGCTCGCCAAGGGCTTTGGTTTCTTCCAGAGCAAGCCGGCCACGGCATTCAGTCCCGTGGCGGTGACGCCGGATGAGGTGGGCGATGCCTGGGACAAGGGCCGTTTGCACCTGACCCTGCAAAGCACCTGGAACGGCCGCAAGGTCGGCATGTGCGAGGCCGGCCCCGAAATGACCTTCCATTTCGGCCAGCTGATCGCCCACATCTGCAAGACCCGCAATGTGCGCGCCGGCAGCATCGTGGGCTCGGGCACCGTCAGCAACAAGGACTGGAGCCATGGCTACAGCTGCATCGCCGAAAAACGCGCGATCGAAACCATAGAAGACGGCAAGCCCAAGACCGAGTTCATGAAATACGGCGACACGATTCGCATCGAAGCCAAGGGCAAGGATGGGCAATCGGTCTTCGGTGCTATCGACCAAAAAGTTGTCGAGGCTGTCTGAGTCACCCTGAATAAATCCAGCAGGGGCCGCGGAACCGGCTTTGCCGGGCCGCAGGCGCAGCGGCCCCCTCGGGGGGCAGGGAGCTACACGCAGTGAGCGACCGTGGGGGCTATCTTGTATAGGCTTTTCTTGAGCCGTCCTCAAAGACCGCATCGTCGCTGAGCAGCTTGCCCTCGCCGTCCCAGCTTTTCTCGCGCGTGATGCGGCCGCGCTCGTCGTAGCTCGATTCGGCCACCAGCTTTCCGGTTTCGTTGAAGCGCTGGTGAATGCCAAGGGGCAATTGCCGGTAGCGGTTGGCGCTGTAGCGGCCGGTCGAGGCGACCTTTCCGTTGTCGAAGTAATCGGTGGCCTGCAGCCAGGCGCCGTCGCCCTCGCCACCGAACTCGTTTTTGCTGCGCGGCTGGCCGTTGAGGTAATAAGACTGGTCGCTCACGAGTTTGCCTTCGGACCATTTCCTGTCGCGCGTCAGGGTGCCGCTGTCGGCAAATTCCTGCTCCCGCTCCTTGAGTGAATTCCTGGCATTTTCGGTGTCCAGCTTCCATTGGATTTCACGCCGTTTGATGCCGGCATTGTTGAAGTGGCGCTCGATGCGGGTGCTGCCCGATACTTCATCCAGGTAGTCCGGCTTGCCGTTCTCGCCCAGCGTTTCATGGCGTATGCGTTTTCCCGCCAGGTAGCTGCTGCTGCCGTTCAGCGCACCCTTGCTGCTGAAGAGTTCGACCTTGGAGGCGCCACCCGAGAAGCCGCACCAGCGGGCGTCGTCGGCCGGCGCTGCCAGCAAGGGTTTGTCGCCGCAGCGCAAGGCCTGGAGCTGTCCGCGGTCATTGAATTCGGCATAGGCCTGCTCGATGCTGCCGCCCGCGCGCGGCCCGTAAAACACGATGCGCCGCAATTGTCCGTTGGCGTGGAAGCTGCGCGCCAGGCCCGCTTCGGTGCCGTTGTCGTAGACGGCGTCGCGCAGCACCTGGCCGCTAGGCGCGAATTCGCGCGCGCGGCCGTGCCGGTTGCCGCGCTCGTTCTCGCTGTACTCCCGTTGCAGCTTGCCGTTCTGGTAGAAGCGCATCAGGCCCATGAACTTGCCACCCTGCAATTCCTGCTCGCGCATCAGCTGGCCCGAGTCCCTGTCTTTGCAGCGCATGATGCCGGTCTTGCCGGCCGTGGTGTTGCCATTGTTGGGGTTGACGCTTTCGCCGTTGACTTCGCAGTCCTGCACGGCGTGCGCCCAGGGCGAGGCCAGCAGGCAGGCGCAAACAAAGACAAGGCGTTGTGCGGATGTTTTCATGCCGCAGCCCCGGTTTGCGTGATGAACAGCCGTATGCCGCGCAGCAACATCTCGACCGATATCGCCACGAGGATCAGGCCCATGAGCCGCTCGAAGGCCATCATGACGCGGTCGCCGGCCACGCGCTGTATGCGCTCGGACAGCACCAGCACCACGGCGCAGACCGCCATGGTGACGCACAGCGCGGCAATCCATTCAAGCCGGCGCTCCGGTGCCTGCGACACCAGCAGCATCACGGTGGCCAACGCCGACGGGCCGGCCAGCGCGGGAATCGCCAGCGGCACGATCAGTGGCTCGCCCCGCATCGGCGCGGCCTCGGGCTGGTCCGAAGGGAAGATCATGCGCAGCGCGATCAAAAACATCACGACCGCGCCGGCGATCTGCAGCGACAGGTCGCTGAGGTTCATGAGGCGCAGGAAGCCGTCACCGACGAACATGAAAGCCAGCAGCAGCAAAAAGGCGATCAGCACCTCGCGCAGGATGACGAACATGCGCCGCTCGGGTGCGACACCCTTCAGGGCATTGACAAAAATCGGGATGTTGCCGAAAGGGTCGGTGATCAGCAGCAGAAGCACCGTGGCGGAGGCAAAGGTGTAGGCCATGGCCGCAAGCTTATCAGGCTGTTTGCGCCGCTGCGGGCCCTGGCCGCGCGCCTTGCCCTGCATGCGGAAACAAAAAGCGGTTGACGTGCCGTCCCAGCGTTGCACAATGAAGACGCGAGCCGGGCTGCCCTGCCGCCCCGCCTTCCAATGCCATCATGCACAACATGCCAGGAGACATTCATGAGTGACGCAGACAACCCATCCTTCCCCGGTTTCGGCAAGCTGGTGCCCGGTTTCGATTTCCTGCAGAACCTGGCCAAGCAGGCGGCCGGCAGCGCCACGCAAAGCATCCCGCAGCTGCCCAACCTCGGGAACTGGGTGGCCCCCACCCTCAACGTCGAGGAGCTGGACAAGCGCATCGAGGAGCTCAAGGCCGTGCAGTTCTGGCTGGACCAGAACGCCACCGCGCTCAAGGCTACCATCCAGGCGCTGGAAGTGCAGAAAATGACCCTGGCCACGCTCAAGGGCATGAACTTCAACATGGGCGACGTGGCCAATGCCTTCAAGCTCAAGGTCGCCGACAGCGTGGCCGGCGGTGTGCAGCGCGTGGCCGACAAGGCCAGGACGTTTTCGGGGCTGGAGGTTCCGCCCTCCAGCTTTGGGACGGGCAAGCCCGCAGCCAAGGCCAAAGCGCCCGCCGCAGGCAAGGCCGCCGCCGCCGCGCCGGCCGGCGTGGTCGACCCCATGCAGTGGTGGGGCGCGCTGACCCAGCAGTTCCAGGCGATCGCGACCGACGCCATGAAGGACGCGGCCAAGAAAGCCGCAATGGACACCACCAAGAACCTGGCCACGGGCCTGGCCAAGGACGCGGTAAAAACCGCTACCGGCATGGCGACGGGCATGGCCCGCAACATGGCTGAAACGGCGGGCAAGACCATGGCCGGCGGCGCGCGCGCGGCCATGAACACGGCACTGCGCAGCAGCCAGGGATGGCCGACACCGGCCGCCGGCAAAACTGCAGCAAACGCCGCTGCCAAACCCGCCGCCAAAACCAAACCCAAGGCGCCGGCACGCAAGGCCGCACGCAAAACCTCTCGCTGAGCTGACCCCAAACCGGACTTCCACCGCATTTCACCAGGACCCCATGAAGCTTTTCCCCTACGGCCACGCCACCCATCCGCAATGGCAGATGGCGGCCGGCCTGGTGCTGGCGCAGCTGCGCGCCTACCTGGCGCTGCCCGGCTATGCCAAGTCGCCCACGCTGGCGCTGCTCTACATCACCGACCACTACGCGGCGCATGCGCAGGACATCCTCGACCACCTGAGCGCCGAGCTGCCCGACATCACCGACTGGAGCGGCACGGTGGGCGTGGGCATCGCCTCCAACAATGTCGAGTACTTCGACGAGCCCGCTCTCACGGTGATGCTGTGCGAGCTGCCGCACGACCAGTACCGGGTGTTTTCAGGCGTGTCGCCGCTGCCGCCCGCCAGCAGCGGCCGCTTCAAGGCGCATACCGCGCTGGTGCATGCCGATGCCTCCACGCCCGACGTGGCTGAACTCATCGCCGAAATGGCTGAGCGCACCCACAGCGGTTATGTGTTTGGCGGCCTGGCCTCCAGCCGATCCGGTACCGTGCAGTTCGCGCTCAGCGGGCATGGCAACGTCAAGGGGCAGGGCGCGGCTGGCGGTGTTTTCAGCGGTGGCCTGAGCGGCGTGGCATTCGGCCAGGGCGCGGCGTTGATGTCGCGCATCACCCAAGGATGCCGGCCGGTCTCGGCGGACCATGAAATCACCGCGTGCGAAACCAATGTGGTGACTGAACTCGACGGCAAGCCCGCGCTCGACGTCATGCTGGCCGACCTGGCCGTATCGCTGGACCAGCCGCGCGAGGCGCTTGCCAAAGTGCGCACCACGCTGGTCGGCTTGAGCCGGCCGGCCGACGTTCCCGATGACAGTGTCCTTGCGGCAAGCCGGCGCGCGGGCCAGTTCGGCGCCGAGGTGCGTGTGCGCCACTTGATAGGGCTGGACCCGGCGCGCCGCGGCATCGCGATCGCCGAGGTGCCGGCCGTGGGCATGAAGCTGGCCTTTTGCGAGCGCAATATGGAAGCCGCGCGCGCCGACCTGATCCGCGTGTGCGCTGAAATCCGCGAAGAGCTGGAGCCCGAGGAAGTCACGCTGGAAGTTGCCAGCGCACTGAGCGCGCCTGAGGCCGAAGCGGCGCCGCATGCGGCCAGACGCATCGCCGGCGCGGTGTATGTGAGCTGCTCAGGCCGCGGCGGGCCGCACTTCGGCGCGCCCAGCGCCGAGATGCAGATCGTGCGGCGCGCGCTGGGCGACGTGCCGCTGGTCGGCTTTTTTGCCGGTGGCGAAATCGCGCGCCACCACCTTTACGGCTATACCGGCGTGCTGACGGTATTTACCGCGCCGGCCTAGCCATACTCCCTCCCCCGCTGGGGGAGGGCAGGGGTGGGGGCCGACGGCCTTCGAATAAACACAGCGCAATACCAAGCGCCGCAAGCCCCCATCCCAGCCTTCCCCCAGCGGGGGAAGGAGCAAAACCCTACTCCCCGCTTGAAGTGACCGTGAGGCGCTATAAAACCTGCGCTTCCAGCAGTTCCACCGGAATAAACAGGCTTACCCCTATCGACGCTCACTGCGTGTAGCGCCTTTTCCCCTTCCAGGGGACAGGCGCCTTGCGGCCGGCAAAGCCGGACCGCGGCCCCCGCTTGAAGTGACCGTGAGGCGCTACAAAACCTGCGCTTCCAGCAACTCCACCGGGTCGCCATAACGCGCGGCCAGCGCCACCACAGCCGGGTCGCGCAGCGCGCACAAAAAGCCGTCCTTGATCAGCGTGTTGCCGCCGGCGGTGACCGTGCCGTCCAGCGTGATCAGGTCCATATGCACCGGCGGCTCTTCCCAGTCGGGCATCACGCGGCGTATGTAGTCGCTGGGCTGGGCCAGGTCTATGCCGAAGTGCAGCGCGCCCGGCGCGTTGGAGCCGGCCGGGTACACCGTATGGCGCGGCGCCTTGGGGTTGAAGCCGCAGCCCCCGCCTTCAATCATGCGGCCGCCCACCAGCATCTCGCGCAGGATCACGGCTTCTTGCGAAATGCCGTCGACCGCGGAAATCGTATCGCCCTCAAAATGCACGGCGATTTTTTCCTCAAAAGGATTGGCAAAGCCGACCGCCCACTGCGGATACAGCACGCCGGCCATGGGCACGACGGCCTTGAAGTCGTTCTTCACCGAGTTGTGGTCCCAGAGGTTGGGCCCGTGCGTCGGCAGGTAGTGCACATAACAACCGTCTTCCTCGGCCGTCATCTGGCCGCGCCAGCGGTTGGTGGCCAGCTGGTTGGCGCGCATCTCCTGCGTAAAGCTGATGCGGAAGTCGCTGCCGCGCGGGTCGGTAAAGCGCAGGTCGAAGTTCCCCTCGCTCGGATAGCGGGCCGCCGTGCCGCGGATGATCTCGCCGATGAGGTCGACCGGAAAACGCGCCTGCGGCGTGGACAGCAAATCGAGGTTGCGAAAGTAGGTGATCTTGACCCAGCGCTGGCCGGCGCGGCGCAGGTTGATGCACAAAGGATCGAGGATGGAGCAGAACCAGGTCGAGACCACAAAAGTGGCTTTTTGGAGCATGGCGTGCACTTCTTCGGGCACGGCCGTCACCTGGGTGCTGGGCTCCATATAGATACGCACCTCGGCCCCGCGCGATTTGGCGATGCCGATCACCGCGTCGATCACCCGCGGATCCAGCAGCGGGTCAGCCAGCATCAGCACCCTGTCCCCCGGGCGTATCGCCATCACGCGCGAAAAATTGTCCAGCGCCTGGAAAAAGTACTTGGTGTCGGTCAGGTTGGCCGCCACGGGGATCGGCATGCCGACGTAGGTGGAGAGGGGGTTCATCGCGGCTCCGGAATGAAATTGCATGCACAAAATCAGCTTGCTTGGCTTCGTCTGGCTAAATACTACCAGTAAATGCTGAATTTACTTAGTTGTCTAATTTAATTGCATGCAATTACTTGTGCGCGAAGATCCAAGTAGAGGCCGTGGAACCGGCTTTGCCTGGCCACAGGCGCCGCTCCCTTGAGGGGGGAACAGGCTACACGCAGTGAGCCTGGACGGGGGTGTTACCTACGCAATGCGGCGAAAGCCTCAAACTCCCAGCTGCGCATCGCCAGCAGCAGCGTGAACCCCTCGCGGTCTTTCTCGCCCAGTTTCTGGTCGCTCTGGTGCTGCTGCGCAAAATCCTGGGCCACGCGTTGCATGCGCTCCAGGAAAGAGGGCGCCAGGCCGCGGCCTATGGAGCCGTGCACCAGCAGCAGGCCTTCGCCTGTGCCGTCAAAACCCCCTGAAAAATAGTCGAGCAAGGCGTTCTCGCGAAAGTAGTCCATCACCGCCCCGTGCGGGCGCCAGCGAAAAGTCTTGGCGAGCTTGAGCCGGTAGCGGTTCAGGGGCTTGAGCTCGATGATGCCAATGCGGTCCAGCTGCGCGAGGTACTTGATGCACTCGGCTTCCGAGAGCCGGTAGCTGCTGGTGATCTGCTCCAGCGTCCATTGCGACAGCACGCAAATCGCGGTGAGCAGCAGTTTTTTGTCGGCCACCACGGCTTTTTCCTGCGCCTCGGTCAGTTCGGCCAGCAGCGGCTGGGTGTCGGCGATACGCCTGGCGAGATCGGCAAAGTCCAGCTTGAGCGCGCGGCAGATCGCGTCGATGCGCGACAGCGGCATGTCCCCCTTGGCCAGCATGCGTTTGACGCTGGACTCGGCCATGCCCAGCTTGGCGGCCAGGTCGGCATAGGTCATGCGCGCGGCTTTCAGTTCTTTTTTAAGGACGGTGACGAGGTCGGCGGTGGTGCTCATGGGTATCGATTATCAGTACTTTTGGTTTGAATCGGCTCCACTGCGCTGAATATTGATGCTTGCTGCCCATCGGGCCCGGCACAGTGCGCTCACTCGTATATACAGACAGAGGAGCTTTCAGCATGCAGCCCATCCGATCCATTCTTCACCGCCGGGTCCAGCCACTGCCGTGGCACGTGCGTCCTGCCGCCCTGGCGTGGCGCCGCGAATGCGCGCTGGCCGCCGTCTTCTTTCTGCTGCTGGCGGCTGCTTTGCTCGGGCCTCCGGTCGCGCAACCCGCGCACTATCACGACTTTGCCGACCAGCGCAGCTGGGGCTGGTTGCCGCACGCGATGGATGTTCTCAGCAACCTGCCGTTCGCGCTGTGGGGCATGGTGGGTATCTGGGCGCTGCTGCGGGCGATTCGTGAGCGGGCCGTCAGCGCGGCGGCTGCCGCCATGGCCGGGCTTTTTTTCGGCGGCCTGTGGGTGACGGCGGCGGTGTCTGCTGCCTACCACCTGCAACCCGGCGATGCTGGCCTCGTGTGGGACCGCGGCGGCATGGTGTTGGCTTTTGCCGGCCTGCTGGGCCTGGCGGCCATGCGGGCCGTGAGTACGCGCGCCGGGATGGCGCTGGCCACGGCCGTACTCGTGTTGGGCCCGCTTTCGGTCTATGCCTGGTCGCTGGGCGGCAATCTGCTGCCGTGGGCGGTCTTGCAGGGAGGCGGCATGGTGCTCATCCTCGGCTTTGCCTGCCTGCGTCCCGCGCAATCGCGGGAGCTGCCGGTGCGTTGGGCGATGCTGATCGCGATTTATGCGCTGGCCAAGTTGCTGGAGCTGGGCGACCACGCCGTCTATGAATGGACGGGGCACCTGGTGTCGGGCCACAGCCTTAAACACATGGTGGCCGCCTGTGCCGCCTGGCCCGTGGTGTCGGCCCTGCTGGCCGCGCGTGAAATCAGGGCAGAATCCCATGCACCATCCAAAAACAGAGCAGGCCAGTCGCCGGGGCGCGGAGCCAGCCGCACAACAACCGAAACGAGGAGTCACGCATGAGTGTTGATACGGCCACACCGGTGTCGCCACCGCCTGTCCAGGGGCATCCGAACCAGTTCGCGCTGCTCAAGCAACGCCGCTTCGCGCCTTTCTTCTGGACGCAGTTTTCCGGCGCGGCCAACGACAACCTCTTCAAGTTCGCCTTCACCGTGATGGTGACCTACCAGCTCAGCGTGAGTTGGCTACAGCCCGCGCTGGCCGGGTTGGTGATCGGTGCGCTGTTCATCCTGCCCTTCCTGCTGTTCTCCGCCACCAGCGGGCAGGTCACCGACAAGTTCGAAAAAACCCGCGTGATCCGCTTCGTCAAGAACCTCGAAGTGGTGATCATGCTGATCGCGGCCGTCGGCTTCATGAGCCGCAACCCCAACGTCCAGGTGCCGGTACTGCTGGGCTGCACCTTTTTGATGGGGCTGCATTCCACCATCTTCGGCCCCGTCAAGTTCGCCTACCTGCCGCAGGCGCTCAACGAGCGCGAACTCACGGGCGGAAACGGCATGGTTGAAATGGGCACCTTTGTGGCCATCCTGCTGGGCCAGGTCGTCGGTGGACTGATGGTGGCCGTGCCGCAGGTCGGGCCCGACTATGTGGCGATCGCCTGCATAGGCCTTGCGCTCATCGGCCGGCTTGTCTCGCAGTTCATCCCGCTCACGCCGGCGACCGACCCGGGCCTGAAGATCAACTGGAACCCGGTGACGGAAACCTGGCGCAACCTCAAGCTCGCCAGCGACAACCTGGTGGTGTTCCGCTCCATGCTGGGCATCAGCTGGATGTGGTTCTTCGGCGCCGTGTTCCTGAGCCAGTTCCCGAGTTTCGCCAAGGAAGTGCTGCACGGCAACGAACAGGTCGCGTCATTGTTGCTGGTTGTGTTCTCCATCGGCATCGCCACCGGCTCGCTGCTGTGCGAGGTGCTCAGCAAGCGCCACGTGGAAATCGGCCTGGTGCCGGTGGGCGCCATCGGCATGAGCGTGTTCGCGGTGGACCTGTATTTCGCCTCGCGCGGCCTGCCCGCCGCGCCCATCATGAGCGTGGGTGGGTTCATGTCGCAGCACGCACACTGGCGCGTGATGATCGACCTCGCGCTGCTGAGCCTCTTCGCCGGCCTGTACAGCGTGCCCATGTATGCGCTGATCCAGCTGCGCAGCCAGCCCACGCACCGGGCCCGCATCATCGCGGCCAACAACATTCTGAACGCGCTGTTCATGATCGTCAGCGCCATCCTGGCCGGTGCGCTGCTCAAGACCGGCTTCAGTATTCCGCAGATCTTCCTGTTCGTGGGCCTGGCCAATGCGGTGGTCGCCTTCTACATCTTCATGCTGGTGCCGGAGTACCTGCTGCGCTTCGTTGCGCTGATCGCCTCGCGCCTGGTTTACCGCTTCAAGATCACCGGCGACGACCACATCCCCGCGCAGGGCGCAGCCGTGCTCACCTGCAACCACGTGAGTTTTGTCGACCCGGTGCTGCTGATGGCCGCCAGCCCGCGGCCCATCTACTTCGTGATGGACCACCGCATCTTCAAGATGCCGGTGCTGGGCTGGCTGTTCCGCCTGGCCAAGGCCATTCCCATCGCGCCGCGCACCGAAGACCCGGCGCTCTACGAAGCGGCCTTCGAGGCGGCCGCCAAGGTGCTGCGCGATGGCGACCTGCTGGCCATCTTCCCGGAAGGCGGCATCACCAAAAACGGCGAGCTCCAGGCCTTCAAGGGCGGCATCATGAAGATCCTGGAAAACGCCGAGCGCGACGGCCTGCAAGTGCCCGTCGTGCCCATGGCGCTGACCAATCTCTGGGGATCATTCTTCAGCCGCGTCGAAAGCGGAACCGCGATGAGCAAGCCTTTTCGCCGCGGATTCTTCAACCGGGTGGGGCTTAACGTCGGGGCCGCTCTGGCGCCGGCTGAAGTGCAGCCCGAAGCCTTGCGCACGCGGGTGGCCACCTTGCTGGAGGTATGAGGTAAAAGTATCTTAATTGGATACTTTGTGGTCATATAAAGGAAACTGTATCGCTATTTGCATGGCTTTGAGCTGAGGCGGCGCACATTAGGGGCTCCTCAACAACCGCAAGGTTTTTATGCAGACGCTGATACATCGTGACTCCAAACCCTGGCAATTGCAGGTCTGGGTTTCTTTTCTGATTGCCGTTTTCCTCTGCGCCGTGGGCCTGTCTTACCTGCCCGGTAAGGACCTGGACCGCGCCTTCATGGTCATGGGCTATTTCTTCTGCCTGTCGGCGGCTTTTGTGCTGGCCAAGTATGTGCGCGACCAGGAGCAAAGCAGGAAGGCCGATGGCAAGCTGGCCGATACGCCCATGTTCAGGCTGGTGGTGTGGGGCGGCTTCTTCCTGGCGATGTCGCTGACCGGCTGGGGCTTGTGGCGCATGGAGATCAACGAAACCTACAAGGCTTTCCTGGGCGTGAGCTGGCTCTACCTGATCACCTGCAGCTTCACCCTCGCCAAAACCCTGCGCGACCGCCATGAGGCTGACCTCCTCGAAGCACGCATGGGCCGTGCCGCGCGCAGCCACACGGCGAGCGAATAACACTCACACGAAAGAGGACTGATCATGAAAAACCGACTGAATACCTGTTTGATGGCCGCTTGTATCCTGGCGGGAGCCGCCTCGTTCAATGCGCAGGCCCAATCCGAGGCATCGGCCTTGAGCGCCGTGTCGACGCTGCCAGTGGCTTCCGTGGTGGTCGGGGCCAGCGCCACTGCGGGTTCCGTTGTGGCCGTTCCGGTGGTGTTGTCCACCGCGGGCGCCGTGCTGGTGGTTAAAACCGTGGAAAGCACCGCCCGCGGCACGTTGTATGTACTTGAGCGCGCCTCCGACGGCGCCCGCGCCAGCATCGAGGTGGTGGGAAGAGGGGTTGCCGGCGTTTCCATGGGCGTTGGGACGGTGGTGGTGGTCAGTGTGGTCGGTGCCGGCGTGGTGCTGTCGGCGGCGGGGGAGGCCATCGCCTTCATCCCCAATGCGCTGGGCCGTGCCCTGCTGCACAACGAGCGCCTGACCCAATAAGGCCAACCAGCAACTAGCCGGAGCCCATCCCATCATGAAAATCCTGAAAGCCCTTTGGTCCGCGCTGCTGGTGGCCGCTGCGCTGGCTATGGCAACTCCCGCCCACGCCGGGCGCTCATGTGAAGCGCGCAAGACCACACCCCAAACCGTCGAGCGGGCCATGGTGCTGGCTGAGAAGACACTGTCCGCGCTGAACGCCAGCGGGGAGAAAGTCGTGCTGCTGGCGCGGGCCGGCCAGGACCTCAGCAAATACGGTGTGCGCTATTCGCACCTGGGCCTGGCCTACCAGTTGCCCGATGGGCAGGGCGGCATGACCTGGCGCGTGGTGCACAAGCTCAACAGCTGCGGCACCAGCGACTCGGCTATCTACCGGCATGGGCTGGGTGAATTCTTTCTTGACGATTTGTGGCGTTTCGAAGCAGCCTGGGTCGCGCCTTCGCCACAGGCCCAGGCGCAGTTGCTGGCACTGCTGCAGGACCCGGCCCGGCTCACGGCCATGCACCACAAGCCCTACAGCATCGTGAGTTACGCCTGGGGCCGCAAATACCAGCAGTCCAACCAGTGGGCGATTGAAACCATGGCCGCCGCCATGGAGCCGGGGGTGGCGACGCGCGAGAAAGCGCAGGCCTGGCTGCAGTTCAAGGGTTACGAGCCCACTGCGCTCAAGCTGGGCCCTTTGACACGGCTGGGTGGGCGCATGACGGCCGCCAACGTGGCGTTTGACGACCACCCCAACGAAAAGCGCTTTGCCGACCGTATTGAAACCGTCACGGTGGACTCGGTCTTCGTCTGGTTGCAGCGCGCCGGCATGACGGACGGCAAGCCCGTCATGGCGGTCAGGCTGTGATCTCAGGGCTGGCCGGGGGCCGTGTCCGGCGCGTCGTGCTGCACGGTGTCAAACAGGGCGATGTCGCGCACATTCTTTTGCACCGCCACGGCGGCGAACAGGCTGAGCAGGAAAGACATGGCGAAGAAGCCGGTTTCGCTGGACGAGAGCGAAGAGTTCCACAGGCCGATGGTCAGCAGCAGCACGGTCAGGCCGAGCGATACCCAGCACAGGCCGAAGTAAATGCCGGTGACGGGGATGTTCTCCAGCCGGTCGCGCACCGACTTCTGCAGCGAGACGGCCGAGAACAGGCCGTACATGAGCAGCGTGAAGTAGTAACCCTTCTCGTTGAGCTGCATGTTTGAATTCCACAGGCCGCTCAGGTAGGTGATGGAGCCGACGAGCAGGGCCGTCCAGGACGCCCCGACGAAGGCCCCGGTGGGGCGTTGCATTGCGCGCATCACAGGTTCTCTGTTCATTTCCCGTCTCCTCTTTTGAATTGGTGAGTTTGTAGTATCGCCGAGCTGCCGGTATTACGAAAAGGTACCGGCTGGCCGCAGGCCACTGCGCGAGAAATTTGGGCCTGCCGATGCATCCGCTCGCAGACTCGCGCTGTATTTCTTGTCCCGTCAACCTGCCTCAGGAGAAGACCATGAGTAAATCCCTGCGACTGTCCGAGAAGTGGTTCCGCCGCGGCCTGTGGCTGGTGGCCTTTGTGTTTGCCGGCTTCCTGATCGGACTGGGCGGCACCGTGGTGGGCGACCTGCCCAAGGTCGAGAGACAGCTTTCGCTCGACGATTACATGGATGCGAATGCCAGCACCGCACTGCGCCACGCCATCAAGGCCGCCCAGCGCGCCGAACTGGATGCCCAGGCCGCGCTCGAGCAGGCCCAGCTCAAGCGGCGTGCCGCCCAGGCCGATTCGGCCGCCGCACGAGAAACCTTCAACAACTGGCTGTCCACACGGCACGCGACGCAGCTGGCTGAGCAGGACCCGGAACTGGTCTCGCGCACGCGGGTGTTGGATGCACTCAAGGAGCGCGAGCGCGCGGCCGGCGTAGCCGTCGAGGCCCAGCAGCAGGCCGCGCTCGATGCGCGCCAGGGCGCCGCGCGCGAACGCCGCAAGCTCAGCGAGATGGAAGAAGCCGCGCAGGTTCAGCTCAATGCCGAGTACCGGCGCGTGGAACTGCGCGTCTTTTTGTACCGCCTGGCCCTGACACTGCCCTTGTTGGTGGCGGCGGGCTGGCTGTTCGCCAAAAAACGCAAGAGCACTTACTGGCCTTTTGTCTGGGGCTTTATCTTCTTCGCCCTGTTTGCTTTTTTCGTCGAGCTGGTGCCCTACCTGCCGAGCTACGGCGGCTATGTGCGCTACATCGTGGGCATTGTCGTCACGGCGCTGGTGGGCCGGCAGGCCATCATCTCGCTGAACCGCTACCTGGAAAAGCAGAAGCTGGCCGAGCAACTGCCCGACGCGCAACGCCGCGAGGAGCTGAGCTATGACACGGCGCTCACGCGCCTGTCAAAAAGCGTGTGCCCCGGTTGCGAACGGGCCGTGGACCTCAAAAACACCGACATCGATTTCTGCCCGCATTGCGGCATAGGCCTGTTTGACCACTGTTTCAAGTGCACCACGCGCAAGAGCGCCTTCGCCAAGTTCTGCCATGCCTGCGGTGCAACCGCAGCTGGTTCGCAGCAGGCCGCCGCCATGCCTTGAGTTTGGGCAGAACATGACTGGCGCAGGACGTTCTATGACTACTCGGGGCGCCTCCCTTTGCCTACAGACGAAGTCTGTGGATGCGCGCACATTCAGTCATCTAACTTACAAAAGGTTCCATCGTGAAAGCACATATTCGTCATCAGGTGGCATCGCTGTTTTTTCTCTTGCCGGTTGTTGCCGCTGTCGGCGCACTGACGTCACCGATGGTGATGGCCCAGACTGCCATGCCCGAAGTCCGCTCCCTGCAGGTTAATTCCGATGGAGGTTTGAGCTCGGGTGCTGACCTTGAATTCACCGTTGAAGCGACACCGCGCGGACAAGCCAGCTTGCGTATTCGCGGGGTCCAGCGCAACATTCCGCTCAAGGAAGTTTCGCGGGGCGTTTACCGCGGCGAATACACCGTCAGGCGCCAGGACCGAATTGCCGAGACCAGCCTGATCCGTGCGACCATCAAGGTACGCAACCGTAGCGCTGCTGCCGACTACAGTTTTCCCGCCGGATTTTCGGGTAACCCGGTCGCTGCAGCATCGCCCATAGTGGCAGGACCGCCACCCGCAGTGCTGAAAATTGATCGCTTTGCCGTGGCGCCTGTCGAGAAGATAGAGCCAGGCGCCGAACTACGATTTATGCTCAATGGCATGCCCGGCGCGACCGCTACTTTTGACATCCCCGGCGTCGTGGACAACGTTGCCATGCGCGAAACCCGCCCCGGCGTCTATGAAGGCAACTACACCATCCGGCGGCTCGACAACCTGGCGCCGTCCCGGCCTATCGTGGCCCGGCTGCGCATGGGCGACAAGGTTGTCACTTCCACCCTGGCCCAGCCCTTGACGATTGATGCCAAGGCACCCGTGCTGCGCAACCTGTCCCCTCGCGAAGGCGAAGTCGTGGCGAGCAACGCCGCCACTTCAGTGTCGGCATCTTTTGACGATGCGGGTGGTGTTGGTGTAGACCCGAAGAGTGTTCGCATCCTGCTGTCCGGCCGCAACGTGACTGCCGAGAGCAACATCACAGCGCAGTTCTTCAGCTACCGCGGCGACCTGCCGCCCGGACGCTATACGGTGGACGTGTCAGCCAAAGACCTGGTGGGCAATACGATGAACAAGGTCTGGGTCTTTGACGTGGGCGGGGCTGCTGCCGCCGTCCTCACCACGGTGCCGCTGCAGGTCACCAGCCATGCCAACAATACCGCTGTGGAGGGCAATTCCACCACAGTGCGCGGAAAGACTGCACCAGGCGCCACGGTCGACGTCAAGGTCCATGCCATTGCACCGGTTGCCGGTCTGTTCGGTGTGGCGCAGGATGTGCTTTCCGAGCGGGTCCAGGCGGACGGCGCAGGAAACTTCTCCTTCAGCTTTTCACCGCGCTTGCCCCTGCCTGGTACTCGTTATGAAATTGCCATGACCGCGCGCAAAGCGGAGCTCGCCACCGAGTCTCGGCTGGAGCTGTTCCAGAAACAGAACTAGGCATTCCGGGCCTATTGCGCGGGTTGCCCTCGCCTCGCCGGCGCAAGTTGTTATTGATGACACACCGAAGGCCGTGGAAAGGGTATATCGCCAGTCAGACTGGACGGCCGAAGAAGGGATAGCCCGGGTCGTTATAGCCGTGGCTGGAGGCGTGGCCGGGCACCACCAGTTCATTGACAAAGGCCTCGTCGTCCTTGTCCAGCACCAGCTCCACCGCGCCGTACACGTCCTCCAGGTGGGGCAGGGTGCGCGGGCCGACGATGACCGAGCTGACCAGCGGATTGGCCAGCACCCAGGCCGCGGCGAACTGGCCGGGGATCTGGCCTTTGGCCTCGCAGCGCGCCTTGATCTTCTGCGCGATCACCAGTGATTCCTCGCGGAACTCGGTCTCCAGGATGCGTTTGTCGCCGCTGCCGGCGCGTGTGCCCTCGGCCGGCGGCTGGCCGGGCGGGTACTTGCCGGTGAGCACACCGCGCGCCAGCGGGCTGTAGGGCACCACACCCAGGCCGTAGTGGCCGCAGGCCGGCAGGATTTCGACTTCCGGGCCGCGATTGAGCAGGTTGTAATAAGGCTGGCACACGGCGGGTTGCGGCACGCCCAACTCCTTGCACAGCCGCACCACCTCGGCGATGCGCCAGCCGCGGAAATTGGACAGGCCAAAGCTGCGCAGCTTGCCGGCGCGTATCAAATCGCCCAGCGCGCGCACCGCCTCCTCGAGGTTTTCCTCGTGGTAGTCGCGGTGCAGGTAGAGGATGTCCAGGTAGTCGGTCTGCAAGCGCGCCAGGATGGCGTCCGTCTGCTGCACCAGCCAGCGGCGCGAGTAATGGCTTTCATTGATGCTGTCGCTGACCGCATTGCCCAGCTTGCTGGCCAGCACCCAGTGCTGTCGCTGACCGGCCAGCAGCTTGCCCACGTCCTTCTCGGACTGGCCCTGGTTGTAGACGTCGGCGGTGTCGATGAAGTTGAGGCCGTGCTCGCGCGCAGAGGCCACGATGCGCGCCGCTTCTTTAAAAGGCGTCTGCTTGCCGAACATCATGGTGCCCAGGCACAGGACGGAGACTTTGAGGTTGCTGTTTCCGAGGCGGCGGTATTGCATGGTCATCTTTGCGGCAAAAAAGAAGAGAGGGGAAGGGTCCGATATTGCCTCAGCTGCCCGTATTGCGCTGTGGGTCGGCTATTACGCGGGTGCCTGGCATCCGGAATTTCGGTGAAGTATCTTATTTTGATGCTTATCGTATAAATAACATAACCTTGTATCTTTAAATGCAACCTTTTGGCCGCCCCGCCGCACACTGCGCCCACAAGCATGTGCTTGGGCCTTCGGGTTATGTATGAAGATAGCTTCCCCCCTGTTCTCCTTGTCACGTTCTGCGCGCAGCGCGGCTCTGGTTGCCGCGGTGCTGGGCGCCACGGCCCTCACGGGCTGCTACGTTGTGCCGGTCCAGCCCGGCCATCCTCCGGTCACCTCCACGGTCTACGTCACGCCGGCCGCGCCGGTTCCCACGACGTTTGCAGCGCGGCTGTACCCGGCCAACGACCTGGCCCGTGCCTACGGCATGGTGGGTGCGGTGGTGACGAATGACATGAACGGGCGCGGCACCTTCACCACCAACATCAACGGTGAGAGCTTTAACGGCGAGGCCACGCGCATCGCGGGCTCATCGACGCGTGAAGGCGTGGCCAATGGCTCGGGTAGCCGGGGCAGCTACATCAGCTGCCGCTACCAGATGAACTCGTCCACCCTGGGCACCGGGCAATGCACGCTGTCCAACGGCGCGCAGTTCACCATGCATGTGGGCGGCTGAACCCGGTCGGGTTTATTGACCCAGCTGCTCCGCCGCCACGATCTGTGGGGCCGCCTTGAGGTGGCCCACATACTGCAGCGGCTTGTGAATYCGGATGGAGGGCACGTCGCCCTCCCGCATGTGCAGCAGGTCGCCGGGGTTGATCAGGCGCGGGTCGGCGTCGGTCAGCGGCAGGCCCGCGCTGCGGTAGGCCTCCAGGATGAACTGCGAGCAGAAAAACTGGTCGTTACGCCCCAGGCCCAACTGCACGGCCGCGATGCCGCGTATGCAGAAGTCGCGCACCATGGATGGCACCAGCGGCAATTCGCACATACGCCGCTCCAACGCGAAAGGGGCCTGCAGCATCACGCCGACGTAGTTGTATTTCTGGCCTTCGTGGCTGGCCACAAAGCTGTTGATTTTCACGGCCTGCCCGGCCGTGAGGTCGGGGTGGCGAAAGGCCACCACCGTCGCTTCGTCTTCCAGCATCGCGTCCACGCTGCGGATACGGATGCCCGAACCCACGGCTTCGGCGATCTGCCGGTTGCCCATGTAGACCGCGGCATGGCTGACCGGCGACAGCGTGATCAAGCGTATGCCGACCGAGTTCAGCCCGTTTTCGGCCGTGAGGATGATGTCGCCGGGGCGTAGCGTGTCGGCGGTGACCAGCTCCCCGCCGTTGCCCGGGTTGAGCGCCATGCTCTGGAAGCCCAGTGTGGGCGCGCCGCTGGTTTCATGTGGCTTGATGGCGGTGGCGCAGCCGCCCAGGGCCAGCATGGCGACCAGGGCCAATGCCCCTGCAAATCTCGTGAATCGGAGCATGGTGTTTCCTTGGTGAAGTTTGCAGGGGCGGGGCAGGACGGATTTACGGCGCCGCCCGCTCGACCAGGTACTCTTTGGCGTACCAGAAGGTTTCGGGTGATTTGAAGGCGCCCAGCGTACCTTCTTTTTCGTCCTGGCGCGAACGCAGGTCCCAGCGCTCGTCAATCACCCGGCACTGCTCGCAGGGCTTTTCCCCGGCGCGGCGCTGCACCAGCGCATACCGCGTATTTTTGAAGAGCGCGTCCATATCCTGGTAGTCCACCGGCTGCGCGGCGAAGTAGGGAACGATTTTGGCGCCGGGAATGATGAATTCGTAGCGCTCGAAATGCCCGTTGAAATTGCTGGGCACCGACACGGCCTGGCCCTTGAGCACTGCGTTGGTTTCGGCGCGGAAGCGGCCCATGTCACCGTTAAAGGGCGCGGTCACCCAGGCCAGGGCGAACAGCACGGCAAAGCTGCTGAGTGCGGTGATCGGGCGGGTCCACGCAGGCTTGAACATCCCCGCGACGCAGGCCACGGCCAGCACACCCAGGAAGAGCCAGTACAGCGGCGAGTACAGCCATGCGTCCTGCGTGGCGCGCACGCCGCCATAGCCGATCAGGCCCATGGCCAGCGCGCCTATGAGACAGATCACCAGCGTCAGGCTGAACCAGATGCGCGCGATGCGCTCCCAATAGAGCGCGATCAGCACGGCCAGCGCCGGCATGGCGGGAATCAGGTAGCGCGTGGAGCGCTGTGTGGGCACCATGAACACCAGCGCGAAGGCCAGCAACCAGATCCACAGGGCTTTTTCGGTGTCGCTGATGGTTTGCGCCGTGCCCCGGCGCTGGCGCCACGCCTTCCATGCGGCCACGGTGCAACCGACCGCGACGGGCAGCAGGAACAGCGCGTTGGAGTAGTAGCCCGTCAGGATGGTCAGGATGCCGCTGCTGCCGCTGAAGGCAATGGCGAAGTAGCCTTTGGATGAGTTCATCTTGCCGGCGTTTTCGCCGACGACGAATTCACGCCAGACCTCGCCCGGCTGCGGGTCGATGGCAAACCACAGGCCGAAAATCGCCAGGGCCAGCGCGCAGATGGCCGCCACCTTGAGTCCGTCGGCGACGATGCCGGGCCGGAAAACTTCCCAGGCCGGCCTGCGCGCGCCCAGCAGCTGGTAGCACAGCGCCAGCGCGAAGCCGACCGGCACCACCATGACAAAGGACTTGTAAAGGCAGCCTATGCCGATGGCAATACCCGCCAGCAAGGGGAACTTCCAGCGCGAGGCCAGCAGCTTCGCCGGCGACCAGGCAAGTGCAAAAAAAGTGCCGAACAGCCAGAAGGTTTCCGGCGCGCTGGTCAGGTAGGGCCGGCCGTAGCGGTAGGTGCTGAAGAAAGACAGGTAGGCGATGGCCGCGATGGCGCCCATGGCCAGCGCATGGCGGCGGCGGTCGGCCGGCGCGGTCTCGCCGCCGATGATCTTCCAGGTCAGCAAGGCCGTCATCAGGGTGATGCCCCAGGTGTAGGCAATGCTGGGCAGGCGCAGGTTGAGCAGCGTCCAGTGCTCGCCCCAGCCGCCGGCCACCATGGCTTGCCAGAACAGCACCGGCGGCTTGGTGTTGCGCATGAAGTCGTAGGAGCTCACCAGCGGCAGCCAGTTGCCGCTTTCCGCCGTCAGCCGCGCGATGTGGGCGTAGACCAGTTCGTCGCCGTTGCGCGGGATGTGGTCGCCGCCCAAGCCGAACAGGTAGCCCAATGCGACAAGAATGGCCAGGCCAATCCAGATGCGATGGGCGGGGATGCGTTGTGTCGGGGAGTCAGGGCTTGTCATGGACATCGGCAGGCGGTTGGTGCGCGGCGGCATCGGCTGCGATTTTGGCGCGGCGGCGGCGGAAAGTCATGCGGTCATTGGCCACAAAATTGCAGACGCTGGACAGTACGATGGCCACGATGTTGGCCAGCAGGTAGTGCATGTACAGCGCCAGCCATTTGGTCAGCAGCGACTGCAACACGATGGCCAGGCCGGCGGCCATCACGTACTTGGCAAACAGGAAGAGCGCCGAATGGTGGACCTCGTGCTTGCGGTCGCGCCAGGTCAGGCGCCGGTTCCAGTAAAAGTTGCTGATGGTGGCGACGGTGATCGCCAGTGCGATGGAGTAGTTGAGCCGGTCATGGAAATCCGCGATGTGGCTGAACAGAAACTCCTGCGCGAGGTAGAGCACAGCGACGTTCACCACCGTGCCGCTGGCGCCCACCACGCCGAACTTGATGAAGCGCCAGCGCACCATGGGCTGCAGGCGTTCGGGCAGGCGCCGGATCACGGCCTCGGCAAAGGATCGGAGTGTGGACATCAGGGTGTGTGGTTCAGGGTGCCGCCAGGCACTCGCGCGCCTTGGCCAGCACGGTGTCGGGTGCGATGACCTTCAGGCACTGGTTGTCGCCGTCGCAATACGACGAGCGATGGTTGTAAGCCGTCAGGCAGGGCGAGCAGGGCCACTGGCTGTAGAAGGAATGGCATTGCGGCGTGAGCGGTGCGTAGAGGCCCGGCGTTTCGGGGCCGAACAGCATCAGCGTCCAGATGGGCGTGAGCGCCGCGAACTGGCCCGGCCCGCCGTCGTTGGTGACCAGCAGGCGCGCCACATGAAACAGCGCCAGCAGTTCGGAGATTGAGCGCGTGTAGCCGGTCAGGTCAATCACCGAGCTGGTCGGGCTGGCGGGGAAGGCGGCCTGCACATCGGCCACCAGCTGCCGCGCCAGCGCCTGGTCGTCTTTCAGGCCGATCACCGCCACGGCGCATCCGTCGGCCACCAGGCCGCGGCACAGCGCGGTATACGAGTCCAGCGGCCAGGCGCGTATCGGCAAAATACCGCCGCCTGGATAGACCAGCACCAGCGGCTTGCCGGCAATCGCCGGGTAGTCCTGCGCGAGGCGGGCCTGTATGCCCGGCATCAAGGCCGGGTCCAGCTGCACATGCGGCGGCGGCCTGGTGGCGCCTGTTATCGCCAGGTTGGCCGGCAGCTTGGATTTGGGCACGGCGGTCGAATCAATCGCGCGCGCCAGCGTCAGGAACTGCGCACTGATGTGGTGGTAAGGGTTGTAGGGAACGGGCCGGTTGATGTGCGAGCCGCGGTACAAACCTTCCTGCGTGTGGCGGTGAAAGCCCACGCGGATGCGCGCGCCGCTGGCGTACGACAACAGGCTGCTGATGCGCGAGAACAGCTCGCAGTCGAGGGCCACGTCGACATGCGCGCGGCGCAGCTCGCCAATCGCCTTCCAGAGGCTGGAGAGCAGGCCGCCCAGTGACTTGTCGTTCACCGTGTGCACGTTGGCCGGGTCCACCACCTTCATCAGGTCCAGGATTTCGCGGTTCTTGCCGAACAGCAGGGCATGCAGCGGCGCGTCGGGGTAGCGCTGCTTGAGTTGCGCAAACATTTCGTGGGCCAGCACCAGGCTGCCCATTTCCGACAGAAGGATCACGACGATGGCGCGCGGCGCCTGGTCGGTCTTGTCTTTGCGAAAGCGCCGCGCCACGGCGTCGACCGCGGAAACGGCCGCGCACAAGGGAATGCCGGCCCAGCGGTCTATCCAGCGTTGCAGGTTGATGTTCACGCGTCAGACTCCTCGCTGCCGGTCGGCGCGAAATTGTGCGCTGAATTCGCCAAAACGGCCGGCGTCCAGCGCGTCGCGCACTTCCTGCATCAGGTTCAGGTAGTAATGCAGGTTGTGGATGCTGGACAGCATGGGCCCCAGCATTTCGCCGCAGCGGTCCAGGTGGTGCATATAGGCGCGCGAGAAATTTTTGCAGGTGTAGCAGCTGCAGGTCGCATCCACCGGCTGGTCTTCGGTCTTGTAGCGCGCATTGCGAATCTTCAGGTCGCCGAAGCGCGTGAACATATGGCCGTTGCGCGCATTGCGGGTCGGCATCACGCAATCGAACATGTCGACGCCGGCGGCGACGCCCTCGACCAGGTCTTCGGGCGTGCCCACACCCATGAGGTAGCGCGGCTTGTTGGCAGGCAGGCGGTGCGGCGTGTGCGCCATGATGCGCTGCATCTCTTCCTTGGGCTCGCCCACGCTCACGCCGCCTATGGCGTAACCCGGCAGGTCCAGTTCGACCAGCGCGTCCAGCGATTCCTGGCGCAGGTTTTCAAACATGCCGCCCTGCACGATGCCGAAAAGCGCGTTCGGGTTCTCCAGCTTGTTGAACTCGGCGATGCAGCGTTTGGCCCAGCGCAGGCTCAGTTCCATCGAGCTGCGCGCTTCGCTTTCGGTGGTGATGTGGCCCTTGGTGTCGTAGGGCGTGCACTCGTCGAATTGCATCACGATGTCGCTGTTGAGCACCGTCTGGATCTGCATGGAAATCTCGGGTGTCAGGAACAGCTTGTCGCCGTTGACGGGCGAGGCGAACTTCACGCCCTCTTCGGAGATCTTGCGCATCTCGCCCAGCGACCAGACCTGGAAGCCGCCGCTGTCGGTCAGGATGGGTTTGTTCCAGCTTTCAAACTTGTGCAGGCCGCCGAATTGCTGCATGACGTCCAGGCCGGGCCGCATCCAGAGGTGAAAGGTGTTGCCCAGGATGATTTGCGCGCCCATGTCGTGCAGCGACTGCGGCATCACGCCCTTGACCGTGCCATAGGTGCCGACCGGCATGAAGATGGGGGTTTGCACCACGCCGTGGTTGAGCGTCAGTTTGCCGCGCCGGGCGTAGGAGCCGGCGTTGGCGCCTTGGGGCGCATCGGTGGTCAGGACTTCAAAATTCAACATGGTTTGGCGGGATAAGCAGCGCTTGAGGCGCGATGGTTTTAGTTTTCGCGGCCCACGATGAGCACGGTATGGTTGCGGTCCTCGATCACGAACAGGCGGCCGGCGGCGTCGAGCGTCAAGCCTGTAGGCGCACCCTGTGGGCGAATACCGGTTTTGGCTGCCCATTCACCCAGGATTTCCACACCCTTGCCCTTGATTTTGCCAGCAGTATCCAGGTGAAAGGCCATGACGCGCCGGCCGGCCGGTCTGTGGCCATGCCACGCCACCAGCAATTGCCCGGCCCAGGGACTGGCGGGCGTCGCCGGCGCTATCAGCATGTGCAGCGGCGCGGCATGTGCCGGCCAAAGGCTGGAAGGTGAGCGCGTTGCCCCGCAGTCGAAACGGCCATCATAGCCGCGTGCGGGCTGGCCGGCCTCTACGCAATAGGGCCAGCCATAGTGGGCGCCGGCTGTGAGGATGTTGAATTCTTCCCGGGGCGAGCCGATGTCCGGGTAATCGATGGAGTTCTCGCCTTGCAACACGATGTCCGGCCGGCCCGCCTGCCGCAGGACGGTCAGCGCCATCGAGTTACGCAGGCCGATGGCGTAGGGTTTGAAGGAGGTCAGCTTGCCGTCGGCGGAGAGTTTTGCTTCATACACGGCCGCCCGCGGCTGGTTGCCCACAAGGTCGGGGCATGGGACGGGCTGTTGCTGCGCATCGTTGCGGCAACTGTCGGTGGACGAACCCATGTTGACGTAGAGGCTGCCGTCGCCGCCGAAGGCGATCTCCTTGAGCGGATGGGCACCATCGCCCGGCAGCTTGTCAATCAGTACCTCCTGGGCAAACCTGGCGACCGGACTGCGCCAGATGCGAGTTGCTTCGCCCACATAGGCTTTGCCGTCCGGCCCCAGGGCCAGGCCGTGAGGACGGTCGAGCTTGTCGGCCAGCACCTTGACCGTGACCGCGCCGGGCGCCAGTGTCATCTCCAGCAAGCGGCCCCGGCCCGCGTCCCAGCCGCCCATGTCAACCAGCCAGAAACGGCCGGCGCTGACTTCCAGCATGCGGCGGGGGAATTTCAACCCTTGCCGCTCATCGGCGACCAGGCCAACGCAATAGCCTGCCGGTGCTGTGACCTGTACCTTTGGGAAGCCTTCGCAGGTGCCGCTGGCCTGGTAGCCGGCCGCATGGGCAACAGATGCCAGAGCAGTGCAGATGAAGGCGGCAAAAATTGCCGACCGCCGCGGGTGCATGAATAAGTGCATGGGGACCTCAGAGTTGCCGTGCCAGCAGCATGGCATCGCCATAGCTGAAAAAGCGGTATCGCTGCTCTATCGCATGCCGGTACAGCGCCATGATGTGCTCGTAGCCCGAAAACGCGCTGACCAGCATCATCAGCGTGCTTTTGGGCAAGTGAAAGTTGGTCAGCAGCAGGTCGACCACGGCGAACTCAAAGCCCGGCGTGATGAAGATGTTGGTGTCATTGCACTCGGGGCCGAATTTGGCATGCGACTCCAGCGCCCGGACCGTGGTGGTGCCCACGGCCACCACGCGGCCTGCGCGGGCCTTGCAGGCGGCAATAGCCTCCCGCGTCGCCACGGGCACCTCAAAGCGCTCGAAGTGCATGGTGTGGTCGGCGATGTTCTCGGCCTTCACGGGCTGGAAGGTGCCCGCGCCCACGTGCAGGGTCACGCTGGCGCGCTGTATGCCGCGAGCGTCCAGCTCAGCCAGCACGGCTTCGTCGAAGTGCAGCGCGGCCGTGGGCGCCGCCACCGCGCCGGGGTTTTTGGCGAACACGGTCTGGTAGCGCTGCTCGTCTTCGGCGGAATCGGTATGGGTGATGTAAGGCGGCAGCGGCACGTGGCCGTGCTGGGCCATCAGCGCATAGGGGTCGCTGCTCAGGCGAAAGCGATACAGCGGCCCGCTTTCTTCGGGCCAGCGCCCCAGCAGCGTGGCGGTGAAGCCGCCGTCCATCTGCAGCATCGCGCCCGGCAGAGGCTTTTTGCTGACCTTCATGTGGGCGGCGACCTCATGGCCGGCGTCCGCGTGCGGCGACAGCACCCGCTCGATCAGCAGCTCCAGCTTGCCGCCGCTGGCCTTCTGGCCGAAGAGGCGGGCCTTGACCACCTTGGTGTCGTTGAAAACCAGCAGGTCGCCTGCTTGCAGCAGGCCCGGGAGTTCGGTGAAGCGCCGGTCCACCGGCGCACTTGCGCGTCCGTCAAGCAGGCGCGAGGCGCTGCGCTGGGCGGCGGGGTGCTGGGCTATGAGTTCTTCGGGCAGCGTGAAATCAAAATCGCTGAGGCTGAAATGGGGCTTCATCTTCATGTTCATGAAGGCACAATTGTCCCATGCCGCCACCTGGAGCCTCCGCCCGCAAAACCGCCCCGCCCGAGGCTTTGGCCAGGGAACCGGCCACGCCCCAGGCCAAGCCCGAAAAAGCCCCGGCCAAGTCGCCGGCGCAAAAAGCCCTCGAAAAGCTGGGCCTGCGACGTGACATAGATCTGGCCCTGCACCTGCCCCTGCGCTACGAGGACGAAACCCGCATCGTGCGTCTGGCCGACACGCGCGACGGTGACATGGCGCAGATCGAGGGCGTGGTGACGCACAGCGACATCGCTTTCCGCCCGCGCCGCCAGCTGCGTGTCGTTGTGGACGACGGCAGTGGCACCTGCACGCTGCGCTTCCTCAATTTTTACCCCGCGCATCAGAAGACGCTGAGCGTGGGGGCGCGCGTGCGTGTGCGCGGTGAGGTGCGCGGCGGTTTTGTCAGCCGCGAGATGATTCACCCGAGCTTCAGGCTGGCCGAGGGCGAATTGCCCGGTGCGCTGACGCCGGTCTACCCCACGGTAGCGGCGCTGCCGCAAAACTACCTGCGCAAGGCGGTCCTCAGTGGCTTGGCCCGCGCCGACCTGCGCGAGACGATTCCCCCGGAAACACTGGACCAGAGCCTGCCCCAGCTTCAGTGGAGCTTGCGCGAGGCGCTGCGGTTTTTGCACCATCCGACGCCGGATACCTCTCTGACCACGCTGGAAGACCGCAGCCACCCGGCCTGGCAGCGCCTCAAGGCCGAGGAGCTGCTGGCCCAGCAGCTGTCGCAGCTGCAGGCCAGGCGCATACGCGCGGCCATGCGCGCGCCGGCACTGGTGGGCCCGGCCATGCGCGGCCCGCAATGCACGCTGGAAGAACAATTGCTGGAGCGCCTGCCCTTTCGGCTCACGGCCGCCCAGCAGCGCGTGTGCGGCGAAATCGAGGCTGACCTCAAGAAAAACGTCCCCATGCACCGCCTGCTGCAGGGCGACGTGGGCGCCGGCAAGACCGTGGTGGCGGCGCTGGCCGCGGCTCGCTGCATCGACGCGGGCTGGCAATGCGCGCTGATGGCGCCCACTGAAATCCTGGCCGAGCAGCATTTCCGCAAGCTGATTGGCTGGCTGGAACCCCTGGGCATCAAGACCGCCTGGCTGACCGGCAGCCAGAAGGCTAAAGAGCGGCGCGAGATGCTGGCCATGATTGAAAGCGGGGAGGCCGGCCTGGTGGTGGGCACACACGCGGTGATCCAGGACAAGGTGAAGTTCAAGAACCTGGCGCTGGCCATCATCGACGAGCAGCACCGCTTCGGCGTGGCGCAGCGCCTGGCCTTGCGCAGCAAGATGACCGAAGGCGGCGAGGAACCACACCTGTTGATGATGACCGCCACGCCCATTCCGCGCACCCTGGCCATGAGCTATTACGCCGACCTTGACGTTTCCACCATCGACGAATTGCCGCCCGGCCGCACACCCATCGTCACCAAGGTGGTCAGCGACGCGCGGCGCGACGAGGTGATAGCCCGCATACGCGGCCAGCTCGCAGAGGGGCGGCAGATCTACTGGGTGTGCCCGCTGATCGAAGAAAGCGAGTCCATCGACCTGGTCAATGCGACCGAAACCCACGAAGCCCTGAGCGTGGCCCTTCCCGGCGTGATGGTGGGCCTGCTGCATTCGCGCATGCCGCTGGCCGAAAAAAAGGCCGTCATGTCGCTGTTCACCGGCGGGCAGATGGGTGTGCTGGTCAGCACCACGGTGATCGAGGTCGGCGTCGACGTGCCCAATGCCTCGCTGATGGTGATAGAGCATGCCGAGCGTTTCGGCCTGAGCCAGCTGCACCAGCTGCGCGGCCGGGTCGGGCGCGGGGCGGCGGCTTCGGCCTGCGTGCTGCTGTACTCGACCGGCGACGCGCCCCGGCTCGGTGAAATGGCGCGCGAGCGCCTCAAGGCCATGGCACAGACCAACGACGGCTTCGAAATCGCCCGACGCGACCTGGAAATCCGCGGCCCGGGTGAATTCCTGGGCGCGCGGCAATCGGGGGCGCCCTTGCTGCGGTTTGCCGATCTGTCCACTGACACGGAGTTGTTGGCCTGGGCGCGTGGCCTGGCGCCCACCATGCTGGACAGGCATACCGAACTCGCGCACCGGCACGTTCTGCGCTGGCTGGGCGGCAAGGCCGAATACTTGAAGGCTTGAGAGCCATTCCTGTGGCACGGCGATTGAGAAAAGCAGCACAATAAGACCATGACGCTGACCGAACTCAAATACATCGTCGCCGTTGCCCGGGAAAAGCATTTCGGCAAGGGCGCCGATGCCTGCCATGTTTCTCAGCCCACACTCAGCGTGGCCATCAAGAAGCTGGAAGAGGAGTTGCAGGTCAAGCTGTTTGAGCGCAATGCCAACGAAATCACGGTCACGCCGCTGGGCGAAGAAATCGTGCGGCAGGCGCAGAGCGTGCTCGAGCAGGCCGACAACATCCGCGAGATCGCCAAGCGCGGCAAGGACCCGCTGTCCGGTCCGCTGCGCCTGGGGGTCATTTACACCATTGGCCCTTATCTGCTGCCCGACCTGGTGCGCCAGGCGATCGCGCACACGCCGCAAATGCCGCTGATGCTGCAGGAGAATTTCACCGTCAAACTGCTTGAGGAGCTGCGCACCGGTGAAATCGACTGCGCCATCCTGGCCGAACCCTTTCCCGACGCCAACCTGGCGATTGCGCCGCTCTATGACGAGCCCTTCATGGCGGCCGTGCCCAGCGCGCATCCACTGGCCGCGCGCGAGGGCATCACGGCCGAGGAGCTCAAGAAGGAAACCATGCTGCTGCTTGGCAACGGCCACTGCTTTCGCGACCATGTGCTCGAGGTCTGCCCCGAGTTCGCGCGCTTTTCCAGCAGCACCGAGGGCATACGCAAGAGCTTCGAAGGCTCCTCGCTGGAAACCATCAAGCACATGGTGGCCGCGGGCATGGGCATCACGCTGGTCCCGCGCCTGGGGGTGCCCAGGGAAGCACTGCTGCAACAGGCTCCCGCCAAAAAAGGCGCCAAAGGCAAGCCGGCCGCGGCACGCAATGGCGTGGCCGCCGAGCAGCCTTCCTTCATCAAATACCTGCCCTTCGAAGGCGACGTGCCGAGCCGGCGGGTTGTACTGGCCTGGCGGCGCAGCTTCACGCGCTACGAGGCCATCGCCGCGCTGCGCAATGCCATCTACGCCTGCGAACTGCCCGGCGTCATGCGCCTGTCTTGAATCTCCCCTATGACGGTTATTGAGGGCGGCTGTTGCGGCCGGCTTCCTGATTTCGTTAAAGTAATCCCTGAAATTTCATAAGGAAACATCCATGGCCAAGTCTTCCGCCAAACCCGCCGCCAAACCCGGGAAAGCCGCACCGTCCATCAATATCGGCATCAGTGAAAAAGATCGCGCGGCGATCGCCAAGGGCCTGAGCCGCCTGCTGGCCGACACCTATACGCTCTACCTCACCACCCACAACTTCCACTGGAACGTCACGGGACCCATGTTCAACACGCTGCACCTGATGTTCATGACGCAGTACACCGAGCTCTGGGCCGCGGTCGACCCGGTCGCCGAACGCATTCGCTCGCTGGGCCATCCCGCGCCGGGCTCTTATGCGCAGTTCAGCAAGCTGGCCTCGATTCCCGATGTACCGGTGGTGCCGCCCAAGGCGCTCGAAATGGTGCGCATCCTGGTGCAAGGCCATGAAGCCGTGGCACGCACCGCGCGTGAGCTGTTCCCGGTGGCCGACAAGGCCGGTGACGAACCGACGGCCGACCTGCTGACGCAGCGTCTGACCGTGCATGAGCAGACCGCCTGGATGCTGCGTTCGCTGCTTGAAGAATAAGCTCGCCCTCTACCTTCAGCTGATCCGCTGGAACCGTCCGGCGGGCTGGCTGCTGCTGCTCTGGCCCACGCTGTCGGCGCTGTGGGTGGCTTCGCACGGTTTTCCGGGCTGGCACCTGGTGGCGGTGTTTACCCTTGGCACCATCCTGATGCGCAGCGCGGGTTGCTGCGTCAACGACGTGGCCGACCGGGACTTTGACCGCCACGTCAAGCGCACGGCACAGCGCCCGGTCACCAGCGGCGCAATGTCGGTACGGGAGGCGCTCATTGTGGGCGCGGTACTGGCTTTGCTGGCCTTTGGCCTGGTGCTGACGACCAACGCCGCCACCATCGCCTGGTCGTTTGCCGCGCTGGCGATCACGCTGGCCTACCCTTTTGCCAAGCGTTATGTGTCCATGCCACAGGCTGTGCTGGGCGTGGCCTTCAGTTTTGGCATTCCGATGGCGTTTGCAGCCGTGCAGTCGCGCGTGCCTGTGCTGGCCTGGGTGCTGCTGGTGGGCAACCTGTTCTGGGTAGTGGCTTACGACACCGAATACGCCATGGTGGACCGCGATGACGACCTCAAGATCGGCATGAAAACCTCGGCCATCACGCTGGGCCGTTTTGACGTGGCCGCGGTGATGCTTTGCTATGCCGCCTACCTGGTCGTCTGGGCGTGGGCCCTGGCCGATGCGGTGGGGCAATCGCCGCTTTATTGGATCGCCATGGCGGTAGCTGCGCTCCAGGCCTTGTGGCATGGCTGGCTGATCCGCAAGCGTGAGCGCGACGACTGCTTCAAGGCTTTTCGCCTCAACCACTGGCTGGGCTTTGCGGTTTTTGTGGGCATCGCCCTGTCTTATTGGGGGCGCTAAGCCCTAAAGGCTGGTAAGGCGCCCATAAAAAAGCCCGCTTGAAGCGGGCTTTTTTGCGTCGGCGTGTTGCTTAGACGGCGGCTTTTTTAGCCTTGGCCTTGCGCTTGGCCTTCTTGGCCTTTGCCTTGGCGGGAGCGGCGGCCTTTTTCTCAGGGGCTGCTGCCGGTGCAGGCGCTGCCGCTGGTGCGGCGGCGGGAGCGGCGGCCTGGGCCGATGCGGACGTGGAAATCACGGCCAGGGGCATGGCGAGGACGGCTGCGCTGATGAGGGTAGACAGAAGTTTGTTCATGTGAAGCTCCGGATGTTGGAAAAGTTGTAAAGCGAATGCCGCCGGGAGTGTCCCACAGTGCGTGGACCAAGACAAGCTGCACGTACGCCCCTGTTCAACGTTTGCCGCAACTGGGCGGTTGACGCGTCTTTCAGGCGCCGCCGAACTCGTTGCCCAGCTCGGCGGCACGCTGGCGGGCGGCGTGGATGGCGCGCATGAACTGCATCTTGACGCGGTCCTGCTCCATCGATGTCAGCGCAGCGTAAGTGGTCCCGCCTTTTGAGGTGACCCGCGCGCGTAATTCCTGCGGCGGTTCGTCCGAAGCCTGCGCCAGGGCCGAGGCGCCCACAAAAGTGCCGATTGCGAGCTGGCGTGCCTGGGCGAGGGGCAGGCCCATGTCGGTGCCGGCCTCAATCATGGCTTCAATGAAATAGAACACGTAAGCCGGGCCCGAGCCCGACAGTGCGGTCACCGCATCGAGCTGGGCCTCTTCGGCCAGCCACAGGAAGTCGCCCGTGGGCTTGAGCACTTTTTCAATCGCCAGCTTGTCGGCGCCGGTGGCGGCCTCGCGGGCGTACAGGGCCGTCATGCCCTTGCCGACCAACGCCGGTGTGTTCGGCATGGCCCGCACCACGCGCTCGGTGCCCAGCCAATGGGCGATGCTGCCCGAGCGCACGCCTGCCGCCACGCTCAGGTGAAGGGCCGTTTTGGTGTGAAATCGCGTTTGCAGGGCCGCATCCTTGAAAACCTGCGGCTTGACGGCCCAGACGACCAGGCCGGCAGCGGCCAGCCACGCGCCCGGGCCCTCGTGGACCTGCACGCCGAATTGTTGCGTGAGTTTGGCGCGCTGCTCGGCGAAAGGTTCCATCACCTGGATCTGGCCGGCCGGCAGCCCCTGCTTGAGCAGACCGCCCAGGATGGCGCTGGCCATGTTGCCGCCGCCTATGAAGGCGATGTGTTCGTTGCTTGCGCGGGAAGTGGAAGTCATGCGTTGTCAGTCCAAAAATTCAAAGGCCAGCCACTGGCTGATTTGCCGGGCGCTGAAATTGTCGTCGCTGATGAACATCAGGCTGCGGCGCCCGTTCGGAAGCACCGGGCCCCAGCTCATGCCTTCGGTATTGTCCAGCTGTTTGAGCCGTGGACCGGTGCCCGGACCGGTAAAGGCCGAAAAATCCGCCAGCAGGGTTTTGCCGGCAGGTCGGTAAGCACCTGGCCGCAGCGCGGGAAGCTCCAGCGTGTCGCTGGCCTGGCCGGTGTCGATCAGGTAGAGGCGCAGCGAATTGCCCGAACCCGTCACATAGGCCCGCTCCAGCACCAGCATGCGCTCGGCGTCCAGCATCAGGATTTCCGCCACGCCGTTGTCGGCGAAGGCGGTGGGAGGCACGGGCGCGCGCGGGATGGCGTCGGGCAGATAGGCAATCTGCCGCAGGGCCTTGCCGCTGCTGAGGTCGATCTGGGTGAAGCGGCAGGGGCCACCCGGCGCCTGCACGGTGGGCATGGGGCCATCCTGCAGCAAAGCATTTTCCATCGCGATCCAGGCGGTACCGCCGTCGGGTGACAGCGCCAGGCCTTCGAGCGTGAGGTTGCCGCGCGGCCCCGCGCCGGCCTGGAAATTGAACATCGCCGGGAGGGCGAATTCGCGCACAAAACTGCCGTCTGGCCGTGTCTCACGCAGCCAGGGCGAGGTGTTCGTGGGCGCATGGCCTTCGCTCGTCCACAGCAGGGTGTTGCTGGCCGCGCGCCAGCGTATGGCTTCCGGGTCGGGCACCGGCCCGCCTCGCAGCGCCGAAGGATAGGGGCTGCCGTCGGCCTGGCGCAGCGTGGTCACGCCCAGCAGCTCGGGCTCGCCCAGGCTCTCCATGCCCAGCGCGATGCGCGCGGTGTAAAAGCGCGCGGGGTTGATGCTGGAGCTGTCGTCGCTGATCAGGTAATAAAGGTCCCCGGCCGGGTCATAGTCCATGCCTGACAGCCCACCCACGGTGCTGCCTTGGAACTGCAGGCGATGTGCGATGCGGGATTCGCCGATCAGACGCAGCCGCGCGCGGGGCGGCTGACTGGGCGCGGCCACTGGCGGCGGTGCGACGCAGCCGGCCAGGCTGAGCACGGCGGCGGCAGCGGAGCCGAGGATGAGCCGGCGCTTCGAAGGGGACGTGTTCATGCGGCCAGTCTAGCGGCCGCCCCTGTGGGAAATGTGACAGCGGCGCAGGCAGCGCTCACTGCAGCACGGTCTGCCGCACCGCCTGCTCCCAACGCGCCATCAGCTCGGCCGCCCGGTCCGCGCCCAGGGTGGGCAAAAACTTGCGCTCGGCGCGCCACATGCCAGAGAGTTCCTCGGTGCTGCGGTACACCCCGCTGGACAATCCGGCCAGGTAGGCGGCGCCCAGCGCAGTGGTTTCAATCACGGCCGGGCGAATCACCGGGATGCCCAGCAGGTCGGCCTGGAATTGCATCAGCAGGTCGTTCACGCAGGCCCCGCCGTCCACGCGCAGCTCGGCCACGGGCGCGGCGCCGGCGCCGACCGCGTCGCGGCTCATGGCCTGCAACAGGGCCGCGCTCTGGTAAGCGATGCTTTCGAGCGCGGCGCGCGCGATGTGGGCGACCGTGGTGCCGCGCGTGAGCCCGGTGATGGTGCCGCGCGCGTCGGGTTTCCAGTAGGGCGCGCCCAGTCCGGTGAAGGCCGGCACCATCATCACGCCGCCCGAGTCGGGCACGCTTTCGGCCAGCGCCTGCACTTCGGCGCTGCCCTTGATGGCATGCAGGCCGTCGCGCAGCCACTGCACCACGGCGCCGCCCACAAACACGCTGCCCTCTATGGCGAACTGGGTTTGTGGGGTCGCCTGGGCCGCACTGGTGGTCAGCAAGCCGTTGTGCGAGGTCTGGAACTGCCCGCCCGTGTGCATCAGCATGAAGCAGCCGGTGCCGTAGGTGTTTTTCGCCATGCCGGCCTTGAAACAGGCCTGGCCGAAGAGGGCGCTTTGCTGGTCGCCGGCGACGCCGCCTATGGCAATCGCATGGCCCAGCAGGTCGGTCCGCACTTCGCCATAGTGCGCGCTGGAAGGCAGCACCTGGGGCATCAGCGAGGCCGGGATGCCCAGCAAGGCCAGCAGCTCGTCGTCCCACTGGTTGGTATGCACATTGAACAGCATGGTGCGTGAAGCATTGCTGACGTCGGTGGCGTGCAGCGCGCCGCCCGTGAGCTGCCACATCAGCCAGCTGTCGATGGTGCCGAAGGCCAGTTCGCCGCGCTCGGCCTGCGCGCGCGCACCGGGCACGTTGTCGAGCAGCCATTTGAGCTTGGTGCCGGAAAAGTAAGCGTCGATCAGCAGCCCGGTCTTGGACTGGATCAGTTTTTCCTTGCCCTGCTCGCGCAATTCGGCGCAGGTGGCTTCGGCGCGCCTGTCCTGCCAGACGATGGCGTGGTGCACCGGCTGGCCGGTCTTGCGGTTCCAGAGGGCGGTGGTTTCGCGCTGGTTGGTGATGCCCAGCGCGCGTATGTCGCCGGCCTTGATGTTCGCCTTGGCCAGCACCTCGCGCGCCGTGGCCAGCTGGGTGCGCCAGATTTCATTCAAGTCGTGCTCGACCCAGCCGGGCCGGGGGTAGATCTGCGGCAGCTCCTGCTGCGCCAGGGCCACGATGTGGCCGTGTTCGTCAAACACGATGCTGCGGGAACTCGAGGTTCCCTGGTCAAGGGCGAGGAGGTAGGTCATGCGCTGGAGTGTATGAAAACCGCTGTTGCCCGGTGCTCAAGGATGGGCCACTTCGCAGCTCACGTCCGCTTCCTCCAGCAGGGCCGGGAAGGGGTCGGGCGGCGGCATATCGGTGAACAGCCGGTCGATTTGTGAAAGCCTGGCCAGCTCGACCATGGCCGGGCGGTTGAATTTGCTGCTGTCGGCGGCCAGCCAGACCTCGCGGGCGTGCTCGATGATGGTCTGCGCGACCTTGACCTCGCGGTAGTCGAAGTCGCGCAGCGAGCCGTCAGGCTCTATGCCCGAAATGCCGATAACGGCGATGTCGACACGGAACTGGCGCATGAAATCCACCGCCGCCTCGCCCACGATGCCGCGGTCGCGCGCGCGCACCACGCCGCCGGCCACGATGACCTCGCAGTCGGTGTTGCCGCACAGGATGGCCGCCACATTGAGGTTGTTGGTAATCACGCGCAGCCCCTTGTGGTTCAGCAAGGCCTTGGCGACGGCTTCGGTGGTGGTGCCGATGTTCAGGATCAGCGAGCAATCGTTGGGGATGCGCCTGGCAACGGCCTCGGCGATGCGCGCCTTGCCTTCGGCATTCAGGCTTTCGCGCTGACGGTGCGCGATGTTTTCAATGGTGGAGGTGGGCACCCGCACGCCGCCGTGAAAGCGCGTCAGCAAGCCGGCTTCGGACAGGCGCTGCACGTCCCGCCTGACGGTCTGCAGGGTCACATTGAGCTTGTCGGCAAGCTGCTCGACGGAGGCCGAGCCGTGGGCGCGGACCACGTCAAGAAGCTTGATTTGCCTGGGATTGGAGTTCACGCGGGTCCAAGTCGGGGAGGGGAATCTGGGGGGATCTAAGGGAATCGGGGAATTAAAAGGACCTAAGAATGACAGCTGGATGTCTTTGCGGAAACTTTATATCGAAACAAAAGGAAACAGATAAGGGAAAACAATTAGATAAAACAATCACAAAGGAAGAAAAATAGAAAAAAACCGAACTTATCCAGGTTCTGTCTACAAATCCTCGGGAGACGCTTTCTTGTTGACTGTTTCAAATTTCTTGCCAGCCCTGGCCCCTGCCGGGGGGTGTGGCGGCCTGTTCCAGCCCTTGCGGGGCGGGGGAGCGGCGTGATGCAGCTGTCCCTGGACCAGATCAGCAAAAAAGTCGGCGCCGAGCAATGGCTCTACGACATGAGCCTGGCGCCGCGCAGCGGCGAAGTCACGGTATTGCTGGGCGCCACGCAGGCCGGCAAGACCAGCCTGATGCGCATCATGGCCGGCCTGGACGTGCCCACGCAGGGCAAGGTCCTGGTCAACCAGGCCGACGTGACCGGCATGCCGGTGCGCGAGCGCAACGTCGCCATGGTCTACCAGCAGTTCATCAACTACCCCTCGCTGCGCGTGGCCGACAACATTGCCTCGCCGCTCAAGCTGCGCGGCGAAAAAGACATAGAGCAGAAGGTGCGCGGCCTGGCCGAGCGCCTGCACATCGACATGTTCCTGGACCGTTACCCGGCCGAACTCTCGGGCGGGCAGCAGCAGCGCGTGGCCCTGGCGCGCGCGCTGGCCAAGGGCGCGCCGCTGATGTTGCTGGACGAGCCACTGGTCAACCTCGACTACAAGCTGCGCGAGGAATTGCGCGAGGAGCTGACCCAGCTGTTCGCCGCGGGAGACTCCACGGTCATTTATGCCACCACCGAGCCCGGCGAAGCCCTGCTGCTGGGCGGCTACACCGCCGTGATGGACGGCGGCGAGCTGTTGCAGTACGGCCCGACGGCCGAGGTTTTCCACGCGCCGCAGTCGCTGCGCGTGGCGCGGGCCTTCAGCGACCCGCCCATGAACCTGATCGCGGCGCTGCCCGCCGCCCAGGGCCTGCAGCTGGCGGGTGGCCCGGCGCTGGCGCTGAAGCTGCCGGACGCACCGGCGCAGCGCCTGGCCTCCTTCACGGCAGGGGTTCGCGGCAGCGCGCTGCGTGTCACGGCGAGAGAGGGTGATGTGGCGCTGCCCGGCAAGGTCGAGCTGGCCGAGATATCCGGTTCCGACACCTTTGTCCACGTGGCGACGGCCGTGGGCGAGCTGGTGGCGCAGCTCACGGGTGTGCACTACTTTGACCTGGGCGCGCCCGTCACCCTGTACCTGGATCCGGCGCAGGTTTATGTTTTTGACGCCGAAGGCGCGTTGCTTTTGGCTCCACGGAGGTCTCATGGCGCGCATTGACCTGGACCTGGCCCACGCCTATCGGCCGAATCCGCGCGAAGACAGCGACTACGCGCTGCTGCCGCTCAACATGAGTTTTCGCGACGGCGGCGCGTACGCGCTGCTGGGCCCGTCGGGCTGCGGCAAGACCACCATGCTCAACATCATGTCCGGCCTGCTGGTGCCCTCGCAGGGCAGCGTCAAGTTCGACGGCGTGGACGTGACGCGCGCGACGCCGCAGCAGCGCAACATCGCGCAGGTTTTCCAGTTCCCGGTGATCTACGACACCATGACGGTGGCCGAGAACCTGGCCTTTCCGCTGCGCAACCGCAAGGTGCCCGAGGCGCAGATCAAAAAACGCGTGGGCGAGATCGCCGAGATGCTGGACATGAGCGGCCAGCTCAACCAGCGCGCGGCCGGGCTGGCGGCAGACGCCAAGCAGAAAATCTCGCTGGGCCGCGGCCTGGTGCGGCCCGACGTGTCGGCCGTGCTGTTCGACGAGCCGCTCACGGTGATTGACCCGCACCTCAAATGGCAGCTGCGGCGCAAGCTCAAGCAGATCCACCACGAGCTCAAGCTCACCCTGATCTACGTCACCCACGACCAGGTCGAGGCGCTGACCTTTGCCGAAGAAGTGGTGGTGATGACACGCGGCCGCGCGGTGCAGACCGGCTCGGCCGACGCGCTGTTCGAGCGGCCCCGTCACACCTTTGTGGGCCATTTCATCGGTTCGCCCGGCATGAATTTCCTGCCGGCCACGGTGTCCGGCGGCGCGCTGCGCGTCGCGGACCGGCCGCTGGCCCTGCCGCCAGGGCGCGGTATGCCCGACGGCGACCTCAAGCTGGGCGTGCGCCCCGAGTATGTGGTGAAGACCGCGCCGGGCGACCCGGCGGCGCTGCCCTTTACCGTCACGCTGGTGCAGGACATAGGCACGCACTGGATGCTGACGGCGCGCATCGGCGAGCACACCCTCAAAGCCCGCCTGAATCCCGCCTCCCGCGCACCGCAGGTCGGCGAAGAGGTCTGGCTCCAGGTCATGGGCACACACACCTGCCTGTACCTCAATGACGAACTGGTGGAAGCATGAGCACGACGACGAAGCCTGTTAACCAGAAGGCCTGGCTGCTGGTGCTGCCGGTCATCATCTGCGTAGCCTTTTCCGCCATCCTGCCGCTGATGACGGTGGTCAACTATTCGGTGCAGGACATCATCTCGCCTGAGCGGCGCGTGTTTGTCGGCACCGAGTGGTTTGCGTCGGTCATGCGCGACGAGGATTTGCATGCGGCGCTGTGGCGCCAGCTGACTTTCTCGCTGGCGGTGCTGGCGGTCGAGATCCCGCTGGGCATCGCGCTGGCGTTGTCCATGCCGGCGCAGGGCTGGAAGGCCTCGCTGGTGCTGGTGCTGGTCGCGCTGTCTTTGCTGATCCCCTGGAATGTGGTCGGCACCATCTGGCAGATTTACGGCCGGGCCGACATAGGCCTCTTGGGCGCGATGCTGCAGAAGATGGGCTTTGACTACAGTTACACCGGCAATGCCACGCACGCCTGGATCACGGTGCTGATGATGGATGTCTGGCACTGGACGCCGCTGGTGGCCCTGCTGGGTTACGCCGGTCTGCGTTCGATTCCGGACGCCTACTACCAGGCCGCGCGCATTGACGGCGCGAGCAAGTTCGCGGTGTTTCGCTACATCCAGCTGCCCAAAATGCGCGGCGTGCTGATGATCGCCGTGCTGCTGCGTTTCATGGACAGCTTCATGATCTACACCGAGCCCTTTGTGCTCACGGGTGGCGGGCCGGGCAATGCCACGACCTTCCTGTCCCAATACCTCACGCAAAAAGCCGTCGGCCAGTTCGACCTGGGCCCGGCGGCGGCTTTCTCGCTGATTTACTTTTTGATCATCCTGCTGCTGTGCTTCATCCTCTACAACTGGATGCAGCGCGTGGGCACGCAAGAGAAGGAGGGCGTGGAATGAACACACCGAAATTCCAGGCGCGCACGCTGTTCCTCGTCGCCTACATCCTGTTCGCGCTGCTGCCCATCTACTGGATGGTCAACATGAGCTTCAAGACCAACAGCGAGATTTTGTCGAGCTTTTCCTTCTTTCCCCAGCAATTCACCTGGGACAACTACAAGACCATCTTCACCGATCCGTCCTGGTATTCGGGCTACATCAACAGCCTGATCTACGTCGCCATCAACACGGTGATCTCCATCACCGTGGCCTTGCCGGCCGCGTATGCGTTCTCGCGCTACAGCTTCCTGGGCGACAAGCATGTGTTCTTCTGGCTGCTGACCAATCGCATGACCCCGCCCGCGGTGTTTTTGCTGCCCTTCTTCCAGCTCTACACCACCGTGGGGCTGATGGACACCCACATCGCGGTGGCGCTGGCCCACCTGCTGTTCAACGTGCCGCTGGCGGTGTGGATCCTGGAAGGCTTCATGAGCGGCATTCCGCGCGAGATCGATGAAACCGCCTACATCGACGGGTACTCTTTCCCTCGCTTTTTTGTACGCATCTTCCTGCCGCTGATCAAGGCCGGCGTGGGCGTGGCGGCGTTTTTCTGCTTCATGTTCAGCTGGGTGGAACTGCTGTTGGCGCGCACGCTGACCAGCGTCAACGCCAAGCCCATCGTCGCGACCATGACGCGCACGGTGTCGGCCTCGGGCATGGACTGGGCCACGCTGGCCGCGGCCGGCGTGCTGACCATAGTCCCGGGCGCCATCGTGATCTGGTTTGTACGCAATTACATCGCGAAGGGTTTCGCGATGGGCAGGGTCTAGAAGGAGATGACAGATGTTTGAGTGGATGGCCTGGACGACGCCGGTGGCGGTTTTTTTCAGCTGCATCGTGCTGATGCTGGTGGGCATGACGGTGTGGGAGATCAAGTCGCCGACGACGATGCGGCGCGGCTTCCTGCCGCTGGAAACCACGCGCGGCGACCGGCTGTTTATAGGCCTGCTCAGCGCGGCCTATGTGAACCTGATTTTTGTCGGCATCAGCGGCAAGCTGGCCGGCTGGCTGGGGCTGGAGGCGGACCCCTCGATCTGGATCAGTTTTGTGCTGTCCATGGTGTTGCTCGCCGTGATCATGCGCAAGGGTTAGCAAGCGACAGGAAAGACAAGTGCAGAGAAAAGGAATCCGGCTCATATTCCCCGGAGCCGAACAAGCCTTCAACCACGGGGAGTGAACCAATGAGGAGACAAGTCATGAAGATGCGTTATACGGCACTGGCAGTGGCCGCGGTGTGTGCCATGGCCAGCCCCGGCTGGGCCGGCGAGGCCGAGGCGAAGAAATGGATCGACAGCGAATTCCAGCCTTCCACGCTGTCCAAGGACAAGCAGCAGGCGGAGATGAAGTGGTTCATCGACGCGGCCAAGAAGCTGCAAGCCAAGGGCGTGAAGGAAATCTCGGTGGTGTCCGAGACCATCACCACCCATGAGTACGAATCCAAGACGCTGGCCAAGGCCTTTGAGGAAATCACCGGCATCAAGGTCAAGCACGACATCATCCAGGAAGGCGACGTGGTTGAAAAACTGCAGACTTCCATGCAGTCGGGCAAGTCGATTTACGACGGCTGGATCTCCGACTCCGACTTGATAGGCACCCACTACCGCTACGGCAAGATCCTGGCGCTGTCCGACTACATGGCCGGCGCGGGCAAGGAATACACCAACCCGGGCCTGGACCTCAAGGACTTCATCGGCACCAGCTTCACGACGGCACCCGACGGCAAGCTCTACCAACTGCCCGACCAGCAATTCGCCAACCTGTACTGGTTCCGCGCCGACCTGTTCGCGCGCAAAGACCTGCAAGACAAGTTCAAGGCCAAATACGGCTACGACCTTGGCGTGCCGCTCAACTGGAGCGCCTATGAGGACATCGCCGAGTTCTTCACCAACGACGTGAAAACCATAGACGGCAAGCCCATTTACGGCCACATGGACTACGGCAAGAAGGACCCGTCGCTGGGCTGGCGCTTTACCGACGCCTGGCTGTCCATGGCCGGCACCGCCGATAAGGGCATTCCCAACGGCATGCCGGTGGACGAGTGGGGCATTCGCGTGGCAGCCGACAAGTGCACGCCGGTGGGCGCCTCGGTGGCCCGCGGCGGCGCCACCAATTCGCCAGCGGCGGTTTACGCGCTGACCAAGTATGTGGACTGGATGAAGAAGTACGCGCCCAAGGAGGCCAGCGGCATGACCTTCGGCGAGGCCGGCCCGGTGCCGGCCCAGGGGCAGATCGCCCAGCAGATCTTCTGGTACACGGCCTTCACCGCCGACATGACCAAGAAGGGCCTGCCTGTGGTGAACGCCGACGGCACGCCGAAGTGGCGCATGGCGCCCGGCCCCAACGGCCCCTACTGGAAGCAGGGCATGCAAAACGGCTACCAGGACGTGGGCTCCTGGACCTTCTTCAAGGACCATGACGCCAACAAGGTCGCTGCCGCCTGGCTGTATGCGCAGTTCATCACCTCCAAGACGGTTTCGGCCAAGAAATCGGTGGTGGGCCTGACCTTCATCCGCGACAGCGACATCCACCACGAGTACTTCACCAAGAACGCCGCCAACTACGGCGGCCTGATCGAGTTCTACCGCAGCCCGGCCCGCGTGGCCTGGACGCCGACCGGCAACAACGTGCCCGACTACCCCAAGCTGGCGCAGCTCTGGTGGAAAAACGTGGCCCAGGCTGTGACGGGTGAAAAAACGCCGCAAGGCGCGATGGACAACCTGGCCGACGAGATGGACCAGGTGATGGGACGCCTGGAGCGCGCCGGCATGGCCCACTGCGCGCCCAAGCTCAACCCCAAGAGCGACCCGGCCAAATGGCTGAGCGACAAGGGCGCGCCATGGGCCAAGCTGGCCAATGAAAAGCCCAAGGGCGAGACCATCAACTACGACAAGCTGCTGCAGGCCTGGAAAGACGGCAAGGTGCGTTAAGCAATTGGGTGGGGGCGGTGTGGCGCAATGTGCCGCACCGCCCGTTTTTTCTTGCTGGTCACAGGCGGCGCTTGCCGCCACAGCGCTGGGGTAAGCTCAGTGCCACTTAGAAAAATGGGTTTGTAATGGAACGGGAATCAAAGCCCATGACAACTGAATTCGCGCCTGCGCAAACGCGGCGCCAGGATCTGATCGATAGCTTGGCCGCGCCTCGCCACTATGACGTCGCCATCATTGGCGGCGGTGCCACAGGCTTGGGCGTGGCGCTTGACGCCGCCGCGCGCGGGTTTTCCGTGGTGCTGGTGGAGTCGCATGATTTCGCCAAGGGCACTTCCTCGCGCGCCACCAAGCTGGTGCACGGCGGCGTGCGCTACCTCGCGCAGGGCAATATCTCGCTGGTGCGCGAGGCTTTGCTCGAGCGCACCACCCTGCTGGCCAATGCGCCGCACCTGGCGCAGCCGCTGCCTTTTGTCATGCCTTCCTACAAATTCTGGGAAGCGCCTTTTTACGGCATAGGGCTCAAGATGTACGACGCGCTGGCCGGCAAGGCCGGCCTGGGCGCGACCGAATTCCTCAATCGCCAGGAAACCCTGGCTTACCTCCCGACGGTGCAGCCGCGGGACCTCAAGGGCGGCGTCAAGTATTGGGACGGCCAGTTTGACGATGCACGGCTGGCGCTGGCGCTGGCCCGCACGGCCGCAAGCCAGGGCGCGCTGCTGGTCAATTACTGCGCGGCCACCGGCCTGATCCATGAAGGCGGCAAGCTGGTCGGCCTGCATGCGCGCGACCAGGAAACCGGCCGCACGTTTGAGATCCGGGCGAACTGCGTGGTGAACGCGGCCGGCGTCTGGGTGGACCAGCTGCGCCTGCAGGACGGCCAGGCCATAGGCCGCGACACCAAGCCCATGGTGGCGCCCAGCCAGGGTGTCCATATCGTGGTGGACCGCTCCTTTCTGCCAACCGACCATGCCCTGCTGGTGCCCAAGACGGCCGACGGCAGGGTGTTGTTTGCCGTGCCCTGGCTGGGTAAAACCATTTTGGGCACCACCGACACGCCGCGCCACGACCTGGCCCGCGAGCCATTGCCTTTCCGGGAAGAGGTCGATTTCATCCTGCGCGAATCGGCGCGTTACCTGAGCCGCGCCCCGGGCCCGGCGGACATCAAAAGCATCTGGGTGGGCTTGCGGCCCCTGGTCAAGCCGCCGGACGACGATGCCGGCAGCACCCAGGCGCTGTCGCGTGAGCACACGGTGCTGGTCAGCAAAAGCGGCCTGGTCACGGTGACCGGCGGGAAATGGACCACTTACCGCGCCATGGCGGAGGACGTACTGGACAAGTGCTTTGGCGCGGCGCTGCTGCCCGCCCGGGCCGGCAGCACCACCGCGCATTTAAAGTTAGTTGGCGCTCACAATTCGGGCCATAAGATCAGCGAGGCCCCCGGCCCTCATCTATATGGCAGCGAGGCGGCTTCCCTGGAGAGCCTGCCGGGCGCCGGGCGCGAGCTGGGCGGCGGCCTGACGGAGGCCATGGTGCGTTTTGCCGCCCGCCATGAATATGCGCGCACGGTGGAAGACGTGCTGGCGAGGCGTTCGCGGCTGCTGTTCCTCGACGCCGCGCTGGCCCGGACCCTTGCGCCGGAAGTGGCGGTCCTGCTGCAGCAGGAAAACGGGGTGGATCCGCAGCTGGACGCATTTTTGGCGCTTTGCGGCCAATACCTGAGCCTGCCCGACTAAGTACTGCTCTGAATCGCTCCGCTTTTTATAGCGGACTTTTCTTTCTGGTATTGATGCCAGGCTAGATTTCATCCCTGAAATTCACTCTCTTGGGGGCGCCGGTTCCAGCCGCGGCTTTGCGGTTCCTGGGCCGCCAGGCCCGCCTGCAAAAGCGCTGTTGGGATATTTTCACAGCAGCCGGTTGACACTGCCAGGTGATTCAGTGATAATCGTGGGCTTCGCTCTAAAAAGGCGAGGAATTCTGCCTAACGGAAGCATTGCAAGTGGTTTGCGGTGTGGACGACAGGCCCAAGACTGATTGGCTGGCGATCCCAAGGGATTGTCTTCCGGTGCAAGTTGGGAACACATTTAAATGATTCAAACGCAATCCAAGCTCGATGTTGCTGACAACACGGGTGCCAAGTCCGTGATGTGCATCAAGGTTCTGGGCGGCTCCAAGCGCCGGTACGCCAGCGTTGGTGACGTCATCAAGGTGAGCATCAAAGAAGCCGCTCCGCGTGGCCGCGTCAAAAAAGGCGAGGTTTACAGCGCAGTGGTCGTTCGCACCGCCAAGGGCATCCGCCGCGGTGACGGCTCCCTCGTCAAATTCGATGGCAACGCAGCCGTGTTGCTTAACGCCAAGCTGGAGCCTATCGGCACCCGCATCTTCGGACCAGTGACGCGCGAACTGCGCACTGAAAAGTTCATGAAGATCGTGTCCCTGGCTCCTGAAGTTCTGTAAGGACGCGCCATGAACAAGATTCGTAAGGGCGACGAGATCATCGTGATCGCCGGTCGCGACAAAGGCAAGCGCGGCAAGATTTCGCTGCGCAAAGACGACAGCCATGTCGTGGTTGAGGGCATTAACCTGGTGAAAAAACACACCAAGCCCAACCCTCTCAAGGGCACCACCGGCGGCATCGTCGAAAAAAGCATGCCGATTCACCAGTCGAACGTGGCAATCTTCAATGCCGCAACCGGCAAGGCGGATCGCGTTGGCATCAAGCTCCTGGCTGACGGCAAGAAAGTGCGCGTCTTCAAGTCCAGCGGCGAAGAAATCAAGGTTGCATAACATGGCAAAGACCGCACCCGCACCAGCTGCTTTGCAGGCCCGCCTGCAAACCCAGTACCGCGAAAAAATCGCCCCCAGCCTGGTTGAAAAATTCGGCTACACCTCGCCCATGCAGGTTCCCCGCATCACCAAGATCACGCTCAACATGGGCGTGAGCGAGGCTGTCGCCGACAAGAAGGTCATGGACAACGCCGTCGGCGACATGACCAAGATCGCCGGCCAGAAGCCCGTCGTGACCAAGGCCAAGAAGGCTATCGCCGGTTTCAAGATCCGCGAAGACCTGCCCATCGGCTGCATGGTGACCCTGCGCGGCGTGAAGATGTATGAGTTCCTCGATCGTTTCGTCACCGTGGCCCTGCCCCGCGTGCGCGACTTCCGCGGTATTTCCGGCCGGGCCTTCGACGGCCGCGGAAACTACAACATCGGCGTGAAAGAGCAGATCATTTTCCCTGAGATCGAGTACGACAAGGTTGACGCCCTGCGCGGTCTCAATATCAGCATCACCACCACGGCAAAGACCGATGAAGAGTGCAAGGCGCTCCTCACCGCTTTCCGTTTTCCGTTCAAGAACTGAGGCGGGACATGGCAAAACAAGCTTTACTGCAACGTGAACTGAAGCGCGAAAAACTCGCCGCCAAGTTCGCCAAAAAATACGCTGAACTCAAGGCGACGTCCAACGACGCCAAGCGCTCCGATGAAGAGCGCGCCCTGGCCCGCCTTGAGCTGCAAAAGTTGCCCCGCAACGCCAACCCGACCCGCCAGCGCAACCGCTGCGAGATCACGGGTCGCCCACGCGGTACGTTCCGTCAATTCGGCCTGGCTCGCGCCAAGATTCGCGAGTTGGCTTTTGCTGGTGATATCCCTGGTATCACCAAGGCAAGCTGGTAAGCATAGGAGAACCACAAAATGAGCATGAGTGATCCTATCGCCGACATGTTGACCCGCATCCGCAATGCACAAATGGTTGAAAAAGCCGTTGTGCTGGTGCCGTCGTCGAAAGTCAAAGTTGCCATCGCGCAGGTGCTGAAGGATGAGGGCTACATCGATGGCTTCTCCGTCAAGACCGACGAAGGCAAGTCCCAGCTGGAAATCGCCCTGAAGTATTACGCAGGCCGCCCCGTGATTGAGCGTATCGAGCGCGTCAGCCGCCCCGGCCTTCGCGTCTACAAAGGCCATGGCGCCATCCCCCAGGTCATGAACGGCCTTGGTGTGGCAATTGTCACGACCCCGAAAGGCGTCATGACCGATCGTAAAGCCCGCGCTACCGGTATCGGTGGTGAAGTGCTTTGCTACGTGGCCTAACGGCGGCATTGAGGAGAAACTGAAATGTCTCGTGTAGGAAAAATGCCGGTCTCCGTCCCTCAGGGCGTGGACGTGGCCATGAAAAACGACCAGATCAACGTCAAGGGCGCCCTCGGCACCCTGGCGCTGACCCAGAACGCGCTTGTCACCATCAAGAACGATGCCGGCAAGCTGACCTTTGAGCCGGCCAACGATTCGCGTGAAGCCAATGCCATGAGCGGCACGATGCGCCAGCTCGTGAACAACATGGTGACCGGCGTGACCAAGGGCTTCGAGAAGAAGCTCAGCCTGATCGGCGTGGGTTACAAGGCCCAGGCCCAAGGCGCCAAGCTGAACCTGACGGTGGGTTACTCCCACCCGGTGGTGATGGACATGCCGGCCGGTATCAAGGTCGAAACGCCTACCCCGACCGAAGTCGTGATCAAGGGTTCTGACCGCCAGCGTGTGGGACAGATCGCCGCCGAAGTGCGCGCCGTCCGTCCTCCCGAGCCTTACAAGGGCAAGGGCATCCGTTATGCGGATGAGAAGATCACGATCAAAGAAACCAAGAAGAAATAAGGAGCTGCATCATGTTGACCAAAAAAGAGCAGCGCCTTCGTCGTTCACGCCAGACCCGCATCCGCATTGCCACGCAAGGCGTTGCCCGTCTGACCGTCAACCGCACCAATCTGCACATCTACGCCAGCGTTATCTCTGGCGACGGCACCAAGGTTCTGGCTGCCGCTTCCACCGCGGAAGTCGAAGTGCGCAAGGAAATCGGCGCCTCCGGTAAAGGCGGAAACGTTGCTGCCGCGCAAGCCATTGGCAAGCGCATTGCCGAGAAGGCAAAAGCAGCAGGTGTAGAAAAAGTGGCGTTTGATCGCGCCGGTTTTGCGTACCACGGCCGCGTCAAAGCGCTGGCTGATGCGGCTCGCGAAGCTGGTTTGCAGTTCTAAGCAGACTGGAATTAAGTATGGCTAAGTTTCAAGCAAAATCGAACAACGACGCTCCAGACGATGGTCTGAAGGAAAAAATGATCGCGGTCAACCGCGTGACCAAAGTCGTGAAGGGCGGCCGTATCCTCGGTTTCGCCGCGCTCACGGTGGTTGGTGACGGTGACGGCCGCGTCGGCATGGGCAAGGGCAAGTCGAAAGAAGTGCCAGCAGCCGTGCAAAAGGCCATGGAAGAAGCGCGTCGCAACATGACCAAGGTCTCGTTGAAGAACGGCACCCTTCACCACAATGTGTTCGGCCACCACGGTGCGGCCAGCGTCATGATGGCGCCGGCTCCCAAGGGTACCGGCATCATTGCCGGCGGCCCGATGCGCGCTGTTTTCGAAGTCATGGGCATTACCGACATCGTGGCCAAGAGCCATGGTTCGAGCAATCCCTACAACATGGTGCGCGCCACCATGGATGCACTGAATAACTCCACGACCGCTTCGGAAATCGCGGCCAAGCGTGGCAAGTCTGTCGAAGAAATCTTCGGTTAAGGCGGCATTGAAATGACCAAAGAAACCAAACTCAAAGTCCAGCTGGTTCGCAGCCCGATTGGCACCAAGGAATCGCATCGCGCCACCGTGCGCGGTCTGGGCCTGCGTGGCGTCAACAGCGTCAGCGAACTGCAGGACACGCCCGCAGTGCGCGGCATGATCAACAAGATCAGCTATCTGGTCAAGATTGTCTGAGCGGAGACTCATCATGGAATTGAACGGAATCAAGCCTGGCCAAGGCGCCAAACATGCCAAGCGCCGTGTCGGCCGCGGCATCGGCTCCGGCCTGGGTAAAACGTCGGGTCGCGGCCACAAGGGCCAGAAGTCCCGTGCGGGCGGCTACCACAAGGTGGGCTTCGAGGGCGGTCAAATGCCCATGCAGCGCCGCTTGCCCAAGCGCGGCTTCAAGTCGCACCTGCTGAAGTTCAACGCAGAGGTCACCCTCGGCGCGCTGGAGCAGCTCGGCTTGGCCGAAGTGGATCTGCTGGCACTGAAGACGGCCGGCCTGGTGGGCCAGCTCGCCAAGAACGTCAAGGTCATCAAGTCGGGTGAACTGTCCAAGGCTGTGAAGCTGAACGGCATTTCCGCTACGGCCGGTGCCAAGGCTGTCATCGAAGCCGCCGGCGGCTCCATCGCTTAATATCTGACTGGATAAATCAGTGGCAACCAACTCGGCTCAAATTGCGAAAACCGGCAAGTACGGTGACTTGCGCAACAGGCTTGTGTTTTTGCTGCTGGCCCTGGTGGTGTACCGCATTGGCGCGCACATCCCGGTGCCGGGGATTGACCCTGGCCAGCTGAAAGAGCTTTTCAAGGGCCAGCAAGGCGGCATACTGAACCTGTTCAATATGTTCTCCGGCGGTGCCCTGTCGCGATTCACCGTGTTTGCCCTGGGCATCATGCCCTACATCTCGGCTTCGATCATCATGCAGTTGATGACCTACGTCGTTCCGACGTTCGAGCAGATGAAAAAAGAGGGTGAAGCCGGCCGTCGCAAGATCACCCAGTACACGCGCTACGGCACGCTGGCCCTGGCCTTGTTCCAGTCCATGGGCATTGCCGTGGCACTGGAAAGCTCACCGGGCCTGGTTCTGGCACCTGGTTTTGGTTTCCGCATGACGGCTGTTTTCAGCCTGACGGCCGGCACCATGTTCCTCATGTGGCTGGGCGAGCAGATCACCGAACGCGGTCTGGGCAACGGTATTTCGATCCTGATCTTTGCAGGCATCGCAGCCGGCTTGCCGAACGCGATGGGTGGTTTGCTGGAGCTGGTTCGTACCGGCGCCATGAGCATCGTGGTGGCGATCGTGATCGTCGCGGTCGTCGTGTTGGTGACGTACTTCGTGGTGTTCGTGGAACGCGGGCAGCGCAAGATTCTTGTGAATTACGCGCGGCGCCAGGTGGGCAACAAGGTCTACGGTGGGCAGTCATCGCACTTGCCGCTGAAGCTGAACATGGCGGGTGTGATCCCTCCGATCTTCGCTTCGTCGATCATCTTGTTGCCTGCAACGGTGGTGGGTTGGTTCAGCGCCGGCGAAAGCATGCGCTGGTTGAAGGACATCGCCAGCACGCTGACGCCCGGCCAGCCGATCTACGTGATGCTCTATGCCAGCGCGATTGTGTTTTTCTGCTTCTTCTACACGGCCCTGGTGTTCAACAGCCGTGAGACGGCGGACAACCTGAAGAAGAGCGGCGCTTTCATTCCCGGCATCCGGCCTGGGGACCAGACGGCCCGCTACATTGACAAAATCCTGGTGCGCTTGACGCTGGCAGGTGCGGTGTACATCACTTTCGTGTGTCTGCTGCCGGAGTTTCTGATTTTGAAATACAACGTGCCTTTCTATTTCGGCGGCACGTCGTTGATGATTATTGTCGTGGTGACCATGGATTTCATGGCCCAGGTACAGAACTACATGATGTCGCAACAGTATGAGTCGTTGCTTAAAAAGGCGAACTTCAAGACGTCACTGGGCGGTTAACTGGGTATTTGATGGGATATGTCTAAAGACGATGTGATCCAGATGCAAGGCGAGGTTGTGGAAAACCTTCCTAATGCAACTTTCAGGGTGAAGCTGGAAAATGGACACGTTGTACTGGGGCACATCTCGGGAAAAATGCGGATGCACTACATTCGCATCCTTCCCGGTGACAAGGTAACGGTTGAATTGACGCCTTACGATTTATCACGGGCACGCATTGTTTTCCGTGCCAAGTAGGCACAGAGTGAAAGTTTAGGAGTAATAGAAATGAGAGTTTCAGCTTCGGTCAAGAAGATTTGCCGCAACTGCAAGGTTATCCGTCGCAAGGGCGTTGTCCGTGTGATCTGCACGGACCCGCGCCACAAACAGCGTCAAGGCTGATTTCAAGAGTTTTAGAGGACGAACATGGCTCGTATCGCTGGTATCAATATTCCGCCGCAGCAGCACGCCGAAATCGGCTTGACTGCTATCTTTGGCATCGGTCGCACACGCGCTCGCAAAATTTGCGAAGCATGCGACATTGCCTACGCCAAGAAGGTCAAAGACCTGACCGACGGCGACCTGGAAAAAATCCGTGAGCAGATCGCCCTGTTCACCATCGAAGGTGACTTGCGTCGTGAGACCACGATGAACATCAAGCGCCTGATGGACATCGGCTGCTACCGCGGCTTCCGCCACCGTCGTGGCCTGCCCATGCGCGGCCAGCGCACCCGGACCAATGCCCGTACCCGTAAGGGTCCGCGCAAGGCCGCTGCAGCTTTGAAGAAATAATTGAGAGGTCGTCATGGCAAAATCACCAAGCAATAACGCCGCACAGCGCGTTCGCAAGAAGGTTCGCAAGAACGTGGCCGATGGTATCGCCCACGTGCACGCTTCTTTCAACAACACGATCATCACCATCACGGATCGCCAAGGCAATGCTTTGTCCTGGGCCTCCTCCGGTGGCCAGGGCTTCAAGGGCTCGCGTAAATCCACGCCTTTTGCAGCGCAGGTCGCTTCGGAAGTCGCAGGCCGCGCCGCCATTGAGCAGGGCATCAAGAACCTTGATGTTGAAATCAAGGGTCCTGGTCCCGGCCGTGAGTCGTCGGTTCGCGCATTGGGCGCACTGGGCATCCGGATCAATTCCATTGCCGATGTGACCCCGGTTCCGCACAACGGCTGCCGCCCGCAAAAGCGCCGCCGCATTTAATCCCCCGTGCCTGGCTGTCCGACGGGTGTTGTACTCCGTCAGATACCAGGCATTTTTACCAAGCCCACCGCCGGCAGGTCACGACCTCCGGCTCCTGCATGTAAATGCAGCAGATGAAAAAAGGACACTCAAGTGGCACGTTATCTCGGCCCCAAGGCCAAACTATCCCGCCGTGAAGGCACCGACCTTTTCCTGAAGAGCGCCCGCCGCGCCATCAGCGACAAGGCCAAATTCGACTCCAAGCCAGGTCAGCACGGCCGTACCTCTGGTACCCGCACCTCCGACTTCGGCCTCCAGCTGCGCGAAAAGCAAAAAGTCAAGCGCATGTACGGCGTGCTCGAGAAGCAATTCCGCCGTTACTTCGAAGAAGCTGACCGCCGCAAGGGCAACACCGGCGCCAACTTGCTGTTCCTCCTGGAATGCCGCCTGGACAACGTGGTCTATCGTATGGGCTTCGGCTCGACCCGCGCTGAAGCACGCCAGCTGGTGTCGCACAAAGCCATCACGGTCAACGGTGCTTCGGTCAACATTCCTTCGTACATGGTGAAGGCCGGCGACGTCATCGCCGTGCGCGAAAAGTCGAAGAAGCAGACCCGCATCACCGAAGCTCTCGAGCTCGCAAAACAGGTCGGCCTGCCCGCTTGGGTCGATGTGAACGCCGACAAGGGCGAAGGCACCTTCAAGAAGGTTCCTGACCGCGATGAGTTTGCCGCCGACATCAACGAATCGTTGATCGTCGAGTTGTACTCACGCTAATTTTCGTTCCTGCGGCACGGGGCACCGTGCCGCCAGGGTGTGCTTCGCCGGCCTTATCGGTGTAACGAACCGAGGGTATTGAGAGGAAGACTGCATGCAGACCAATTTGTTGAAACCAAAAACCATCAATGTTGAGCAGCTTGGCGCCAATCGCGCCAAGGTGACTCTGGAGCCGTTCGAGCGTGGCTACGGCCACACGCTGGGCAACGCGCTGCGCCGCGTACTGTTGTCATCCATGGTCGGCCACGCCGCCACCGAAGTCACCATCGCGGGTGTCCTGCACGAGTACTCGTCGATCGACGGTGTGCAGGAAGACGTCGTCAACATCCTGTTGAACCTCAAGGGCGTGGTGTTCAAGCTCCACAACCGCGATGAAGTCACGCTGAGCCTGCGCAAGGACGGCGAAGGCCCCGTTACGGCGGCCGACATCCAGACCCCGCACGACGTGGAAATCATCAACCCTGAGCACGTGATCGTGAACCTGTCGCACGGCGGCAAGATCGACATGCAGATCAAGGTTGAAAACGGCCGCGGCTATGTGCCGGGCAATCAGCGCCGCTACGGCGACGAGTCGCCGAAATCCATCGGCCGCATCGTGCTGGACGCCTCGTTCTCGCCCGTCAAGCGCGTGAGCTACACCGTCGAAAGCGCCCGCGTCGAGCAGCGCACCGACCTCGACAAGCTCGTGCTGGAAATCGAGACCAACGGCGCCGTGACCGCGGAAGACGCAGTCCGTGCCTCGGCCAAGATCTTGGTTGAGCAGCTCGCGGTGTTCGCGCAGCTCGAAGGCAATGAACTGGCAGCGTTCGATGCGCCCGTTCAGCGCAGCTCGCAGCAGTTCGACCCCATCCTGCTGCGCCCCGTCGACGAGCTCGAACTCACCGTCCGCTCGGCGAACTGCCTCAAGGCCGAAAACATTTACTACATTGGCGACCTGATCCAGCGCACTGAAAACGAGCTGCTCAAGACCCCCAATCTGGGACGCAAATCCCTCAATGAAATCAAGGAAGTGCTGGCTTCCCGCGGCCTCACCCTCGGTATGCGCCTGGAAAGCTGGCCTCCCGCCGGCCTCGACAAGCGTTAATAAATTAATTGTTGAACCCAAGACCCGCCTGATAGGGGTCTCGCACGGGCAGTACCTGATACGGCTGCCCGGATTTTAAAAAAGGAAATTGATCATGCGCCACGGACACGGACTACGTAAACTCAACCGCACCAGCGAGCACCGCCTCGCCATGCTGCGCAACATGATGAACTCGCTGCTGCAGCACGAAGTCATCAAAACCACCCTGCCCAAGGCCAAGGAACTGCGCCGCGTGGTCGAGCCCATGATCACCCTGGGCAAGGAACCCACGCTGGCCAACAAGCGCCTGGCATTCGACCGCCTGCGCGACCGCGACATGGTCGTCAAGCTCTTCGCTGAAATCGGCCCCCGCTACAAGGCCCGCCCAGGCGGCTACACCCGTATCCTGAAGATGGGTTTCCGCGTTGGCGACAATGCGCCCATGGCCCTGGTCGAACTGGTGGACCGCCCTGAAGTGTCGGAAGACACTACCGCTGACGCGGCCAAGGCAGAGTAAGCTACAATATACAAATACCGCGCGGTGGAGCAGCCTGGTAGCTCGTTGGGCTCATAACCCAAAGGTCGTAAGTTCAAATCTTGCCCGCGCAACCAACACCCTAGCTAACCAAGCTAGTAGTAAAACGCCCACTTTATGTGGGCGTTTTGCTTTCTGTCGCATCTGTGCAGATGCATTCTTTTGCTACACCCTATCCCTTTTTAAAGGGAGCCAGCGGCATCCCTCAGGTGCAATGCTTGAGCATGCTTTTCTTGGCTTGTACCGCCTGTTTGTTGGTGAGCTTGATTGCGAAACGGCGACCACATCGTTGTGTCCGGAACCGAGCGTACAAAGCCCCCATCCAGTCCAGCAGGCGTGTTGCCTGCGCAGGCAGACAAAGCAACTTGGCATTGCCGCGGCCTTCAGACCAAGAGGACCTGACTACGCAATGTCCGGGCGCCTCCGGATTCAGCTGGCCAACCTCCGCCAGGAGGGGGCATGCGCCATAAGCATGAGTTCATGCAAGCGCTTGCTGTGGGAAAGACGTTCACATTGCCTTCGTGGAGACAATGTTGCGCCAAATTCTTTTTGAACTGACTAACCTCGATATCAACATCAGCGCATTGTTTTGAGGCGCTGCGTGCCACTGAAAGGATCATGTATGTTGCACTTTATCGAGCTAAGTCAGTTCTCGGCCGAAGATATCGAGACAACCCAGTCGCTAAGGGAGCAGATGAGTCACAGCACAGACCACATCGTGCGCTGGGCTGAGTGGAAGGCAGATCTTTCGGGCGCGCACTCCTGGCCCGACATCACTTTGATCAATGCGAAGCGCTTGGACTGGAAGCAGCTCAAATGGGTTGTCAATCAATGCACTGCTGAAACCATTGTGCTCACGGGATGCGCTGACTTTGGGCGGCAACACCCGTGCAGCAACCGTCACCGGCACCACCTGGAGCTACACCCTCACGGCGGCGGACATCACCGCCATGGGCCAAGGTGCGGAGACCCTGTCGGTGACTCAGACGGATGCGGGCGGTAACGTGAGCACGGCTGGCACGCATGCCATCTCGCTGGACACCATTGCGCCAGTCGTCACCAGCACCTCCCTGAACGCAGCCGAGAACGGTACCGCTGTGGCCACCCTGGCAGCCACCGACGCCGGCGCCGTCACCTGGAGCGCCACCCTGGGCGGCGCGGACGCAGCCCTGTTCTCCCTCACCAGCGCCGGCGTGCTGACCTTCAACGCCGCCAAGAACTACGAGACCCCTGACGATGCCGGCGCCAACCGCGTCTACGACCTGACTGTGCAAGCCAGCGACGCCGCCGGCAACAGCACCAGCCAGGCGATCACCGTCAACCTCACCAACGTCAACGAAGCGCCCACCGTCACCGCGCCCACGGCCGACAGCTCCACCGGTGTGGGCCTGAGCATGACTTCCATCAACGCCGCGGCCGCCTTCACCGACCCCGATGTGGGCGCCCCCGCCTTCAACACCCTGAGCTACAGCCTCTCCGGTGGTCCGGCTGGTGTCAGCATCGATGTCAACACCGGCGTCATCAGCGGCACACCCACCGTGGCTGGCAGCTACAACGTCACCGTCACCGCCAGCGACGGCACCAACTCGGTGAACGATGTGTTCGTGCTCGACGTTCTCAACCCCCCGGCCTTGAACGTCAGCCAGACCCTGGATGGCGTCACCAACCTGGACGTCACCTCCGCGCTCGTCATCGGCTTTAACCAGGCTGTGAGCCTGAACAGCACCGGTACCCAGCACATCAAGATATTCGATGACATGGGCACCTCCGGCTGGACGCTCACCAACACCACCACCGGCGAGACCAAGCAGGACGTCTTTGACAACGACGTGGACATCACCATGACCAACGGCGTGGCCACGGCCGTCACCATCGGCGGGGTGGACTACACCAGCCGCTTTGACCTGGCCAACTCCGTCAAGGCCGTGGGCAGCAACCTGCTCATCAACCTGCTGCAGGCCACGGGCTCGCACGCCAGCACGGCCGGCGCCAGCGACTCCATCGCCTTTGACTGGGACTTCGGCGCCAACTACCACGTCAACCTCGATGCCAGTGTCGTGGTGGCCAACGGGCTGGGCAATGCGGCGCTGACCAACGCCACGACGCTGAACTTCACCACCGTCGCGCCGATTGACGCGGCCGCGGGCGCGGCTTCGCAGAAGATGGACGTGACGGGCGCCAGCACGGCGCTGTCGGCAGGCTACACCTGGCACAGCGGCCATGTGCAGGACTCCACCGCGCCGGGCCTGGCGCTGGACTTCAGCAGCGGCGCGCATGCGCTGTACATCCAGTCGGACGGTGCCAACACCAAGACCTCCACCATGGCCGGCCGTGTGCTGCTGTCGGGCCTGGGCACCGACGACGTGATCTACAACGACAACTCCGGCAATATGGCCATGGCGTCGACCGAGGGTCTGCAAACGGCCATCTATACCGGTGCCATCGCCGCCAACACCCTCAAGCGCTCACTGAACAACAGCGACAGCGGCCTGAACCAGGAGGTGGTGTTCGCGGACTTCCAGAGCGCGCACGGCTCGTGGACCAACATCACTTCGCTCAACGGAGGAGACAACACGCTGGAGAACGCGACCCACTTCAACGCCAACATCGTCATCTTCGGCTGATCACGTAGCCACTACCGGATGTCATCCGGGCTTGTGGAAAGGGTCCAGGGCCGGTGCGGCTTCCACTGCACCGGCCCTGGCCTGCTTTCATGAAGCGGAATCCTGCTTGCAGGACCTTCCATTCATCCCAGGATTCCCGAGCCTTGTGAGTGGGTCCCCGGTCTTGCCGCGAATTCAACACAGGCCGCCTTCAGGCTTGAAACTCGCCGCTTGGCATGCCCTTTCGCGGGGTTTCTATGACCGGGGCCGTGGTCGGCGAATACCCGACATCTTTTGGCGCTATCAGCGAGATGTACGGGTGCTGGATGGCTTCATCCCGCAGAGGGGGACGTGGAGCATTCCTTCACGAACTTCAAGGGTGACGTTCAGGCTCGCCAGAATGCTGGCACCCATTCCCGCTTTTACCAATGCCTTGATGGCTCCAAGGCGCTTGCCTGCAACCCCTCAATCGCCGGGGTAAACCGACCGGCCATCAGGTTTGAGTCAAATTGTTCCGTTATTACGTAATTAACGTATTGGAACTACAATTCCAAAGCAATGTTTCGCTATTCCGAAATATTATGGTGAATTCATATCCTTTGACTATAATTTCGTACTAACGAAATTATTGGAGGAATTTTGGCACGACGTTTACCTCCGACGCTTGACGCAGTAGACCCCCAGATCCGGGACCTGGCTGCTCTAGGCGCCGCCGTGCGCAACGCCAGGGCCCACGCCCGGTTGCGTATTGACGATGCCGCCGCCTTCGGCGGGGTTTCCGCGGACCTGCTTTCGCGCCTTGAGAACGGAAAGCCCGTCACGACAGACCGGCTGCTGAAGGTGCTGGAGGCGATGGGTCTGGTGATGCTGGTGGTTTCCCGTGACGAGGCATGGAACCTCCGGGCAACAGCTGCCCGCACTTCGGTACCGAAGGACTCTGTGTGAGCGCGCTGCCGGTTCTGGATCCCGATCGTGCACTGGATGTGTTTTGCGGCGTCGACCAGGTCGGGCAGTTGGCCTTCGACCCGGACCAGGACCAATTCAATTTTTCCTACAGCGCTGAATGGCTCCGGCATCCAGGCCGCTTTCAGCTAACCCCGCACATACCGTTTGAGGGTGGAATATCACATGTTGCCATCCGGCGCTATATCGACAACCTGCTGCCGGAAGGGCGGGCGCTGGACGTGGTGTCCAGCTTCACGCATATCCAGAAAACCCATCTGTTCGGCCTCATTCGTGTGCTGGGTCGGGAGACTGCCGGCGCCTTGAGTTTTCTGCCTGCCGGGCAGACTCCCCAAGCCCAGGACCCCATCCGCAGAAAGGTGGGTCATGAGGAACTGCAACAGCGCATCGACGAGCGCAACAGCGTGCCGTTCGCGGTGTGGGACGGCCGGGTGCGGATGTCGGTGGCGGGATACCAGGACAAGCTCCTGGTGCTGCGCGAGGGCGATGAGCTGTTTCTGGCGGATGGAGCACTCGCTTCGACGCACATTCTCAAACCCGAACCGCTGAACGAACACCTTCCATTCATGGTGGCCAACGAGCACTTCTGCATGAAGCTGGTCAATCGCCTCAGCCGGCTGCGCCTGAAAGAGGACTGGGCGGCGCAGGTGGAGATTTTGCGGGTGCCGGCGCCGGTGTTATGCGTGGCGCGCTTTGACCGCTTCCGCGTGGACGGGGCCATCCGGCGCCGCCACGTCATTGACGGGTGCCAGGCGCTGAACCTGCCGGTTTCGGCCAAGTACGAGCGGACGCTGGGAAATGCGGCGGACGTGCGGCACATCCGCGACGGCGCGAGCTTTCAAGCGCTGGCAGCGCTGCGGCCGAGTCTGGCCAACGCAGCCGTAGGGGTGCGCCAGATGGCCATGTGGGCTGTCACCACGCTGCTGCTGGGAAACAGCGACGCACACGGCAAGAACATTTCCTTCTTCGGCCAGGGCGAAACACTCTCCGTGGCGCCTTTCTACGATCTGGTGTGCGTGGCCGTGTATGACGGCAAGCGGATCGACCATGAACTGGCGATGGCCTTCGGCGATGAATTCGATTTGCCTGCCGTGAAGTCATTCGCGCTGGCGGACTTCTGTGAGCGCCTGGGGTTTCCCCGGAAAACTTTCGCGCGAGAACTCAAGCAGCTGTGCGGCTGGGCCAAAGAGGAGGCGCAGCGGCAGGCCCTTGATCCTGTTTATGTCGGTGAGGAGCGCCAGTTCGTGCAAAGGTTGGCCGACTACATCGCAGGCAGAGCGGAATTCCTTCTGGCGCAGGCAGGCGATGTTTCGAGGTACAAGGACGATCTGTTCTGACGCTTCACTTTGCGCATGCCATCGCGTTCGCCACCGATGGCCTGCGCACCATGGTTGCGGACGGACTAACCCGCGCTTTCTGAATCCGCTCTCTTGACGAATGCCACATCGGGGTGGAGCTTGAGCGTGTCTTGCATTGCCAGCAGATGGCTCCAGAACATAGTCTGGAAGGCCTTGACGGCGGGGGGCAGGGCAATGAGCCGCTGGTGCACCAGGTAGATTTCGCGGTGCACCCGCGGCTTTAGCAAGGTGAACTGCAGGCCCGCAGCCGCCGGATGGGACGCGCCGAGCGCGGACACGACGGCCACGCCAACCCCGGCTTTGGCCAAGGCGATCTGCAGCGTCAAGCTGGAGAGCTCGATGCCGGTCTCCATGTGGCTCACGATGGCTGACCCGCTGGACCGCAACGCGTGCAATGTGCCGGTGCCCAATGCTTCCTTCAGGATGGGCAATGTGGCCATCGCTTTCTCCGTTTGGTCCGGTGCAACGGTAAATCTTTGCGGGTCCGCAAGCAGGCCAAGCGGCGCCCGCAGGATTTTCTCGCAGCAAAGCGGTGCTGTGTCGCCCACCAGCGATGCGATGCCAAGGTCGGCTTCGCCCTTCGACACCTGTTCGATGATGGGGCCGCTGTCGTCCTCAATCAACCTGACGCGAACCAGGGGGTGCGTTTGGGCGAACCTGAGCAGCAGGCCGGGCAAGACCGTGCTGCCGAAGGCGGCGCCCACCGCGATCGTCACGGCGCCACGTGTGCCTCTGGCCTCGTCCCGCACGTCTTCAATGACGTGATCCATCTCGCGCAGCAGGCGCTGGGCGATAGGCAGGAAGCGAGCGCCTTCGCGCGTCAGCGTGAGCCCCCGGCCCTCGCGGCGGAACAGCGGAAATTCCAGTTGCTCGGCGAACTCCTGCAACGCGCGTGTCAGGGCCGGCTGGCTGATGTGCAGCTCCTCGCTTGCGCGGGAGACGTTACCGAGCGTCGCTGTGGCGACGAACATCCGGAGTTGGCGCTGGGTCAGATTCATAGCCGGCTCGCATGAATGCGCTCAAAACATGCATTGGACCCGCCGGGCGAGGGCACGTAAATTGGGTGGGAAATCAGCAGGAGCCCATCCTTGAGGCGGTGGGCGTTACAAAAAATACGGATATGGAGGGGGCTGGACATGGGAGTTTCTTTTGACAATGCAGGCGCTTTTGACAAGGCAGGTGTGCTGCCCGCTGGCTCAAGCATGGTTTCGGGGCCGCCGCAGGCTCGTGCCGAACTGGTCCGCGAGCTTGGCGACCGCATCACCGCTGCCCGGGAAATGGCTTCGGCGGTCCGCATGCTGGACCGAAGATCCGGCTGGAACGGCCAGGAGCGCGAGCAGCTGCTTGCCCTGCAAAACGAAACGAGCAGGCTGCTCAACGCGCTGCAACTCATGCTCGTGGATGCCGGCAAGCCCTCTGCCGGCAATGTTTGCAGGCCCTGCCCGCTGCTCTCGCCGAGCGCGCTCCTCGAGAGGTTTTCCGCCTCCCTGGCGGCCCAGCTCGGGCACAACCCCGGAATCAGGTTGGAGCTGCGCGAATCGCAGTTGATCCAGTTTTCAGGCAACGAGGCGATCATTGAGCAGATCCTCGTGTTTCTTGTGCGATCCATCCAGACCGGCCAGGGCCACTCGATTGGGATCCAGGTCTACTCGGATCCGCGCCAGCGCGGCCGTGGCGATCTGTGGTTTGAGGTGTGCTCGCACCGCCCCGGATGTTCGCTGCCGGCCGATATGGAGAGCGAGTTGACGTGCGCCGAAGCGCTCGCGCAGGCGATCGGCGCGGAAGTCACCGCGTGTGAAAGCACACGGCAAGCGGGCCAGCCTGCGCTGCAGCTGCGTGTCCCCGCGTGTGTGTTCTCCACCAGCGAAAAGCCCTTGAGGCTGTTGCTGGTCGACGATCGCCGGATCAACCAGCTGGTTCTGGCGGACGAACTCGGCTCCCTCGGACACCGTGTTGTCGTTGCAGGCGACGGGCCGACGGCCCTGGAGTTGCTTGGCCGGCAGGACTTTGATGCGGTGCTGACCGATTTGAACATGCCGGACATGAACGGGCTGGAGTTGACCGGGTCGATTCGCGCGCTGCGGGCCCCGGCATCGCGGTTGCCCATCATCGTTCTTGTCCCTGAAGAGTCGCCTGTGAACTTCGAGAGGTCGCTGATGGCCGGGGCGAGCGCCATAGCCCGAAAGCACGGCGGCCCCGAGCACATCCTGAGCGCCTTGGCCCATCACTTTCCATCGAATGCACCGCTGTGGCGTTACATGCCGGCCGGCGAGTTCAGCTTGACGGTTCACTAGGGTTCTCGCTCCCGGAGTTCGGTCAGGTGCAGCAAAGGCTTGCTGCGCAAAGCGAAGGCTTGCACAGTGCCGGATTTTCCCGGCGCTGGACTGCTTGCCGGGTTTTTCTTCGTAACCCATTGTTCCCCGGCGTTACGCGGACACGCCCTTCGCCTTGCTCGTGAAGACCAGCTCGCCGACAAGCTTTCGCAGCTCCGACGGACGCACCGGTTTGTACAGCACGTGAATGCCCGCGAATGCATCGTTCTTCAGCGCGGCAAGCGCATCGCCGGTCAGGATGATCGCGGGGATAGCCGGGTCGCCATACATCTTGCGCAAGGCGTGAACGAGGTCCAGGCCCGTCTCCGCAGACCCCAGGTTGAGATCCGCGATGACAAGCCCCGGTGCCGCGCCGGTGCGGCACAGCTCCGCCATGAGCGCATGGCTGTTGCCGGCTGAAACCGTGCGGCATCCCCAGGTCGCCAGGGCGCTCACCAGCACCCGCAGGATGGCGGCGTCATCCTCGATGATCGCAACCATCACCTCGGCGCCTCCGGTTGGCGCCACACTGTGAGGTTGCTGCGCCGCCGGCGCCGCGGCAATGCACTCGCCGAGGTCCACCTCGATATGCGTGCCTTCGCCGAGCTCGGAAGACAGGCGCAGCTTGTGCCCCAGTTGAAGCGCCATCGTGCTGACGATGCCGAGCCCCAGGCCAAGCCCTTCGCTGCTGGTTGTCGGACGCCGCTCGAATCCGGCCCCCTGCGCGGCAAGCTCGCCCACCTTCATGCCCCTGCCGGTGTCCTCCGTGTGCAGGATTGCGCGGCCTGCGGCGATCACGCAGCTGAGGCGGATGCCACCGGCATCGGTGTACCTGATCGCGTTCGCCATCAGATTGAAAACAATTCGCCGCAGCAGATTCAGGTCGCTCTTGACCCACACGCCGGCAGGGCACTCGACCAGCAAGCGCAGCCCCTTGGCGTTCGCCTTGACCGTGAAAACCTGCTCGACTTCCTGCAGCAGGAGCCGGACGTCCACCGGCTGCAGGCTTGCCTCGTAGAGTCGCATGTGAACCCGGTTGACGTCGAGCAGGTCGTTGAACATTTCGGCAAGCGTGTTCACGCTGGTCTGAAGTTCCATGAACTGGCGCGGGCTGATGCTGGTCGCGTCGCTTCCCATGAGATCGACCTGGGCCACCAGTGCCTGCACGGGCTGCCGCAGATCGTGGCTGGCCGCCGCGAACAGTTGCATCGCATTGCGCTCGTCCTGTGCGGCGCGAGGCTCCCGTTGCGGCGCAACCGGTCCGGCTTGCCTCGCCAGCGCTTGGGCTGAGGAGCGAAGCGCCCCGTAGCTCACAACCGCGACCGCAATCAACATCAGCAATGAGAGAGTCGCACTTGAGTGGGCGATCACCTCGGCGATGGGCAGGGGCAAGATGGCTATCGCCGCGCGATAGCGTAGTGCCTTCACAGGGGAATTGACGCAAAGGGCCGCAGCGGCCAACAGCACAATCGCCGACCAGAAAACATGCTCGCTGTCGGGCGAGAAGGCGATTGCCAGCGGCCCGCTGATGCCCAGCAGTACCGAGTACACGGTGGCCCAGTGAGGCTTGCCGCCTGCTGGCGCGCGCGACCCGCCAGGCTGGCCGCGGTGGTCAATCAATGGGTCTGCCCGGTGCGTCACTGTCATGAACCATGTCCCGCTTGGCGTTGATCTGGCGTTTGCGACTTCGAGGATGAAAATGCTTACTAAAGTATACGGCGATTGTTAAAAATTGTTACTTAGCTGCCTAAGTGCGTACTATTTTGTAGTATGGCAAACCAAGGCGCCTGGACAGTGAGCGGCGCGGGCAGGCAATGACCGTCAGCTGTGAAATTCGGTGCTCGGCATGGCTTTTCGCAGCGTTTCGATGACGAGGTCCGTGGTCGGTGAACGTCGGGTGCCTTTGGGTGCCATGACGGAGATGTAAGGGTGCTGGATGGACTCGTCTTGCAAGGGCACGAAGCGAAATAGTCCTTCGTTGACCTCCGGTGCGACATCCAGCCGCGTCAAAAGGCTCGGCCCGAGCCTTGCCCGCACCAGCGCCTTGATCGCCACGATGCGGTTGCTCGTGGCCACTGCCCGAAAGGGGCGCGCCGCATCCAGCGCCGCTCGAAGCGCCAGCCGGACGGCGAGCGGCTCCACCGGCATGACCAGGGGCTCATCCAGGCATTCGTCGAGTTTCACGGACTCGCGCGCGGCAAGCGGATGGTCGGGGAGCATGACCAGGCCGACGGGGTCCTTCATGGTGCAGAGCGAACGTACCGGAACCTTCTGGGGCGTGGTAATGACGATACCGATGTCGGCCGACCCATTGAGCATGCTGTCCAGCACGGCCTGGGTGCTGCCGACCAGGAGTGCCAGGCTCAATCCCGGCACCCGTTGCCGCACGCTGGCAATGGCCTGCGGCAGGAGTTCGCAGGCGACGTTCTCCACCGCGGCCACGCGCACGGATTCCAGGCGGATGCCTTTGAGGCTTCTGACGTCGTCCGCCAATTGCTGGGTATCGCGCTTCCAGCGCTGCATGGAAGCAAGGACGGCCTCTCCCGCAACCGTGAGATTCAGGCCCCGCGCCGTGCGGTCGAACAACGCAACCTGCGCCTCTGCTTCGAGCTGCTGCACAGCCCGGCTCACCGCTGAAGGGGCAATATGCAGGATCTCCGCGGCGGCACGAATCGATTGGGTTCGCGCCACGACTTCGAAGTAATGCATCGAACGCCGGAAAATTCGGAAGGGCATAGTGTTGCCTGAATTAGAACAGGGAGATCAAAATTCTATGATGGACGGTAACAATATGTATGCATACATTTGCATTAAATTCAAAAAAATAAGAGTGCGTGACGGCGGGGGTACCAAGCCAGGATGCAAAGCAGGCATCCTGGTGCAAAAGGGCGGTGAAAGCCCCTGGATGCCGGTACTTCGGCCTGGTCCCGGCTTCGGTGTGGCGCTTTATTCGCTCATTCGGATCCGGCCCAGGTAGAGCTGGATCGCCCGGCGAGCGAGGCAACGCATCCCAGCGCTGAATGAGCGCCACCATGAATGGTCGAGTCATGGCCGGAGTGGTTGCCACGCCCGAGTTAGCGCTCATTCAAAAGGGATTGCCTGGGATGGAATTGACACGTATCGTGATCGCCGAGGACGATCCTCAACAGGCGCAGGGGCTTGGGGACCTGGTGGCGAAGTTGTCCGCGCACTGGAATGTGCAGGCGATTGTGCACTCGCAAGCTGAGCTGGAGGGCGCCCTGGATGACCTTGTGCCCGACGTTCTGCTGCTCGATCTGCATATGCCGTGCGGCCAGCTGCCCGAGCTCAGTTCTCTCGATATTGTGCGCAAGGCAGTCGTCCAGCCCGTGGTCATTCTGGTGACGGGTGATCCGTCCCAGGCGCTGCTTGCCTTTGACAACCAGGTCGTCGACTATGTGCTCAAGCCCATCAGGCCGGCCCGGCTGATGCAGGCTCTGCAAAAAGCCGACAGCATGCTTTTCGCCCGGCGATCCGCTGCGGCAAGATCCTCCACCGGCTCAGCAGCGGCCGCTGAGCTCCCGCGCTGGCTCACGGGGATGCGCGGGCGCGACGTCATTCCTCTTGATCCCGACGACATTTTTTATCTTCAAGCCGAGCGCAAATACACCATTGCCGTCCTCGCGAGCGGCCAGGTCATGATGCGCAGCGGCATCAGCGACATCGAGGCAAGCCTGGACGAAACCGTGTTCAAGCGCGTGCACCGCAGCACCATTGTCAATATGAGGCGCGTTGAATTCATGCGCCGCGACGAAATGGGGCGTTTCCGGGTTCACATCAAAGGCCGCCCTGAAACCCTGTTGGTCAGCAAGCCCTTCGAACACCAGTTCAAGATTGGTTGATACCATCAGGAGCCGCGGGCGCTCCAGCCGCCCCAGCAGCCCCCACCGCCAGGAAACAAGCGTCAAGACATGTTCACTATGGCCTTCCCGACCCGGTTTGTCCCTTCATGATCATCGCAACCGCTGCCTGCTTGTTCGGCCTGGCTGTCGGGGGGTGGGCAGGCTGGTCGGGCCGTGGCCGAAAAGCGCATGCGCAGCCGGAGAAGGCCTCCCAGGCCGCCGAAGAAAAAGTTGCCGAAACCGGGGGTAGGCCCGCCGTTGACGTGTCCTGCTTGTGGGATCCGCACGGCTGCCTTAACGCCTTGAACCGTTGCATCATCAGCGGGCCTGTACCGCCCGCCGATGACAACCCTCTTTACGTGGTGAGCGACCACCTGAGGCTGCTGGCCCAGCTCAGCCAGTCCGGCGGATGGGTTTCGCCGGCTCGCCTTCAGGAGTGGCTGGAAACGCTGTTGGCCTTGCAGCCCGATGCGTCGGTCGAGAAAGCATGCCGTATTTCGCTACCCCAAAACACATTGCAACAGCTGCAGATCGTGCCGCTTGGCATCGCGCTGCAGCCGCTTTTGCGCCAGGCCCGGCCGGTCGCCGGTGTCTCCATCGAAGCCGGCGAGGTCAGCTTTCCAAATGGCGCCGGGCAAAACGCCAGCATTGTGCTGCGGCTGCAGGTGAGCGAAGGACGCAAAGCCGATGCGCCCGCAACTCATGAGGCCGCACGGGGCTTGCGGAACTGGGATGTGCAAGTGGTTTGCGAATGCACGGTCGTCCATTGAGAGATTGAGCCATTGAGCCATTGAGCCGATAAAGCTCGTTGAACTCCCCAGGAGTTCAGCCCATCAATCCGGCACCACCGCCGTCACTTCAATCTCCACCTGCGCGCGGTCTTCCACCAGGCCCGCCACTTCCACGCAGGTCATGGCCGGGAAGTTCTTGCCCATGACCTCGCGGTAGGCAGCGCCCAGCTCCTTGAGCCTGGCGACGTATTCCACCTTGTCGACGACGTACCAGGTCATGCGCACCATGTGCTCGGGCCCGGCGCCGCCGGCCTTGAGCACGGCCGCGATGTTTTGCAGCGCCTGTTTGGTCTGCGCAACGAAGTCGTCGCTTTCAAACTCCTGCTTCGCGTTCCAGCCGATCTGGCCGCCCACGAAGAGCAGCGCGCCGCGCGCCAGCATGCCGTTGGCATAGCCCTTGGGCTCGGCCCAGTCAGGCGGTTGCAGTTTGGTGATCATGGGGATTGGCTCCAGGGGATGTTTCTCATGTTTGTAAATAGGGCAGCAAGGCCTGGCGCATTGCATCGGGAATGCGCACCGGCTTGCCGTTGGGAACTTCGGAATAAACCACCACGCCATGCGCCCGCAGCCTGATGCCGCCGTCCTCGCCGTGAATCTCGTACTGCATGCCCAGGCTCGAATTGCCGATGCGCGTGAGTTCCAGCGTCATCATCAGCGCATCGCCATTGCGGCACATGCCCAGGAACTCGGTCTTCAAATCCACGATGGGCACGCCCCTGCCGCCGGCGATCAGCGCGTGTTCAGGAAAGCCGATGTGCGCGAGGAAATCTTCCTGCACCTCATGCAGCAGGTAAAAAAACTGCGGGTAAAAAACAATCCCCGCCGGGTCGCAGTGGTGAAAGCGCACGCGCTTGGGAACACTGAATTTCATGGCTGGCGCAGCTTGAAGCGTTGCAGCTTGCCCGTTTCGGTGCGCGGCAGCTTGTCCACAAACTCAATCTGGCGCGGGTATTTGAAGGGCGCGAGGGTTGCCTTGACGTGGTCTTGCAGCGCCTTGGCCGTCGCGTCCGCCGCTGCCTCACCGGGCTTGAGCACGATAAAAGCCTTCACCACCATGCCGCGCTCCTCGTCGGGCAGGCCCACCACGCCGCATTCGGCCACGGCCGGGTGCTTGAGCAGCGCGTCTTCCACCTCCGGCCCGGCCACGTTGTAGCCGGCGGTGATGATCATGTCGTCGGCGCGCGCCTGGTAAAAAAAGTAGCCGTCGGCGTCCTGCATAAAGGCGTCGCCCGGGTAGTTCCAGCCGTCCCTCACATAGTTGCCCTGGCGTTCGTCCTCGAGGTAGCGGCAGCCCGTGGGCCCCACCACCGCCAGCTTGCCAATCGTGCCGCGCGGCACTTCCGCGCCGGTGTCATCCACCACCTTGGCGGTATAGCCGGGCACCACCTTGCCGATGGCGCCGCGGCGCACGTCGGCGCCGGCCGCCGAGATAAAAATGTGGAACATCTCGGTCGCGCCTATGCCGTCAATCATCTCGATGCCGGTGGCGTCTTTCCACAGCTGGCGCGTGGCATCCGGCAGGCTTTCGCCGGCGCTCACGCACAGGCGCAGGCCGGGCACGCCGTGCTGCTTCGCAAAGGGCGCCATCTGCCGGTAAAACGTGGGCGCGGTGTAGCAGATGGTCGCGCCCACCTGCTTGATCAACTTGACCATGGCCTCCGGCGTGTAGCCAATCGAGGGGTAGTACACCGACGCACCTGCCCACATCGGGAAAATCAGCATGCCGCCCAGGCCGAAGGTAAACGCCAGCGGCGGCGAGCCGACCACGATGTCGTCCGGCCTGGCCTTGAGCACATGGCGCGGCCAGGCCTCGCAGGCGGCCAGCACGTCGCGGTGGGTGTGCACCGCGGCCTTGGGCTTGCCTGTGGTGCCCGATGTAAAGGCCATCAGCGCGATGTCGTCGGCCGACACCGGGCAGGGCTTGAATTGGCCATCCTTTTGCGCCGACAGCACGGCCAGCGACCCCGGTGCATCCATCAGGTTAAAGGGCACGATGGCAGGCAGCGGTGCGCTGGGCGCCTGCGCCGCCCGCAGTTCATCAAGCAGCGTCGCATCGCACAAGGCCAGCGCGGGCCTGGCTTTTTCAATGATCTCGCCCAGCTCCTTGGCGCGCAGCAGCGGCATGGTCGCCACCGCCACCAGGCCGGCCTGCACCACGCCCAGCCAGGCCAGCGCCATGCCGATGGAGTTGCCGCCGCGCAGCAACACGCGGTTGCCGGGCTGCAAGCCGAAGTCTTCGGTCAGCACCTGCGCGATACGGTTCACGCGCTCCAAGGCGTCGGCGTAACTCAGCGTGATCTTGTCCGAGCGCAGCATCGGCTTGTCAGCACGCCCTTCGCGAATCGCCTTGTCAAACAGCGCCTGCACCAGGTTGGCCTGCGCCGGGATGCGCAGCTCGGGCAGCGCGTATTCCATGCGCGGCAGTTGCTCGGCCGGCGGCAGGCGGTCGTGCACAAAGCGGTCCGCCTGGGCGGAAGGCGCCGAAGCCGCTGTTGCCGTTTCGACAGGTTTGGAAATCGAGGCAAGGGTGCTCATGATTGCAATTGGGCCTTTCCAATAATGAGTTGCTGCACTTCGGTCGCGCCTTCATAAATGCGCAGCGAGCGTATGTCGCGGTACAGGCTTTCCACCTTGGTGCCTACCTTCACGCCCAGGCCGCCGTGCATCTGCAGCGCCATGTCGATCACCTTCTGTGCGTTCTCGGTCGCCGTCATCTTGGCCATGGCCGCCTCGGCGGTGATGCGCGCGCCGCTGCCCAGGCGCTCGCTCTCGTCGCGCATCCAGGCGGCGCGGTAGGTCAGCAGCGCGGCGGCATCCACCAGCGCAGCCATCTCGCCCAGCTTGGCCTGCGTGAGCTGGAAGTCGGCCAGGGTCTGGCCGAACATCTTGCGCTCCTTCGAAAAGCGCACCGCCTCGGCCAGCGCGCGGCGTGCCATGCCCAGCGCGGCCGCGGCCACCGAGGCGCGGAAGATGTCCAGCGTCTGCATCGCCAGCTTGAAGCCGCCATGCAGCGCGCCCAGTTGCGCGCCTTTGGGCAGCTTGCAGTGCGCGAACTTCAGCGTGGCCAGCGGGTGCGGCGCCATCACCGCGATGTGCTCGCTGCTGTCCAGGCCCTTGCTGTTGGCATCGACGATAAAGGCCGTGATGCCGCGCGTGCCGGCCTGCGGGTCGGTCTTGGCGAAGGTCACATAAAAATCCGCGATGTCGCCGTTGCTGATCCAGGTCTTGCTGCCGTTCAGCGTCCAGCCTTCGCCGCTGTCGGTGGCCGAGGTCGCCATGGCGCCGGCGTCCGAGCCCGCGTCGGGTTCGCTCAAGGCAAAGGCCGCGATTTTTTTGCCGCTGGCCACCAGTGGCAGGTAGGCCGCCTGCTGCGCGGGCGTGCCCGCCAGCGTGATGGCGCCGCTGCCCAGGCCCTGCATCGCAAACGCAAAGTCGGCCAGGGGCGAATGAAAGGCCAGGGTCTCACGCAAAATCACCAGCGCGCGCGAATCGAGCTTTTCCAGCGCGCCGCCCAGCGCACCGTCTTTGCCCGCCGGCACGCAATAGCGCAGCCAGCCACTGGCGCCCAGCAGGCCCACCCATTCCTTGCAGGCCTTGCGGTCGTCGCTTTCGTCGACCTGCTGCTGCGGCGCCCAGTCGGCCAGGCGCCCGCCCAGCTCGCGGTGAACCTCGTCAAAAAAAGGCAGTGCCAGGTGGGCGGTGCTCGATTTCATGCGTGAATGTCCTTGCCTTGTTGTCTTGCCGGGCCGCGTGGCTCAGTCGCCCTGGAACACCGGTTTCTGTTTGGCCGCAAACGCCTTGTAGGCGCGCGTGAAGTCCTTGGTCTGCATGCAGATCGCCTGCGCCTGCGCCTCGGCCTCTATGGCCTGGTCCAGCGTCATGGCCCATTCCTGGTGCAGCATGGTCTTGGTCATGCCGTGCGCGAAGGTCGGGCCGTCGGCCAGTTCCTGCGCCAGCTTTTGCGCCTGCGCCAGCAGCTCCTGCGGCTCATGCAGCGCGTTGAAGAAGCCCCACTGCAGGCCTTCCTGCGCATTCATCGCGCGGCCGGTGAACAGCAGCTCCGACGCGCGCCCCTGGCCGATCACCCGCGGCAGCAACGCGCAGGCGCCCATGTCGGCGCCCGCCAGGCCCACGCGCGTGAACAAAAACGCCGTCTTCGCCTGCGCCGTGCCCAGCCGCATGTCGGCCGCCAGCGCCATCATGGCGCCCGCGCCGGCGCAAATGCCGTCAATCGCCGCGATGACGGGCTGCGGGCACAGGCGCATCGCCTTGATCAGGTCGCCCGTCATGCGCGTGAACTCCAGCAGCTCGGGCATGCTCATCTTGGTCAGCGGCCCGATGATCTCGTGCACGTCGCCGCCCGAGCAAAAATTGCCACCCGCACCGGTGATCACCACCGTCTTCACATCCGTTGCGCTGTTCAGCGTGCGGAACAGATCGCGCAGCTCCGCATAGGAGTCAAAGGTCAGCGGGTTCTTGCGCTCGGGCCGGTTCAAGGTCAGCGTCGCGACGCCGGCGTCGAAGGAATAGGCGAAGTGCTCCGCCTGGTAATGGGCCATCGCATCGAAATGCGCGTGCATGGGGTTGGCCAGGCCTATGTAGTGCTTCATGTGGTTTCCAGTTTTGCGTCTGCGAGTTGGTTGTGGTGCTGCTTGACCTTGCCCAGCAGCTTGTGCAGCGATTCGACCTCGCGCGGCGACAGCGCCTCGAAGGCCGCGACGATCCAGGCCTCATGTTCGGCCGCCATCTCGTCAAAGAGCTTGCGCCCGCGTGACGTCAGCCGCACGCGGTAGGCACGCCTGTCGCCTGCCACGTCCACGCGCTCCACCAGGCCTTCGGCCACCAGCTGGTCGGTGATACCGGTCACGTTGCCGCCCGTCACCATCATGCGGCGCGACAGCTCGTTCATCTTCAGGCCCTCGGGGCTGCGCTCCAGCTGCGCCATCAGGTCAAAGCGCGGCAGCGTGGTGTCGAACTGCTCGCGCAACTGGGTGCGCACCTGCTTTTCCACCAGCTGCGTGCAGGTCAGCATGCGCAGCCAGAGGCGCAATGCCTCCGGGTGTTCGCTGTGGCCTCGTGCTTCCATGTCCATAGGGTCTCCTTGCTGTGATTTTTTTATTTACCGTCGGGGGGCTGCGTAGTGAGTGCCTGTGCCTGCTGCTTGGCGACTTCGCGGTACAGCTGGTCGCGCCCGCTCAGGTATTGCTGGGGCCAGGTCACATGGCGGCTTTGCAGCTTGGCCGCTTCGTGCAGCGTCCAGGCCGGGTCGGCCAGGTGCGGGCGGGCAATCGCGCACAGGTCGGCGCGGCCCGCCGCGATGATGCTGTTGACGTGGTCCACTTCCGAGATCGCGCCCACCGCAATCGTCTGTATGCCCACCTCGTTGCGTATGCGGTCGGCAAACGGCGTCTGGTACATGCGGCCGTACACCGGCTTGGCCGCGCGCGTGGTCTGGCCCGACGACACGTCGATGAAATCGCAACCTGCGGCCTTGAACAGGCGCGCGATCGCCACCGCATCGTCCGCCGTGTTGCCGCCCGGCGCCCAGTCGTGCGCCGAAATCCGCACGCTCATGGGCCGGCCGGCGGGCCAGGCCGCGCGCATGGCGGCAAACACCTCCAGCGGAAAGCGGCAGCGGTTTTCCAGGCTGCCGCCGTAGTCGTCCGTGCGCTGGTTGGTCAGCGGTGTGATAAAGCTCGACAGCAAATAGCCGTGCGCGCAGTGCAGCTCCAGCCAGTCAAAGCCGGCCTCTGCCGCGTAGCGCGTGGACTGCACAAACTCCGCCTTCACGCGGTCCATGTCGGCGCGCGTCATGGCCTGGGGCAGCTGGTTGCTCGGGCCGTAGGCCACGGCGCTGGCCGCCAGCAGCGGCCAGTTGCCGCTGGGCAGCGGCTCGTCGGGTGCTTCCCAGCCCACTTGCGTAGACCCCTTGGGCCCGCTGTGGCCCAGCTGCATACCGATCTTCGCGTCCACGCCCGTGCCATGCACAAAATCCACAATGCGCTTGAAGCCCTTGGCCTGCGCCTCGTTCCACAGGCCCGGGCAGCCCGGGGTGATGCGGCCTTCGGGGCAGGGCGCGGTCATCTCCACAAACACCAGCGCCGCGCCGCCCAGCGCGCGCGCGCCCAGGTGCACCAGGTGGAAGTCCTGCGGCATGCCGTCTAGCGCGCTATAGGTGGCCATGGGCGACACGACGATGCGGTTCTTCAAGCTGAGCTCGCGCACCTTCAAAGGCAGCAGCATGGGTGGCGGCGCGTGCGGCGCATTGCTCTTGGCCAACCATTGTTCGTAGCCCTGCAGCCAGGCCGCATCGCGCACCCGCAGGTTTTCATGGCTGATGCGCTGCGAGCGCGTCAGCAGCGAATAAAAGAACTGCTCGGCTTCCATGCCGCTGTAGCGGTCCACGTTCTCAAACCATTCGGTCGAGTTGCGCGCCGCGTTCTGGATCTTCAGCACTTCCACCGAGCGCAGCGCCTCATACGCCTGCAGCGCAGCCTTGGCATCGCCGCCATGCTGTGCAAAACAATTCGTCAGCTCTATCGCATCCTCCAGCGCCAGCTTGGTCCCGCTGCCGATAGAGAAGTGCGCCGTATGCGCCGCATCGCCCATGAGCACGATGGGCACTTGCTTGCCGTTGATGCTTTCTTCATGCACCCAGCGCTCGCACACCACACGCGGAAAGCGTATCCAGATCGCCGAGCCGCGCACATGCGTGGCGTTGTTCATCAGCGGGTTGCCGTCCAGGTATTTGGCAAACAGGCGCTCGCAAAACGCAATGCCGTCCTCCTGGCTCATCTGGTCCAGGCCGTGGGCCTTCCACACCGCTTCCGGCGTCTCGACAATAAAGGTCGAGGTGTTCTCGTCAAACTTGTAGGCATGCGCGGCAAACCAGCCGTGCTCCGTCCGCTCAAACGCAAAGGTAAAGGCGTCAAAGGTCTTGCGTGTGCCCAGCCATACAAAGCGGCAGGCGCGCAGTTCCACGTCGGGCTTGAAGGTCTGCGCATAGCGGTTGCGGATGCGGCTGTTCAGCCCGTCGCTGGCCACCACCACGTCGGCGCCGTACTTTGCCGCGATGGCCTGGTCGTCCTGCACGTCGGTTTCAAACACCAGGTCCACGCCCAGCGCCATGCAGCGCTCCTGCAAAATGTTCAGCAGGCGCTTGCGGCCAATCCCGCAAAAGCCGTGGCCGCCCGATCGCACCGAGCGCCCCTTGAAGAACACCTCCACATCATCCCAGTGGTTGAAGGCATCGCCGATCAGCTGCGCGCTCACAGGGTCCGCCACCCGCAGGTTGCCCAGGGTCTGGTCCGACAGCACCACGCCCCAGCCAAAGGTGTCGAAAGGCCGGTTGCGCTCCACCACCGTCACCTGGTGGGCCGGGTTCTGCAGCTTCATCAGCAGGGCGAAATACAAACCTGCGGGACCACCGCCCAGGCAAAGAATGTGCATGAAAGCGTACTCTCTGGATTAATCTTGCCTTAATTGTTTAGGTTTAAACTAAATCCGTCAAGCAGGGTTTACCGCGACGTGGAAAGCAGATGTTGCCGAGAAACAAGCCCACCCCTGTACAGGCTCACTTCGTGTAGCCTGCTCCCCCTCAAGGGGCGGCGCCTGCGGTCTGGCAAAGCCAGTCCCGCGGCCCCCATTGGTGAATACCCCGCCGCGTTAGGCTGCCGAACTCGGGGCCGCGGAACCGGCGTTGCCGGGCCGCCTGCAGGCGTCAGGGTGCCTGAAAGCCGGATGCGCGGTAAGTGAGCACCAGCGTGTCCCGGAATCCCGTACCCGGCGCATCGTCCGCCGGCAGTATCGGCGTGGTCTCGTGGATCACCCGCGCGTCGTCCAGCAGCAGCGCCGTCAGCGGCTCCCGCATCACAAAGCGCACGCCGTGCGGGCCGTTGGCATCAAACACCCGGGTCTCGCCGCCCTTCACGCCGTGGCGGCCCACCATCATCACCACCACAAAGTCCACCCCGTCGCGGTGCGCGCCCTCCGGCGTCGGCCGGCCCACGCCGCCGGCCGTGTCGATGCGGAACTGGTGCGCCTCAATATGCCAGCGCCCGGCCGGCTGCACCTGGGCAAACAGCCGGCCCAGGCCGCTGATCAAGTCCGTCCAGGCCGCGGCCGTCGCCACGGCAGGCTCCACCGGCTCAAACCAGCGCTCAAAACCGCCGTGCAGCGCGTTGTAGTCCGTCGGCTGCCAGTGCGCGCGGTGCGGCGTTTGCACCAGGGTGCCCGTGGCCAGTTCCTGCACAAAGCAGGAGTGCCGGCGCTTGCGGTAATGCCCGCCGTCCTTCAGGTGGGCATCCGGCGGCAGCCTGTCCCACGAAGGCACCAAGGCCTGCCAGGCCGGCGCCCAGGCCGCGCCCAGCTCCAGCGTGGCCGTCAGCTCGGCCGGGTTCAACAAACTCAGGCCGTCCTGGCTGAGCGCCTGGCGGGCCGACTTGGGGACAGTGGCGATATTGAACATAGGCCGCTATTTTGCTTGAGCCGCGCCACCCGCCCGCCCCAGGCCCGCGCAAACCCCTCAGGGGCCAAAATGGTGAAACTTGCCTACACAAAAGTCGCTCAAAACTTTCCATAATGGCCTGTCAGCACAACTTGAGGAGCCATCCATGCTTTACAAATTCAAATCCAAAGACGCCGGCGATGTGATCATGCTCGAAGCCAACGGCCGCAAGGTCCTCGAAATCATCGGCAAAGACCCCGCCCCCAAAGGCATCATCCTGCCCGAGCAGATGCCCGCCGCCATCGCCGCCCTGCAGGCGGCCATCGCCCATGAAGAAGCCCACGACGCCAATGCCGAAGACGGCGTCGTCCCCGGCGACGGCCTCGGCCTGCGCCAGCGCGCTGTGCCCTTTATCGACATGCTGCAGCGCAACCTCAAGTCCGGGCATGAGGTGGTTTGGGGGGTGTAGCACCTCCGCCGCTGCTACTGCTGCGGCGGCTTGTCACTCTCTATATAGATAGGAATAAAAAAAGCCCTGGTGACAGGGCTTTTTGCTTTTGGGGGAAGGGCGACTTGGGACCATGTGATCCGCGGTCGCCGCTTTAAAAGTCAGTCACGCCCAGCCGCTTCAGCGCATCCTTGGCCGGCTCCAGGCCCTGCAGCGCCGCCTTTTTGTACCACTCCGTCGCGGCCGCCTTGTCTTGCGAGCCGCCCCAGCCGTACTCATAGGCATGGCCCACCTTGTACTGCGACTGCGCAAACCCCGCCGTCGCGGCAGACAGGTAATAGGCAAACGCCTTGCGTGGGTCCGCCGGCTGGCCGTTGCCACTTTCAAGCTGCGAAGCCACGTTGTGCGCACCCCGCGCCAGGCCCGCCTCCGCCGCCCGCATAAACCAGTCAAACGAAGCCTTCACGTCCGGCCGCGTGCCCTGGCCCCGGTAGTACATCACCGCCACGTTGTTCATCGCATAGGGGTGGCCCTGCTCCGCCGCGCGCCGGTAGTTCTCAAACGCCAGCGCCGCGTCCGCAGGCGTGCCAATGCCGTTGTGCTGGTTCCACGCCAGGCTGGCCTGCGCCAGCACAAAGCCCGCATCGGCCGACTTGCGGTACCAGGTGTTCGCCAGCTCGTGGTTCACCTCCACGCCGCCCAGGCCGTTGTTGTAAATCATCGCCACCGCATGCTGCGCACGGGCATTGCCCGCATTGGCCATGCGCAGCAACTCTTCACGCGTACCCGCGTTGCCCTTGGAAGCCGCCTGGAACAGCGCCGCCACTTCAGGATTCGGCAACTGCGACAGCAGCCGCGCAAACGGATCCGCCAGCGCCACCGGCGCCGCCTTGGCCGCATCCGCGGCAGGCGGAACCCGGCCGGCAGCCGGCGGAGTGCTGGTGGCGGCCCCGGTGGCAGCCGCCATCTCTGCCTGCGCCGCCGCATTGCGTTCAGCCGCCGTGCTGGCCAGCGGCTGCGCGGCAGCAGCGCTGGTGCCGTTCGCACCCGCAGCCGGGAACAGGCGTGAAAGCGCCTGCGCCGCGCCCTGCTTCAGGCCCGCCGAATCCGTCGTGGACGCGGCAAATTTTTCAATGTACTGGCGCGTCGTATCCGGGTTGCGTGAAAAGCGGTGCGACACCACAAACGCATCCGCCGAACGCTGCACCTGCCCCTGCGCCCCAAACACTTCCGCCAGGTTGGCCCAGGCCGCAGCCCGTGCCGGCGCCAGCGCCAGTGTGTAGCGCAGCTGCGCTTCCGCCTCAGGCAGCTTGCCCGAGCGGTACAGCATGTAGCCGTAGTTGTTGGCGATCTCCTGGTCAGACGGATCAGCCCGCCGCGCCTTCTCAAAATCAGCCGCCGAATCGGCCATCTGGTCAGCCTTGAACTTTTCCAGCGCTGTGGTGTTCAGCCGCCGCGCAAGCTTGCGGTCGCCACGGGCCGGGTAAGGCAGCTCTTCAATCTCCGTCTTCGCATCCCACACCGCATTGGCATCGCGAGACGCGGCGCCCGCCAGCATCTTGCTGACCTGGTCCAGGCGCGAAGTGATTTGGGCACTGGCCGGTGCGGCCGCTTGGGCGAATGCCGGCAGGCTGCTGAGCTGGAGCACTGCCGCCAGTACGCAGGTGGCTGAGAAGTAGCCTGCACGTTGACGTGCTGGTTTTGTGGTCATGAAACGATCCTCCCTTTTGTTCGGGGAGTTTATCTGCAAGCGCCTGGCGCTTGGTCTGTGTTCATTCTCCGTATGAGAGATGCGTATGTGCAGATGCCAAAACGCTATTGGCCTCTTTGTCGTCATCTGTCTACAGTCCGTCCGCTAACGCATTCCCCGGAGCTGTTTGTGAACCATCAGATTGAACCCCCTCGTGACATACCCTGCGGACGCGGTTCTGCCCGTCAAAGCGGCATCGTCCTGTTGATGGTGGTGTGTGTCGGGCTGGCTTGTGTAGCGGGGCTTCAACACTTCAGGGAAATGAAGGTGCCGCCCGTGCCTGTGGTTCAAATGGACTCCCCCGGCTTTGTTGCGATTGAGCAACCTTGGCATCTGCAACTAACAGACATCCCCGAGCAGAAGGTGTTCATCGGCTTCAAGCATGCAGGGCACGTACTCATCGACGCCTCGGATTTATGTTTGCAGCCCAACTTTAGAGAGCACGTTCGCAACGAGGGCCCGGAGCCTGAGGATGGCGAGAGGCCACTTTCGGAGGCTAGCGATATTTCGCTACCCAAAGCATTGACCCAGAAGACTTGGTGGATTGTGAGCAGCGATGTGCAGGCGGAAGACCGCACCTTCGATACCCCTTACCAGTGGCTTGGCGAGCGGCTCGCGTACGTGAACTATGCGTGCTTGTTTCTGGGGCAAAAGATTGACCGAGTTGCTCGCAATCAATTCCGCACGCACAAATCTGAACCCGTCATTGGGTTGATGGGTTTTGAAGCTCCTTTGGATCTGTATCTGAAAGAGCATGAGGGTTGGATTAGCGTGACCGATGAAAACCGCGCTGAAAAAATGCGGGAGCTACCGTGGTTGTTTTCCTGGGTCAATAAGTTCAGCGCTAAAGGTCTTGAGCAGTGCGGATACACAGAGGGCGCCATGCTCGACATCGCGCTGCTGCCGATGAGAGTAAAAATATCGCCGGACGACCAACAGCCTTCGCACTGGCTGGCCGCAACAGGGTGCAACGTACTTGATCACTGGTCGCTTGTGATGACGAGTGACAACGGATCGGTGTCGTTCATCACAGTGACCATGCCACCAGACGTTGAGAGCTATCAACCCGGCAAGGTCTGGACGGTGGATATTGATAACGATGGGACGCAGGAGTTCTTGATTCAGGCCCAGTATTACGAAGGCTCGCGCTATGTGCTGCTTCGTCTGGACAAGGATGACAAGGGTGGCTATTACTTCAATGAAATTGCAGGGACGTCATATGAAGGGCTCTAAGCGTTCCCTGCGAATGCCCTTGGTGGCGCTAGGTGCGGCCTAGGGTCGGACCCGTACTTGAACTTCAAGTTGCCTTTGCGGGTCTGAGCTGACCTGCTCCATATGGTGTGTCCTACAAATCAGCAGAAAACCTGAGCCATACGATGCTATTTTTCAAGGAGATCGTATGGACAACTATCACATCAAGACACACGACGGGCATTGGGACCTGACCCGGCAAGGGGCTGGTCGCGCGTCCATCAGCAAGCCCACGAAGGAAGAAATCTTGGCTGCTACCAAGGAATTCATGGCAGACAAAACCGCCTCGGTGAAGATCCACCGCGCCGACGGAACGTTTGAAGAAGAGCGGACCTACCCTCGTAGCGCTGATCCGTCCAAATCCAAAGGTTAGTGATGGCCCCCAAAGCCAACCCTGATGCAGGCAAGGCTCCCACTTCCACCAGGTCGCTGTGGAAAGGTGCCATCAGCTTTGGCTTGGTCCATGTGCCAATTGCGCTGTTTTCAGCGACGGACGAGAGTGACCTGAACTTCAAGATGATCGATAAAAGGTCCATGGACCCTGTTGGGTACAAACGGATCAACAAGAAGACCGGCAAAGAAGTGACGATGGACGACATCGTCAAAGGTGTCGAGTGGGAGGACGGCCAGTTTGTCCTTTTGAGTAAGGAAGAAATTGAGAAGGCTTACCCAAAGACCACGCAGACCATTGAGATAGAAGCCTTCATTCCGATTGATGAAGTGCCCTTTGTTTACCTGGAGAAACCGTACTACACCGCGCCCATTAACCGCGGGCAGAAGGTATATGCGCTGTTGAGGGAGGCACTGGCGGATACCCGCAAGGTAGGGGTTGCCAAAGTGGTCATCTCCAACAAGCAGCACCTTGCATTGCTGATGCCTTGCGGCCCGGCATTGGTTCTGAATCTCCTGCGTTGGGGCGGCGAGATTCGATCCTATGAAGCGCTGCAATTGCCTCCCTCAGGCATCAAGGAGGCTGGCATCAAGGACGCCGAGCTGAATATGGCCAAGCAGCTCATCAAAGAAATGAGCTCCACCTGGAGTGCGGACAAGTTCCGCGATACCTTCCACGATCAAGTCATGAAACTGGTGGAAGACAAGGCCAAAGCAGGCCATGTGGAACAGGTAGAAAAAATTGGTGCTGATGCAGTGGCACGCAGTCCCTCCAATGTGGTGGACTTGACCGAGCTTCTGAGGCGCAGCATGAGGGGCGACGCGGCTGCAACGCCGGTCAAGAAAGCGCTGGCAAAGAAAGCTGCAGCCAAGAAGCCTGCGACCAAAAAGGCTCCGGCCAAATTGCGCCGGGCGGCCTAGTCACATCAAAGGCTCGTCATCGGGGTGATCGGCCACGTCATCGTGCGCTGGGTCAAATGGGTTGGCCTGAGCGCGCCTAAGCCGTTCAGCGCTTCGCTTCATCAGCTTCTCGGTGTCCAGCACGGCTTTGGAGCCCGGCGTGTTGAATTCCACTGAAGTCTGACCCGAGTTTTCCATCGAATATTGACCCACACTCTTTGTGAGCAGAAGGTGCTCACGATGTGGATAAGTTCTTGGTTTTCTCCTTTTTGGGCTGAGTCTGTGTGGATCTGCCTCAAAGTGCGCCGCTGTTTCCGCGATTTTGTTGCCTCGATGACCAACCAGGTGGCCAGCTTCTCGGCGTAGGGATCGAGCTTGCTTGCGGTTGCCCGCCTTTGGTAGCTGGGCT